>SVKP01000122.1 GCA_015068395.1 Oscillospiraceae bacterium
TACCAGACAAAGATGAGGGATGATGAACAAATACAAAGGGCGACAAAAATTAGAAAAACTATATAAAAATAGACGATATACCACACAAACATATGAAGTAAATTGCAACTATTGGGGTTCGAATCTTTCTGCCCCTGCCATAATGTGTGGTCACCTTGGAGAACAAGGTGCCGTGTGAAACGAAGTAAAACATCCCTGTTTAAGCGGGGATGTTTTACTTTTTTGCACCATTTTTTGCAGTCACAGCAATCACCGCATGGCTCTTGCTGCACCAGATGTTTTCCGACAGTCTTTTTGCCTCTTTTTTGAGATGGTGCACCTGCACCATTTTTTGAGCGATTTTAGAGTATTTCAGATTTGTGGTGCATAAGCCCTGTTCACGCGAGAATCCTCACATAAGAAAAAGCGCCGCAATATGAGCTATCGCGGCGCTATATAAATGTACTGCCTCTAAAGTGCTATGGTATGCTTGGAACCATCATTGAGAGTAAAGACCAGCATTTTGTCGGATTGGACGCTTACGGAGTCAACCAGTTCACGCCAGCGTTCTGGGGAGTATTCTGCCTTTTTGCCTATACTGCACAGAAACTGCTCAAAAGCACGCTTGATGTCGCTCTCGTAGAGAATTGGCGTCTCACAGACTTTGTTTCCCCTGTATCTCTGGTTGCAATACCAAATATCATAACGCTTGGTATTGCCGTGATTATGCCAGACCTTGTGACCAAAGAATCCACCGCAATCAGCGCAAATGAGCTTATTGCAGAATGGACTGCCATCCCGGAGCTTGGATTTATACGGGCGGCGCTTGGCAAGCAACTCCTGTACACGGTCAAAGGTCTCCGGATCGATGATCGGCTCATGGGAGTGCTCGACCAGATACTGCTTTACCTCACCGCAGTTTTTCTTGACCTTTTTAGTAAGATAATCCTCGGTATAGGTTTTTTGCAGCAGGGCATCGCCCTTGTATTTCTCGTTGCTGAGAATGTTCTCAACGGTTGAAACTGGCCATTTGCTGTTTCCTTTGGGTGTTGGAATGCCCTCGTCAGTAAGGTGTTGCGCAATGTGACGGATCGTCCAGCCGTCGAGGAAGAGATCAAATATCTTGCGAATGATCTCAGCCTCTTCCTCCACGATTTCCGGCCTTCCGTCAGCGCCCTTTTTGTAACCGAGAAAATGCTTGTAGGCAAGATGAATCTTACCTTTACGCATGCTGTATCAATGATCACATCGCACAAATAGTATGTTGTGGCATAGTCGCTGATCACTCTGGCAAATCCGACAAGTTGTTTTTTTCCTTCGAGATAAATGCCATAACAAGATGAATTGTGAACAGAACGCTCAATCTGCTCTACCGAACGCCGATTCGCCCAATACGTCATTCTAAGAAGCCTGACAATACAGAAAACACGGTTTTGACGCGTATGGCGGAAGGATCCTGAGGAAAAAGGACATGTCCTACTGGATGAATGAGCGGATCAGGGTCGATCCGCAGGGCGTGGCGCTGGGTCTGGACGAGGAGGTCAGGGAGGTCGAGCCCGATTTCTTCGAATTGCTCCCCACCATAGATTCGGTTTGGATCCATAATGCCGAATGCGACCTGCACATGACCGAAAGGACGGCTGAGCTGTTCCGGAGGAACAACGTCGTTCTGCGCGGCGCTTATGATACGGCGGCGGAACGTCTGGCGCGGGAATACCGTCTCCGCTTCCTTCATCTGGATGTGGAGCTGGTCAGCCTGGGCGACTATTTCGAGCGGGGCGTCGATATCATCACCCTGCGCTTTTGCGAGGACGGAAGCGCCTATATCCACCAGGACTGCCGGTGCCAGGGGAGCTCGGCGGGGCAGATCGGCGGCGGAGAGATCAGCGTCGACATCCCCGACGATTTTTACCTTTCGCTGACGTGCGAACAGATCGCGAAGAAGTGCTGGCACAGCGGGGACATCGTCGCCAACGGCAAGCTCGCCGCGTTCCTGGAAAAGGTAAAGAGCAAGGGCGGTTTTTTGCTTGACTTCACGAAGCCGGACGAGCCCTGACGAACGCTCCCGGAGCCGGGAGCTGTTTGGGCGGATCGTCCGAAGCCGGGGGAGCGCTTCCCCGGAGTGCGTGGATGCCGCGCATGTATAAGAGAATATACACATGCCGCGTGAAAAACACTTGACAGCGGCAAAAATATTTGATACAATACAATTGAACCAAAGAAACGAGGGAGAAATACCGAATGCCGTATAACTATCGCGAGGCAATGAAGCTTTCAAATCAGCTCTGCTTTCCGCTCTATGCCGCTTCCAGAAGCGTTGTCAGCCTCTATACGCCGTGGCTGAAGCCGCTCGGCCTTACCTATACCCAGTATATTGTCTTTCTTGTGCTGTGGGAGAAGGACGGGATCACGGTCGGCGAGCTCTGTGATCGGCTGATGCTTGACAGCGGAACGCTTTCGCCGCTTTTGAAAAAGATGGAGCAGGCGGGCTATGTCGAACGGAAACGGAGTGAAGAGGATGACCGTGTGGTGCTGATTTCGCTTACCGATGAAGGGCGCGCGCTGCAGGAAAGGGCGAAGGATATCCCGCGGGAGGTTTCCTGCTGTATCGACCTGCCGCCGGAGAAGGGCCATATGCTGTATTCGCTGCTCTATGAGCTGCTGAACGCCCAAAAGAAAGAATAGGCTGACGAGGAACATGCGCGGGATGAAAAAACGGAGGTATACTGATGTCAATCTCAAAAAATGACAGAAAGACCTTACTGAAATCGCAGCAGGGGGAGCTGGACGCCGTGCTGATGTATAACGCGCTCGCGGACGTTGTGCGGGATGCCGAAGACGCGGAGACGTTCCGCGTCCTTGCCGCCGAGGAAGGGCGGCACGCGGCGGTATTCAGGGGGCTTACGCAGCAGATCCTGACGCCGGGGAAAACCAAGGCGGTCCTGCTGCCTTGCTTTACAGGGTCATTGGGAAGAAACGGCTGTATCCGCTGATCGCAAAAGGCGAATACAGCGCGGAGAATACCTACGCGCCGGTCGCGGAGAAGTACCCGGAGGTGCAAAGCGTCAAGGAGGACGAAAAGCGGCACGGCGATACGGTGCTGGCGCTGCTTCGGGAGACCGAGGGGAACGCGCCGTCCGGGAAGGCGATCCTTGCGGGAGTGGGCGTCGTGCTGACAGCCGCGGCGATCCTGTGTCTCAAAAAAAGCCGCAATAAAATCAAAACGATATGATCGAGGAGGAAAGAGCAATGGATTATGATGTTGTTTTTCTCGGCAGCGGGCATTCCTGCAACCACGGCGGCATGGCGCTGGCGCTCGCGGGAAAGAAGGTAGCCTTCATCGAGGCAAACAAAATGGGCGGCACCTGCACGAACTTCGGCTGCGACGCCAAGATCCTGCTGGACGGGCCCTTTGAGCTCATGGACGGCCTCAGGCGTTACGAGGACCTCTGCGTGGAGGCCGACGTGAAGATCGACTGGACGCGGCTCATGGCCTATAAAAAGCAGGCCATCGGCGCTTTTGACCCGGTGCTGGAGCAGGTGTTCACGCAGTTCGGCATCGACGTGATCCGCGGGCGGGGCAGACTGACGGACGCTCACACCATCGCCGTCGGCGATAAGACCGTCACGGCGGAGTATATCGTCATTGGCACCGGCGCGCGCAACGCGCGGCTGAACATTCCCGGCAGGGAGCTGACCCACGGCAGCAGCCATTTCCTGGATCTGGATGTGATGCCGGAGCATATGATCTGCATCGGCGCGGGCATCATTTCCATGGAGTTCGCGTCCATGGCGCTGGCACTGGGAAAGAAGGTCACCTTCTTTGAGTTCGCGCCCCGGGCGCTGCTCAACTACCCCGCCGAGTACGTCGAAAAGCTCGTGGCGAGAATGGAGTCGCAGGGGGCCATGTTCCATTTCGGAGAAGCGGTCGCCTCCGTCGAGCAGACGGCGAACGGTTACAGGGTTACATCCGGAAACGGCGTCTCCGCCGAGGGCGACTATGTGCTGGACGCCACAGGACGGGTCGCCAACGTGGAGGATCTGGGGCTCGAGGAGCTGGGCATTCAGGCGAGCCGCAGAGGGATCGTGGTGGACGACCATCTGCGTACCTCGGTTCCAAACATCTACGCCAGCGGCGACGTGGTGGACAAGACCATCCCCAAGCTGACGCCCACCGCCGAATTTGAGTCGAACTATATTGCGGGACAGATCCTCGGCCTGTCCGACGCGCCGATCGTCTATCCGCCGGTGCCCAATCTGGTGTTCACCCTGCCGCGCATCGGCCAGGTCGGCGTGAGCGTGGACGAGGCGCGCGGGGACGCGGAGAGCTATAAGCTCGTCAACGTGCCGTGGGGCGTTCAGAACGACTGGGTCAACAACCACGAGCTGGAGACCGACCTGACGCTGATCTTCGACAAGGAGGGCTATCTGGCCGGCGCGGCCATCTACGGCAGCGAGGCGGGAACCTGGCTCGACTACCTCACGCTCATCATCAATAAGAAGATGACCGCCCTCGACCTGCGGAGCATGATCATGTCCTTCCCGACGCAGACCTATATGCTCTGGTCCACGCTGCAGCAGAATCTGAGACCGTTTTGAGGGAGTGGTACGACAATGGAACAGAACCGATCGAACGTTATGAATGATATTGAAAAAGCGATCCGGGAACGGCGCAGCGTCCGCACGTTTGACGGACGCGCGCTTGCCGCGGAGGACGTCGAAAAGCTGAGCGCTTTTGCGCGGAGGATCGAAAATCCCTATGAGATCCCGGTGGAGTTCAAGCTGCTGGACGCGAAAAAGAGCGGCTTGAGCAGCCCTGTGATCGCCGGGACGGAGCAGTATATCGGCGCGAAGGTCAAGCGTATGCCCCGCGCGGAGGAAGCATTTGGATACTCGTTTGAGATGCTGGTGCTGTACGCGCAGTCGCTCGGCATCGGCACGACGTGGATCGGCGGGACGATGGACCGCGCCGCGTTCGAGCACGCGATGGCGCTGGGCACGGACGAGATGATGCCCTGCGCCAGCCCGCTGGGCTATCCCGCGGCAAAGATGTCACTGCGGGAGGCCATGATGCGCAAGGGCGTCAAGGCGGATACCAGATTTGATTTTGGGGAGCTGTTTTTCGACGGCGACGGCCATCCGCTTACGGCGGAAAGCGCGGGAAAGCTGGCTCTCCCGCTGGAATTGACGCGGCTCGCGCCGTCCGCGGTCAACAAGCAGCCGTGGCGCGTGTTCGTGTCAGACGGCGGCGCGCATTTCTATGAAAAGAAGAACAGGGGCTTTGTCGGCGAGGCAACGGGCGATCTGCAAAAGGTGGATGTCGGCATCGCGTTGTGCCACTTTGCCCTTGGGGCGCAGAACGCCGGCTTGGAGCTTCGCTTTTCTCTCGACGACCCAAAGCTCAAGGCCGCGGAGGAGCTGGAATATATCGCGACATGGACTGTGGCCGTCTGAAGCGATAACGAGTAAAATTTGGCACAGCCAATGATATTTATAAGGAGGTTTTCATTATGAGCAAGGTATTGGTAGCGTATTTTTCCGCCACGGGCAACACGGCAAAGGTAGCGGCTGAACTGGCAAAGGCCGAGAGCGCGGACCTGTTTGAGATCAAGCCGGAATCGCCGTATTCCGCGGCCGATCTCGACTACACGAACAAGACGTCCCGCAGCAATCTGGAAATGGCGGACGAGTCGTGCCGGCCGGCGATCAGCGGGAAGGTCGACGACATGACCCAATATGACACGATCTTCATCGGCTTCCCGGTCTGGTGGGGTCGTGAGCCGAGCATCATCGACACGTTCCTTGACGGCTATTCCTTTGCCGGCAAGAAGCTCATTCCCTTCTGCACATCCGGCGGAAGCGGCGTGGACAAGGCTTCCGCCCATATCAAGGGAATCGTCGGAGACGCCGTGGAGGTGGACGCCGGCAAGCGGCTGGGCGCGGAAGCGTCGGAAGAGGAAGTGAAGCTCTGGACGGAGCTGCTGGGGCTGTGACTGCGTGACGGCTGTCGCCCGCCAGGGACGACAAAGCGGCATGGCGAAAACTATGCCGCAGGGAGCAAAAGCCTCGCAGAGTTTCGCGCCCGTGGGCGCGAAAGGAGTTTGATCTGTTTTTTCCGGCGGCGTGTACGTCGGAAAAAACACTTTGCACGGAGCGTTCGTGCGATTTGTCCGCGAAATGCGGACAAATCGTGCGAGAAGCGGAGTGAAACCCCTTCGTCGGCAAAGGCGAATGCCTTTGTCGACGATTTATACTAATCCGCAATTAAAAGTAGAAATTAGATTTGAACTGTGATATAATCGTTCCGGTGATGAAAATGAAGTATCAGTTTACCCGTGAACAATACGCAGAAATACAAGCGGCACGAAAAGCAAACCGAGACAAGAGGACA
>SVKP01000123.1 GCA_015068395.1 Oscillospiraceae bacterium
AATGGTTCTAAAGGTTCCGCCGTCCCTGCTGCCGTAGTGGGTGACAAACGGCACGATGGTCTTGCCCGTGAAGTCGTACTCGTCGAAGAAGCTGAACATCACCTGCGGCAGCGTGTACCACCAAACTGGGTAGCCGACGAAGATTACATCGTAATCGTCGAGGTTTTCGATATGGCTCGTCAGCGGCGGCAGCTCGCCGTCGTTCTGCATCTCTTTCGCACGGTTGGCGAGCGGGTCATACTGACCGGGGAATTTTTCTTCCGTTCGAATGGAAAACAATTCGCCGCCCGTGCGCTCGACGATGATGTCCGCAATATACTTGCTCATGCCCTTCGCCTCGCCTCCGTCCATGATGACGCTGGCGGAGGAAACCGCGTCCACATCGCTGTTCTCCGCCATGGCGAAATAAACGATGAGGATCTTGTCATCAGAGACAGCCGACGCAGCCGCCTGTTTCTCGCTTTCTACCACAGGTGCGGCGCTTGTCTGCTGCTCCGGGGTGGGGCTTGCCGCTTCCGTCGGCTGCGCCGATCCCCCGCAGGCAGTCAAGACTGCCGCTATGGAACAAATCAAAAGCAGCGCAATCATTTTCGTTTTCATACGGCTTTCCCCATCTCGTAGGCTTCGCGCATGACAGCCTTACCCTGTACGCTGCCCTTTTCATAGACGCCCTTGCCGTAGATGACACCCTTTTCCACCGCGCCGTCGAGGCAGGCGGCGAAGCCGCGGAAGCATTCCAGCGTGCAGTCCATAACCGTGTCGCTGTCCTCAGCGGAGGTCATGATATAGTAAAACTCCTTGTTCGGAATGTTTGTCCAGCGCGCCACACAGCGGTCAATGACGGCTTTCATCTGCGCGTCAATGGAATAGAAGTAGACCGGACTTGCCATGACGATCACGTCGGCAGCCTGCATCTTGTCCAGCACCTCCACCATGTCGTCGCGGATGGCGCAAGCGCCGCCGTGGTCCTTGCAGTAGTAGCAGGCGGAGCACGGCGCGATGAGCGCGTCGAGGCCGGCGTTCGCAGCCTCCAGCTCGCTCTTGCCCGCGGGGTCGACGCCCCAGACGCGGGTTGCAAACCTGGCGAATTTGTCCGCGCCCTTTTCGACGATATAGCGGTAATAGGGGACGTGCATCGCGGAAAGCCCCATGCCGTGGTTGCAGTCGGTGTACGCGCCCAGCTGGTGCTCCATCATGTGGCACTGAAAGTCCGTCGCCTTCCCAATTTTCAGGATTCCGTTCTCCCCCATGGCCGCCGCCCACAGAAGCTCGCTGCGGGCGGCTTTGTCGTCGGGATTTGCAATCTGCGCGCGCAGGTTTTTTATGGTCGAGCGCATGACCGCTTCGTTGATCTCGTCCGAAAGGTTGTCCTCGCGCGGCGAGCCGAAATAGGTCTCCATGCAATGGCTCAGCGTATCGAACGCGCCGGAGATCACCTGCTTCATCGGCATGGTCATCGTGTACGCCGGGTCGAGAATCGCGAAATCGTAGAACGCGCCCCAGAGCGCGGATTTGAGCATCTTCTCCGTGTGGGTGATGACCGCGCCGTTGTTCATCTCCGCGCCTGTTCCGAAGGCCGTCACCACCGCGCCCATTGGGATAAAATCTGCGGGCTGCTTGTGTTCGCTGTATTCGTAGTCCCAGATGTCCGCGTCCAGCTTCGCCTGCGCCGAGACGATCTTGCAGCAGTCGATGACGCTGCCGCCGCCCGCCGCGAGGATGAAATCGACGTGATTGTCCCGCGCCAGCTTCGCGCCCTCCTGCACCTTGGCATAGGTTGGATTGGACATGATACCGGTGAACTCAACGATCTCCTTGCCCGCCGCCTTGAGCATGGCGCACAGCTCGTCGTAGACGCCGTTTATCTTGATCGACCCGCCGCCGTAGGCCAGCAGGACAGTCTTGCCGTGCTTTTTAAGCTCCGCGGCGAGGTTTTGTTCCGCGGCCTTTTCTCCGAAGTAGACCTTGACGGGATAGGAATAAGTAAATTTGTTCATTGTTCTGCCTCCAATGCTTTCATGGGAACGCGGCGCCGGGGATAGGCCCGCGCCGCGTTCATGGTTTTACAGCCCTCTCTCACTCAGCCACGCCTGGACGTGGTCGGCGATTTCTTTGTTGTTGAGCTCTTGGAACAGGAAGTGGCTGTTGCCGTACAGGCCGATCTGCGGCAGGTCGATCACCGTCGCGTCGCCGCCGTCTGCGTTGTACTGCTCCGCGAACGCAATCGCGCCGTCGCGGATGCCGCGCCAGAAGCCCGTTGACATGATATCGGCGGGGCCGTTGTCGATGTAGTCACCAAAGTAGAAGAGAATAGGCACCTTTGCCGCGAGCAGCTTGTTGTACTGTTCGCTCCCGACCTGCGGCGCGCCGCCCGGCTCCACCGCGATGATCGCCGCGACATTCTCCATGTCGACGTTCCAGCCGACCGCGCCGCCCGCCGAGTGGGTGATGAAGATGGACTTCTCGCCCGTCATCTCCTTCACATCAGCGAGCACCGCCGTCAGCGCGGGAGTCTCCGCGCCGTTGGACGCGCCGGTATTCGGCGTCATCTGGCGGAAAAACTGGTTCTGCGCGGCATCGCCGGTGGGGAACGCGGAGCCCGCATACAGCTCCGGCGCGACGCGCCCGATGCGGAAGTGCGTATACCACGCCTGATCGCCGGGCTTATAGTCCTTCGAGTCCGCCGCCCATGCGTCGAGAAATCCGTCGTTCGTCATCGACACGGCGGAGCCCGCCTCGCCGCGGTGCGGCTGGTCGACCAGGAACGCCGCGTGACCGTAGCGCAGGAAGATGTCCGACCAGCCCTCGCGTCCGTCCGGCGTGGTCATCCATCCCATGCGGGACTGACCGTAGCCGTGGAGGTACACGATGGAGCTGCCGTTTGTCGTTTCGGGAATCTGAAAGTACACGTTCGCGTGATCGACGTGCGCGGTATTGCCCGTGCGCGAGGCGTCGAGCCAGTTCATTTGAGCGTTGTACTCGCCCGGAACCGGCTCCGTCACTGTGCCGCCCGAGGAGAACAGAACCTGCTTTGCGATGGAAAGCGCACCCGCCTGATATGCCGTCTCCGGCGTCGGCACCTTCGGCGAGGTATCGGTTCTGTTGGGATAGTTCATTAAAATCTGCGCGAGCTGCGCGCAGGTCACATAGGAGCGCGGGGCAAAGTTTCCGCCGCCCACGCCGTTCATGACCTTTGCGTTTTGCGCCCACGCCACCGCGACGGCGGCGTAGGACGCCACGTCGGACGCGTCGCTGTACGCGGGAAGGCTCGTGGCGCTCTGTCCGGCATAGCGCCAGAGCATGGTCGCAAGCTGCTCGCGGGTCAGGAAATCGTCGAGGTGGTAGTCTCCGTCATAGCCGGTCAGGATGCCCTGCGCGTTCGCCCATGCCGCCGCGCTTTCGGCGGCGGGCTTGTCCGCTATACGCCAGATCGCGTCCACGATCTCGCCGCGGGTCGCGTCGGCGTTGGGGTCGTCGATGGAATCCATCAGGCCGTTTTCGACGACGTAGCTGACCGCCTCGTCATACCATGCGCCCATGGCCATGGTGGAGAGAGTCATCAGCATGGTCAGCGAAAGGATCAGCGCGATGAGTTTTTCATGGGTGTTGTCCTCCTTCTGTTTATCTTGCAGCTATCATACGGGAAAAGAGCCAAAAAGTACAATGCCGATTTCGCATAGCGCTATGCGCTCAAGTTATAGTGTTTCATCGGTTTGCCTCCCAGAACGCCGCCGCGTCGTTGATCCAGCCCTCCGCGACGGTGCCTGTACCGAGTCCGAAGCCGTGGGATAAGCCGCTGTAGCTGTGGAACTCAGTGGGGATGCCGTAGCTCGAGAGCGTTTGCAGGCGACTCTGCATCCCACGCCAGTTGGCAATGCCGTCGCTCGTGCCGCAGCAGGCATAGGTCGGCGCGTCGGCGCGGGACGTTTCGCTGTGGCCTGTGTACTGCATAATGACCGCCGCGGCCTGCGGAATGTCTGAACGCCCGGTGTATTGACGCAGATAGTCCGCGTTGCCCAGTGTCGCCGCCATTCGCGCGCCCGCGCTGCCGCCCCAGAGGGAGTAGCCCTCCCGCGCGACGCCCAGCGCGTCCGCGTTGTCCTCAATGAACGTGATCGCGCGCCCCAGATCCTCCAACGCCGTGTCCCAGCCGGGGCGGTAGATGAGGGCAAATGCGTTGTAGCCCATTTTGCTCAACTCCAGCGCGTGGGGAAAGCTGTCGTGCATCGCGCCGACGTAGGCGAACCCGCCGCCAGCGTTGCAGACGGCAAAGGGCGCGCCGTCGTCACCTTTGAAGAAGAACAGCCCCGTGTTCCGCTTGGCGGGGTCTGCCGCCTTCTCCGCGTCGGTGTAAATGTCGTAGAAGACGGTTTCGCCCGATAAGGCACGCTCTCTCAGCGTGTTGACCACCTCGACGCTCTTGTTCGGGTCGATGTTGCTATACCAGGTGAGGCGCAGATCGCCCAGCGTATCGCCGCTCATGTAGCCGCTGTTCACCGGCAGAAGCAGCCGACCGTAGTCGCCAAAGGCTGGGTCGCTGGTAACCTCGCTCAGCTTGGTATTGGTCGTGAACGGTTCCACGGTTTTCTTTGTGTTGTCTGCGGGGAAGAACAGCGGCAGGGCGTTGTAGAGGTATTCCTGCACCGCGTTCATGTCGTGATAGCCGCCGTCCTTCTGGTAGAACACATAGTGCTCCGGCGTGAACGTGTCCCGCGTCAGCATCTCGTCCGCCATGTCGATGGACTGGCTCTTTACCGCGTCGTTCGTGCCCACCGCGTGATAGATGAAGTAGCCGCGCTCGTCCAGATTTTGCTCTTTGACCAGCTGCTCGATGAAGTCCACGTTCCGCTCGATCTGGAAGTTGCCGTAGCCGCCGTAGTACCACGACGAGCCGCTCATGGGCACGAAGTAGCGGATATAGTCGTAGTCATAGCAGAACTGGAGCCACGTCGTCACC
>SVKP01000124.1 GCA_015068395.1 Oscillospiraceae bacterium
CACCCCGTTCTTCAACAACTATCGTCCGCAGTTCTATTTCCGTACCACGGACGTCACCGGCGTTATCACGCTGCCCGAGGGCACCGAGATGTGCATGCCCGGCGATAACGTCGACATGAGCGTTGAGCTGATTACCCCGATCGCGATCGAGAAGGGCCTCCGCTTCGCTATCCGCGAGGGCGGCCGTACCGTCGGCTCCGGCGTCGTCATCGACACGAAGGACTAATTTTCCGCTGAAAAGAGAGAGGCAGGCCGTATGACCTGTCTCTCTTTTTCGCTTATCCGGGGTATTCCAGCGTTGCGATAAAGCCGTCCGCGCCGGTGCAGATCACATCGCCGGCGACGACCGTGCCGTCGCAGACGTACAGGTCCGCCTGACAGCCGCGCGGGCGTCCCGGATAGTTCGTCACCGTGTAGGTGTAGCGCTCCAGCGTCTCGCCGAGCAGCGGCGTGAGGTCGAAGCCCTGACGAAGCTGCAATTCGTTGTAGGAACGGTAGGGCTCGACCAGCTCATCCGGCAGCGTCATGCGGAGCGCTTCCACCGGCTCGCTGTCCGCCTCCCAGCCCAGAGAGGCGAGATAGGCGACGCGCTGTGCGTTTGTCTCGACGCGCGGTGCGGTTTCCGGCTCCGGTGCCTCCGTGCCGCCTTTTTTCAAAAAAGCGGCGGAGAGCAGAAGCAGCAGCACGACGAGCACGCCGAGCAGGACGTAACGGCGCTTGGGAACCTTGGCTGTGACGATGAACATGGGGAGACACTTCCTTTCGGAACAACATATTAGCGAAAGCGCGGAAATATGCCGGTATAACGGCAGGGAGGAACAGGCATGGCATTGGAACGGCTCGACAAGCTGCTCGCCTCGACGGGGCGCTGGTCCCGCAGCGAGGTAAAGCGCCTCGTGCGCGAGGGTCGCGTGCTGGTGAACGGTCGCGTGGCGGCGTCGGCAGAGGAAAAGTATGATGCGCAATGCGACGCTGTCTGCGTGGACGGGGAACGGCTCCGTCTGGAGCGCTTCGTCTATGTGATGCTCCACAAGCCCGCCGGCGTGCTCTCCGCGACCGAGGACGGACGCGGGAAGACCGTGCTGGACCTCCTGCCGGAGGAGTACCGAAAGCGCGGGCTGTTCCCGGTCGGCAGGCTCGACAAGGACACGGAGGGGCTGTTGCTTTTGACTGACGACGGGCAACTTGCCCACGAGCTGCTTTCGCCGAAAAAGCACGTGGACAAGGTCTATTTTACGCGCGTGGAAGGGGAGCTGACCGAAGACGACGCCGCTGCGTTTGCGGATGGCATGCGGCTCGGCGACGGGCTGGAATGTCTCCCGGCGGGACTTGAAATCCTCTCCGCAGGCGCGCAGAGCGAGGCGCTGGTGACACTCCGGGAGGGGAAATTCCACCAGATCAAGCGGATGTTCGCCGCACGCGGAAAGCCGGTCGTCTACCTCAAGCGGTTGTCGATGGGGACGCTGGTATTGGACGAGTCTCTGGCGCCGGGGGAGTGGCGCGAGCTGGACGAAGCGGAGCTGAGAAAGCTCAAATAGACAAGTTGCCCAACAAAAAATGCGCTTCGGTACTGACAGTCACGCCGCGCCTTTACGAAATGGCCAAAAATTTCAAAAAAATTTGTGGAAAAAAGAAAAAATCTCTTGCATTATTCCGGCGCATAGCATATAATACAAAACGACAGTTGACAGGTTGCACAAATGAGGCTGTGCGAGGAGGATCGCTATGTCCGGAAGAATGTTTTTGAATGTCGTTGCCCAGTTCAAGGAGACGACGGATACCCGAATCGGCGTGATCGATTCCGAAGGTTCGGTCATTGCCTGCACCGATATGCAGGAGATCGGAAAAAAGTGGCCGCAGCTGGTCGCTCCGATCAACGAGGCGGGCGACGCCTGCGTCGTGCTGGAGGGGAAGACCTTCAAGGCGCTGTCCGGCTGGGGCGGGCAGTTTGACTTTGCCGCGTATGCCGAGGGTGAGGGCGAGATCAGCCACACCGCCTGCGCGATGGCGTGCGTTGCGCTCAACGGCGCAAAGGCGTATTACGAGGAAAAGCACGACAAGACCTCGTTCGTCAAGAATATCATCTCTGATAACATTCTGCCCAGCGACATCTATATCCGCGCCAAGGAGCTGCACGTCGAGGCGGAGCAGCCGCGCGGCGTGTTCGTGATCCGCCGTCGCGACGAGCACGCGGAAAACATCATGGTGGAGACGATCCAGAACCTGATGCCGGACCGGCAGGCGGGCGCCGTCGTCTCGATGGGCGAGAGCGATATCGTGCTGATCCAGCACGTCGACGCGGAGGCGGAGACGCACGATCTGGAGCGCATCGCCGCGCAGCTGGAGGAAGCCCTGCGCGTGGGCGGCGAGAGCACGGTCGTCATCGGCATCGGAACAGTCGCGGCGCATCTGCGCGACCTCGCCAAGTCCTACAAGGAGGCGCAGATCGCCATTGAGGTGGGCAAGGTCTTCGACACCGAGAAATTCATCATCAACTATGAAAACCTCGGTATCGGCCGCCTGATCTACCAGCTGCCG
>SVKP01000125.1 GCA_015068395.1 Oscillospiraceae bacterium
CAACTACCGCGACCACCGGAAGATCGCCTGCGTCGACGGGGACGTGTGCTACACGGGCGGCGTGAACATCGCCGACGAATACGCCAACCTCATCACACGCTTCGGCTACTGGAAGGACACCGGCGTCCGCCTTGAGGGTGAGGGGAGCTGGGGCCTGACGAAAACCTTTCTTGAAATGCTGACGCTTCTCGGCGGGGCGACGCGGCACGAGCTGGACTACTACCGCCCCCGCGACGACATGCGCGCCGAGGGCTGGTGCCAGCCGTTTACCGACGGGCCGCGCAACAACCCGGACAATCCAGCCGAGGACGTCTATTTCCAGCTGATTACCAACGCAAAGCGGTTTTTGTATCTCACCACGCCGTACTTTATCCCGGATGAGAACATCCTGCGCGCCCTGTGCGTCGCGGGAGACGGCGGCGTGGACGTGCGGCTCATGCTGCCCGCCATCCCGGACCACCATTACACCGATCTGGTCGCGGATTCCTATGTGGGCGAGCTCTTGGAGCACGGTGTAAAGGTGTATCGCTATACACCGGGATTCCTGCACCAGAAATGCGTCATGGTCGACCGCGAAGTCGCCGTGGTCGGCTCAGTCAACATGGACTACCGCAGCTTTGAGCTGCACTATGAGTGTGGCGTCGTGCTCTACGGCTGCCCGATGATCGAGGACCTGTTGGAGGACATGGACGACATCGTGGAAAAAAGCCATCTGGTCACGCCGGAGGAATGGCAAAGACGCAAATGGTACCATCGCCTCGCCGAGCCGCTGCTTCGGCTGTTTGCGATCTGGATGTAACGAAACATTATGATAGGATCAGGAGGACTGAAATGAAAGCACCCTTTTCCCCCTATCTCGACCGGATCACGCCCGCGCTGCGCGCGCTGGTGGAGGACCTCGGGCGGGATCACGACTATGTCAGCGTGCTGTCAACGGATTCGGAGGGCTTCAACCTCGGCGTTTCGCAGCACAGAAAGGCGGTTTCCAACACCAATCTCACGACCGAGCGCGGCACCGTCGTGCGCGTGTGCCGCGACGGGCTGTACAGCGAGTACGCGTTCAACGAGTTCGACCCCGCGGACGTGGACGGCCTGTGCGCGTCGCTGCGCAGGGAGCTGGACCGCCAGCTCGCGCTGCTCAGGCGCACGGGCAGCGCGGTTTATGAGACCGGCGCGCTCGACGACGAGCCGCTGGAGCTGTTTGTGGAAAAAGAGGCGGAGCAGCTTCCCGAAAAGCTCGACCTCAGCGCGCTGGTGGAGAAGTTCACGGCGCTGTCCGACGAGGGCATGAAGACCATCCCCGGCGCGCTGGACTGCGCGCTGCGCGAACTCCACGCATATTTCGAAGCTGTTCCTCACGAAGAACCGCTATCTCCGCCAGAGCTACGTCTACACCGAGGGCGTCGTCTACGCCTACGCGCCGAACGCGGAGGGCGAGCTGCGCACGGTCTACGAGGGCGTGTCCGGCTGCGGCGGCCCCGAGATACTGGACGGCTTGCAGGAGAAGCTTGCGAAGACGCCGCAGACCATGCGCGACGTCATCGGCGCGGAGAAGATCGTCCCGGGTGAGTATGAGGTCATCGCCGACCCGACCGTGACTGGCCTGATCGCGCATGAGGCGTTCGGGCACGGCGTGGAGATGGACATGTTCGTCAAGGGCCGCGCGCTCGGGGCGGAGTACATCGACAAGCGCGTCGGCAGCGACATGGTCACGATGCACGAGGGCGCGAAGTGCGACGAGAGCGTCACCGCCTATGCCTTCGACGACGAGGGCGTTCTCGCCGGCGACGTGATCGAGATCGACCGCGGCATCCTCAAGACCGGCATCTGCGACGCGCTCGCGGCGAAGCGCCTCGGCACAAAGCCGACCGGCAACGGCAAGCGCGAGAACTATGCGCACAAGGCGTATACCCGCATGACCAACACGGTTTTCGACTCCGGCGCCGATTCGCTGGACGACATGATCGCGTCGATTTCCTATGGCTATCTGCTGCGCGGGATGCAAAGCGGCATGGAGGACCCCAAGCACTGGGGCATCCAGTGCATCCTCGACCGCGGGTATGAGATCCGCGACGGCAAGCTTACGGGCAAGGTCGTCTCGCCGATCGTAATGACCGGCTATGTGCCCGACCTGCTCGGCTCAGTGTCCATGGCGAGCCCCGACCGCGTCATTGAGGGCAACGGCGCCTGCGGCAAGGGACACAAGGAGTGGGTCAAGGTCGCCGACGGCGGCCCGTATCTCAAGATGAAAGCGAGGCTGGGATGATGCTCGATACGATACAGAAGAAGCTTGCGGCGCTCGACTGCGCCGCGTGGGAGCTGACGGAGACCGTCAAGCGCGGCTGGGAGTTTTACTTCATCCGCCACAAGCTCGACCAGAACCGAGCCGTCGAGGTCAAGACCATCGGCGTCAAGCTCTACAAGTCCCTTGAGGACGGAAAGCTCATCGGCAGCGCGTCGGGCGAGATCCCGCCGACCGCCTCGGACGCGGAGATCGACGAGCGCCTTGCCTCCATCCTCTATCAGGCGACGCTGGTGAAGAACCCGGCCTATTCCATCACCGACAAGCCCGTTGACGTGCCGGAGAAGACCGAGGGCGTGGACGTCGAGAAGATCGCGGAGGACTTCGTCCGCGCCATCCGCTCGGTGGAGGAGAGCGAGGAGACGGACGTCAACTCCTACGAGATATTCGTCAGCGAGCTCAAGCGCCATACGCTCAACTCCAACGGCGTGGAATACACCTGCACCTATCCGAGCTCCGCGGTTGAGCTGGTGGCCAACGCGCGGCGCGACGGGCATGAGATCGAAACCTACCGCCTGTTCACCTTCGGCACCTGCGACGCGGAGAAGCTGAAAAGCGACGTCGCCTGCGCGATGCGCTACGGACGCGACCGTCTGGCGGCGGAGCCGACGCCCAAGCTCGGCACGGCGGCGGTCGTGTTCTCCACGGACGACGCGGTGAATATTTACGACTATTTTCTCGACCGCATGAGCGCGGGCATGAAATATCAGAAGATGTCCGACTGGGAGCTTGGCAAGAGCGTCGTCGCAGACGCAAAGGGCGATCAGATCACGGTCGAGGTGCTCTCGACGCTGCAAAACTCCTCGAAGGACTTCCCCGTGGACGAGGAGGGCATGGTGATCCGCGACAGGTTCCTCATTCGCGACGGCGTGGCGGAAAACTATCACGGCTCGCGCCAGTTCAGCGAGTATCTCGGCATCAAGGACAGCTCCATCGTCCGCAACGTGCGCTTTGCCGGAGGGAAGGGCAGCGCAGCGGAGGTGCGCCACGGCGACTATCTGGAGGTGGTCGAGTTCTCCTCCTTCGAGGTCGACTCCATGAGCGGCGATATCGCGGGCGAGATCCGCGTCGGCTACTGGCATCACGGCGGAGAGACGACGGTCGTCACCGGCGGTTCGGTTTCCGGCAATATGCTTGAGGCGGCGAAGAACATGACCTTCTCGCGCGAGACCGTGCAGTACGACACGCACGTCATTCCCGCCGTCACGCGGCTGGAGGGGCTGCGCGTGACAGGCGTTGCTGAGATATAATGCGGTAAAAAGTGGAAAGTTTGCGCGGTTTTATGTAAATCTGCGTACAAAAAGCTCGAATAAGGGGCTTGCAAGGAGAAGCAAAACGTGCTATGATAACCACGCAATTCCGATTGGCGGTATTTTATTTTGGGAGGAAAGCAACCATGAAAAAAATGTCTTTGATTTTCTGCACGGCACTTCTGCTTCTGCTGTGCGCGGCCCCTGTGCATGCGGCGGGCTCTGAGCCGGTGGCCTACGCGGTGTATACCGACATTGTTGCCAAGATTGACGGGTATCCCATCCACTCCTATTACATCAACGAACGCATGGCGGTCGTGGCGGAGGACCTGACCGGTTACGGCTTCAACGTCGAGTTTGACGGGAAGGTCGTCAGGATCTCGCGCGAGCCGCAGGTCATGCCGCCCGAGGGCTGGGCTGAGTACATGCAGAACGTCCCCGAAGAGCTCTACGGCATGCGCGCGGCGGAGGTCTATGCCTCGGATTACACCGCGCGAATCAACGGCGGCAACTGCGAGTGCCTCTCGGCTGACGGCAAGGTCCTGATCTGGATGGACAATCTCGCCGACTTCGGCGCCGTCTGCGTGGACAGCGCGAACCGTACCGTGCAGCTGACGTTCCCGGAGTCCGAGCACGCCAATTCCAGCCCGGTGCTGACCATCGTGAGCCGCGGCGCCGAGCTCTGGCTCCAGAACACGGAGTATACGGACGCGTCCGTCATCTTCAGCATGAATTCCTTTGGCGTGAAGCTCGTGCACCCCAAGGCGCTGTTCTCCGACAAGAGCTATCTGTCCAGCGCCTATGCCAAGGTGTTTGATTCCATCAAGGCGCTTGGCCTGCCCAATGTGTCTTACGGCGATTTTGCCAACAACTCGCTTGAGCAGCGCGCGGCTGTTGCAAAGTATGTGACGATCACGCTCAACGGCAAGCCGGTCAGCGGCGACCTGTGGTGGAGCGAGACCAACAATCAGATCGACCTCAACTTCTCCTTCGACGAAGCGCTGCATCTGGCAGAGACGGACGAGCTCGTCATTTCTCTTGGCGGCTCCTCGACTTCGCTGAAGTAAACAGAGACGACGGAAAGCACGCGCGGGGACGCACGTGCTTTCATATTAGACAAAGGAGTTTTCTGGATGAAACGGATGACAGCGTTTGCGCTCTCGATGTTCGCCGCCCTTTTGCTTGCCGCTCCGGCGCAGGCGAAGACGCCGAAGATCGTCGACTATGCGCTCTATACCGATATTGTTGCGACGATCGACGGGCATCCGATCCGTTCCTACAACATCGCCGGGTATACGGCGGTGGTGGCGGAGGACCTGCGCGATTACGGCTTCTGGGTGATCTGGGACGGCGCGGCGCGCACGCTCAGCATTACGCGCGCTATGCGAAACGGCGAGCTGGAGACGCCGGAGACCTGGCCGGACTATCAGCCGGAGCCGCTGACCCACCGCATCGGCGAGCGCGCCAAGCCCGTTTATGAGACGGACATCGTGACCTATGCCGCGGGCGACTTCGCGGAGGCGTTCAACATCAACGGCGAGACGCTGGTGTTTGTCGACTCCCTTTCGCCCTTTGGCAGCGTGGTCTGGCACCCGGAGGAGCGTGTGATCTCGCTGACGCTGGGCGACCCCGTGGAGATCGCGCTCACGCCCTACATCGAGAATCTGGTGCAGTGGCAGCAGCTCGCCGGGGCGGGCAGCTATTACGAAACCTACGAGTGCAAAACAGGGACGCTGCTTGTGACCCGCTACACCGGCACGCCGCACGGCGGGTCCACCAACATGCTGTTCGCCAGGAAGAATGGCGGGGTACTGTCGATCAACGAGCTGCTTCCCGCGTATGTGTGGGGCGCGGGATACTATCTTGCGCCGGACGGGATCGAGATTGACGAGCCGGGCGACCGGCTGAGCTTCACAACGCCGGTTTTGGAAATGCCGGACTGGCCGGAAAGCGGCGACGTGAGGTCCCTGGGCGTCTGCAAGTGTGTGGTGGATCTTCGCAACGGGACGCTGCTTTCGCTTGAACCGCTTTCGGAGGGCCTGAACTGGCAGGTCTCGCTTGCGCCTGACTCGGACAGCCTGGGGGAGACGCTGTGTGTGGCGGTCGAGCGCTCCGGCTCGGAGATACTGGGGGCGGAGAACGTCTATCCCAACGAAAACATGATGGTCACTATGGGTTCTTCCGGCATAGCCGTCGTCCACTTTGCGGCGATGCTTACCGGCGCCGGGTTTGAAAAGACCGCCTATTATGGGGCGTTTCAGGCGCTCGGCGCGCTCGGGCTGCCGGATGCCGCGTCGTCTGGGGAGAACGTGGCGAACACGGCGGAGCAGCGCGCCGCGGCGGCACGGTATGTGACCGTAACGCTGAACGGCAGGCCGGTCTCCGGAAATCTCTGGTGGTCGCGGGGCAACAACCATCGGGACCTCAACTTTACCTTTGACGAACCGATCCTTTTGCGGGATGGGGACATTTTGCAGTTGAGTGTTGGAACATGAAAAAGGGCCGGACTGGCGATCCACGATCGTAACAGTCCGGTCCCTCTTTATTCCCTGATCTTTGCCACGCTGCCGAGCTTGGCGTCGCGGCGGTTGTGCTCGTTATATTTTTCGAGCAGCGAGGCAATCTCCACGTTTGCCGCCGCGACCTCCGCATGGAACGCGGCGGCGGAAATGCGCGTCGCGCCGTGGCCGAGAATAATCAGCTGCTCAAGATTGTCGCTGGTCGCCACGCGGACGCGCCGCTCGCGGCGAAGCTCGTAGGTCGCGCGCTCGATGTAGGAATCCGCGGTCTGCGCCTCTTTGGTATAGACAACCTTCACGCCGTCCACGGTCTCCACCGAGCCGGGATTGCCCTTGACCTTGTATGCGTCGAACACCAGGATCACCACGCAGTCACGGAAGCCGCGATAGTTGGACAGCACGCCGGTCAGCGCGGCTCTGGCGGCGGCGACGTCCGCCTGCGCGATGCGCTTGAGCTCGTCCCACGCAAAAATGATGTTGTAGCCGTCGACGAGCAGGTATTCCGTCCCGCCGACGGGGAGGTCAATGCTGTATCTGCCCTCGTCAAGCGCAGTGCGCGCCGGGGGCCTCGGCGGCTCAAAGGTGCGCCGCTCCACTTTGCCGTAGGTGCGTTCAAAAATCGCCTGTAACTCCGCGTCGTCCGCCAGGGGACCCTTTTCCCGCGGGGACGGAGCCTCGGACCGCCTGTCCTGCGGAGGGGCGCCGAGACAAACGCCGCTCGTAAGGTGCATCCGCGCGCCCGCCTCGTTCCACGGGATCGTGACGCTGCCGCCGTGCTCGCAGAACACGGACGAGGAGGGGGCGTCCACGTCGCGCTCCGGGTCGTAGCCGATTTCGGCGACGATCCGCTCCGTGTCGCGGCATGGCTCGTAGCCGTGCACAGTGCAGCTCAGGCGGCCAAGCCCCTTGGTGTAGACGGCGAGGACGGCGGCGTAATCCTGAAGCTCCGCCGCCGGTGCGCGGCCGGTGAGGACCGTGTGGTCCGCCTCTGTCACGGGGGCGTCGACGCTGCCGCCCATGCCCTGTAAATCGGTCATCGCGCGCCCGACGCAGGCGCCGGGCAGCTCGACGCGGAAGTCGTAGTACGGCTCGAGAAGCACGTTTTCCGCCTGCATCAGGCCCTGCCGGATCGCGCGGTAGGTCGCCTGCCGGAAATCGCCGCCCTCCGTGTGCTTGAGGTGCGCGCGGCCCGCGACGAGGGTCAGCTTCACGTCCGTCAGCGGCGAGCCGGTCAATACGCCCGGGTGCTCCCGTTCGAGAAGGTGCGTGAGGATCAGCCGCTGCCAGTTGAGCGCAAGCTCGTCAGTGGAGACGGCTGACGCGATCCGAACGCCGCTGCCGCGGGGACCGGGCTCCATAAGAAGATGTACCTCGGCATAGTGGCGCAGCGGCTCGAAATGCCCCATGCCGACGACCGGCGCGGCAATGGTCTCGCGGTAGACAACGCTTCCGGCGCCGAAGGAGATGTCGAGCGCGAAGCGCTCGGCGATCCGCCGCTGGAGGATCTCCTGCTGGATCTTGCCCATCAGGCGGACGTGCAGCTCGCCGCTGCGCTCATTCCAAAGGAATTGGAGCATCGGGTCCTCATCCTCCAGCTCGCGCAGCCTGGGCAGGACCGAATGGACGTCTGTGCCCTCCGGCAGGAGCAGGCGGTAGGTCAAAACCGGCTCAAGCAGGGGAGACGCCGCTTCGGAGGCGCTGCCCAGCGCCTGCCCGGGGCGCGTATGGGAGAGCCCCGTCACGGCGGCGACCATGCCCGCGCGCAACTCGTCCACGCCGCGGAACTTTTCGCCGGAGTACAGCCGCAGCTGGTCCGCCTTCTCCTCGTAGTCCACGCCGCCGACGGAATAGGTGAGCGGGGCTTTTGCGCGCAGGGTTCCGCCTGTGACGCGCAGCCAGGTCAGCCGGACGCCCTGCGGGTCGCGGCTGATCTTGAATACGCGCGCGCCGAACGCACCGCAGTCCTCCGCCTCGGGCGCAAAGAGCGCGAGCGCTTCCAGAAAACTGTCCACGCCGTCGAGCCGGAGCGCAGAACCGAAAAAGACCGGGAAGAGCTTCCGCGCCCGAATCAGTTCGCGAAGAACGCCGTCGTCGAGGCTGCCGACGTCCAGATAGCGTTCCAGCGCCGCCTCGTCGCACATCGCGGCATTTTCATCCCGCGCCTCGGACAGAAAATCGACGCTGCCGGGGAGCGCGGCGGCGAGCTGTGCCAGGATGCGTTCGCGGTCGGCGCCGGCGAGGTCGAGCTTGTTGACAAAGACGAACGTGGGTATGCTCTGGCGCTCCAGAAGGCGCAGCAGCGTGCGCGTGTGGCTCTGGATGCCGTCGGTCCCGCTGACGACGAGGATCGCGCAGTCCAGAACGGACAGGGCGCGCTCGGTCTCAGCGGAAAAATCGACGTGCCCCGGCGTGTCGACCAGCGTGAAATCGACGCCGTACGCGGAAAAAAGCGCGGTCTTGCCGTAGATCGTGATGCCGCGCTCGCGTTCCAGAGAGTCGGTGTCCAGAAAGGCGTCCCCGTGGTCGACGCGGCCGAGCGTGCGCCGTGCGCCGGACTCGTAGAGCAGCGCCTCGGAAAGCGTGGTTTTGCCCGCGTCCACATGCGCCAGAATGCCCGCTACGATATGCTTTGTCATGGCCGCCCCTCCCTTCGCGCGTCAAAAAACCTGCCCCATCATACCACATTCGCCTGAAAATTCAAACTGTTTTTCATCCTGACATGGGATACAGGTATGCATCCGTTTTTTTCAAAAGTATCTTCACAAATATGAAAAATATGTTATAATATATAGGATATATGTTGCGATGAAGAGAGGGATCGGCGTGGGACTGGTCTGCGGCGAAGCGGTGCACACGGTGATCTGCACGGCGTCGGACACACTGGCGGAGCGGCTCAAGGAGCTGCTGCTGCGCTGGGCGTGCAGCGAGTGTGTCATGCTCTCGGTGGAACGAATGGGCAGGTTCCCGCTTTCGGAGGAGCGGAGCGCCGGGCTGCTGCTTTTGGATATGGACAGCGTGGAGCTCCCGGAGCACGGGAGGCGCGACACGGAGAAAACCGGCCTGATCGTCGTCTCCAGAGACGCGGGACGCGCCATCCGTTCCTATCGCTGGCATCCCGCGGCGTTCCTGAAGCCGGATTTTGACATGCGCAGGCTTTCGGAGGCGCTTGGCGCCTGTGAGAAGCTGTGGCAGCAGGGAAGACTTTGCCTGGAATCGCCGTACCGGCGGCGGACGTTTCAGCTGCCGCTGGGGCGCGTCTGCTATGTGGAGGCCGCCGCGCATTACTGCCTGTTCAGCCAGGGAGAGCGCACGGCGCGCATCCGCTTCTCGACCAACGAGCTGGAGACGCTGCTGCCAAATCCGCCGTTTGCCCGCTGTCACCGCAGCTATTTGGTCCATCTGGACGCGGTGGAGGGGCTGAACTACACCACGCTGACACTCCGGGGCGGCGTCAGACTGCCGCTGGGAAGAACATACATCAAGCCGCTGCGCGAGGCATTACAGATGTGGCGGAGCGGAGAGCCCGCCGGGTACAGGCTCCCGGATTGGACGTGAACCATCCGCTTACGTATTCGAAGCGGCGCGGGACCGTGCGCTCACGTTCAATTTGACAGAGAGGAACAAGAGGATGAAAACGAAGATGAAGTCTTTGAGACGGAGCGTTACCGTTGCCTGCGCGGTTTTTATCGGATTGCTGGTCGCGACCATCTCTGTGGTGACAAGCGAGATCATTAGCTCGTCCTTATATGAAAGGTTTCAAAGGCAGATGACGAGCATTGTGGACTATGCCGAAAGCTATATCGACGACGAGGATATGGCGGAGTGCGCCAGAACCTACACGGAGACCGAGCGCTATCGGGAGACACAGGCGGTTTTCGACCGCTTTATTGACTATTACAAGAGCCTGCACTACCTGTATATTATCAAGACGACGGAGCCGGGCGACGAGGTCAGCATCCGCAATATTTGCGACGCCACCACGACCTACGACAAGACCTATGTTCCGGATGACGTGCTGCATCTTGGCGACGGCAGCGCGCACTGGTATTCGGATGAATCCGTGCAAAAGCTCAGGGAGATCCAGGCGGGGGACGTGGACGTCTTCTTTGACAATCCGTCGGAGTGGGGGCTGGATTACACGCTGGCAAGGCCGCTGATTACCGCGTCGGGCGAGCATTACGCGGTCCTCTGTGCGGATATTTCCATTGATGTGATCCACAGCACGATCAACCGCAACATTTACATCAGTATTATCCTGATCGTCGTGCTGGGGCTGCTGTTCTACATTGCGAGCGTGCTCTGGCTGCGCACTCGCATCACCGACCCCATCAGGAAGCTGGAAAACAGCGTGACGGAGTTTGCTGCGCTGTCGCACGGAAAACGCGACCCGGACGAGCTGGTGTATCGGATGGCGGACATCCGCACAAACGACGAGATCCAGCACTTGAACAATGCCATCGCCAAAATGGCGGACGACATGAAGGACTATGTGCAGAACACGGTGACGGCGGAGGAAAAGGTCCAGGATATGCGCGGTCTGGTCGAAACGGATCCGCTGACCGGCGTGAAGAGCGAATCCGGCTTTATCAAGATGCTCGGAAAGCTCAACCACATGATCGACGAGAAAAACGCTGAGTTTGCCATTCTGGTCGCGGAGCTGGACAAGATGCAGGAGATCAACCTCAAGTATGGCTTTGACAAGTGCAATACCTATGTCATCGGCACATGCGCGATCATCTGCGATACCTACCGGCATTCGCCGGTGTACCGCGTCGGAGGAAACAGATTCGTCGCCCTGCTCCAGGAAAAGGACTACAGGGACCGGGACGCCCTTTTGAAGAACGTCAGGCAGGAGATGGACAAGGCGGCGACGAGACTGGATTCCGGCAGCCCGTGGTTCCGCTATTCCGCCGAGTTCGGTATGGCGGTCTACCAGCCCGGAGAGGACAAGAGCGCAAACGACGTGTTCAAACGCGCGACCAGCGAATTGCGAAGACAACAAGACAGGGTGTGAAAAAATGAGCGCTGAGCGCTCATTTTTTCACACCCTTTTTGGCCAAAACCGATTGTCAACCGGCGGTAAATTCCTCCAGCGCGGGATAATGGTTCGACAGCAGCTCGAAAACAAGGCCCATAAGGTCCATGGCTTGCGCTGCCAGCACCTCCGGCGCAGCGTCGGACGGGAAGGGAAGCGTATACTTGTGGTAAAGCTGGTTTTCTTCCTCATAGATGCCGTAGTGACCCATGGGGCATGCAAGATTCCACTCGATGAGCTTTGCCGGCAGCTTGTCCTTGTTCCTTCGAATCGACGCCATCACGGTGGTGTAGATCATGAGAAGGTTATAGTCATCCGCCAGCTCCATGAGCATGAATTCGGTGATGACAGGGTGGCCTTCCTCGGTCACGGGCATTAAAACGCGCAGCGTGTCCCCGATCTGCGGGCTCTGGATACCGTCCATAATCGTGGTATCCAGGTCCAGCTCGTGGATCTTGCCGTCCAGCACATGAATAAAAGCTTTTGCGCCTTCTATATCCATCAAAGTGCTCCTTTCTTACCTGCTGCCTTGCCGGCTTGCTTACGCGCCGGCAGTGGCTTTCCTCTTCTTTTCTTCCGCTTCCTGAGCCATTGACGCCTGCAAATCCTTCGCAGCCTCGTCGCTGTTGACCTGCTTGTTGGTGCGCTCTATGGTGCCCGCATAACCTCTCTTTGTCTGCGCCATGAGCCGTGCGGGCAGATTCTTCATCGACCACTTGAATCGGTCGAGTCCGCTCATCTGCTTGTAGGACGCCTGGTTGACGTTGAACTGGTCGATTCCCTTGTGATACCAGTCGGTAACGCCCTGCACCTTCTTGTTGACCGCGTGCTTGACCACATTGAAGTTTGTCTTCATCGAATCGCCCGCCTTCTTCAACGCGGCTGCGCGGGTCTCGGGGTCGACCATGAAGTTGACAGCGTTGATGCCCGCCTGCTTCACGCCTGTTCCGAACTTCTTCAAGCCGTTGCCGACGCTCTTAACGGCTTTCTGCGCGCCGGTCTTGGCAGACGCCAGCGCTTTTGCGCGGGTCTCGGGATCGACCATGAAGTTGATCGCGTTGATACCGGCGTTCTTGATTCCGCCGAGAACCTTGCCGCCGAGATGCTTCAGGCCGCCCCAGGCATTCTTCGCGCCCTCCACGACCTTCTTTCCGCCGGTCTGGAATTTCTTGCGAATATCCTGCCCCTGCTGCTGCAGGAAATACTTCGCCTTTTGGCCACCGGTCATGAATTCCGTATCCTCTTCCCACTTCTTCTGCTTTGCGGCGTTCTCTCCAAATTCGTCGTACTTCCATGCGCGGGAGTCGTTGTACTTCTTTTCCTCTGCAAGGCCGAGGCTCTTCTCGGTGCCCCGCTTCGCGTTCTTCTTGGTGTAGTCTATCTTGGCGTTGTTCATGTAGGCCTGAGCGTCCGCATTCCCCTCCTTCGCCTTGTCGACGAGGTTTGCCGCACGCTTCTGGGTGATGGTCTGGAACATTTCATCCGTTTCGCCGGAGGTCGCGCCTTCGCTGCGCAGGATCGCCTGCTGGATCTCCTCGTCGGACAGCTTGAGACTGCCGTAACGCTTCTTGAATTCCGCGATCTTATCCTTCATGCCGATTTTCTTGTCAACGGTGTCCTCATGGAACTGATCCGTCAGGTAATCGGTCTTCATTTCGCCCCATTTGTCGACAGCGGTGGAAACGCCGCTCAGGACCGTCCCCACGCCCGGAGGCGCGCCGGCGACATTGGCGACGTTCGCGCCCGTCTGAATGGCCGCGGACAGAGCCTTCATGCGGGAACTGTATTTGTCGATCCCCGCGCTGGTCTGGCTCTGCTCGAAGGCCTGGAGCATCTCCTCGTCGTCTTCGCTGCGCTCGCCCTCGCGCGCCCTCATCTCCTCCAGGGATTTCCCCATCGCCTTTTCACGCTTGGAGGCGGCTCTGGCGTTGGCGAGCTCCTTGAAGGTGGTGACGCCGCTTCTGGCTGCGCCGAAAACGCCGCTCGCTGTGCTGGCGCGCTCTGCCATAGTGCCAAGCTTCTGCGTTTTTGCCATCGTATCCGCATTGAGCCCCAGCTGCTTCATTTTCTCGGGGGTCATCTCGACGCCCAGTTCCTTTGCCTTTGAGAGCGCCGCGGCGTGCTTGGCGTCCTGCTGCATGCCGGCGATGGTGCTGATCGTGTCACTGGTGGTCTCGCCCACGCTCAGTGCCGCGTCCGCCGTGTCGAAGGTGGCGTTGCGGACCTCGTCATGGCTGCCGGTGTCGACGGCCTCCTGAACGGAGGCAAGCTTCGCCGCGGTGTCCTTACCGGCGGAGAGGACCTTCGTGACCTTATTTGCGGCGTCGGCGCCCTGACTGAACTTTTGCAGTCCGGTTGGGATCTCCGCTTCGTCCACAGCCGATTTCAGCTGCTCGTCTTTGGTTTTCTTCGGCTCCTCCTTTTTCTCGGGCAGGTGGCCGCTGACGAGGGCGGAGGCGACCCGGTTCGTTTCTTCGTATTTCTCCTCGAGGTCCTTGGGCGCGTTCTTGACCTTCTCTACGTTTTCGTGCAGATTGGCGCCCTGCTCCGTGAGGGAGTCAACGCCGCCGAGCATGCTTTCGTAGACGTTTTCTTCATCGTCATCGTCGCCGCCTTCCTCTTTTTTGGGCATGACGGACGTCACGGCGCCGCCGGCGAGGCCCTTCAGCGAGCCCATGGCCGTTGCGACGGGCACGGGGGCTTCACCCTTTGGCTTGGCAGGCAGGACATTGCCGCCCGTGGCGCTTGACATTGCCGCTCCGGCAAGGCCCTTCGCCGAGCCCATGATGCCGGCAACGGGCACGGGAGCGCGGCCCGCGGGCTTGGCAGGCATCGCGCCGCCGTTCTGCTTCGCCGCCTGCGCGGCGGCTTTCTCGTCCTTTTTCGCCTGCATCGGACCCGCCGCCGGCGCTGCGGAGGCTGTGGACATCGCCGCCGTGGGCATGGCGACCTGCTCGCCTCTTGCCGCCATCGCACCCTCACGGTCGGCGCGCGCTTCGAGCGCGTGGTCGCTCAGAAACCCGCCGCCCGAGACCTCGCCGCGCGTCTGCGAGACGACGTGGGAAAGCTCGTGGCCCAGCAGCGCCTGCCCGCCGAAGCTCGAAAAGTCCAGCATTCCAGGGGCGAAGGCGACCCTGCTGCCCTGTGTGACAGCCTTGGCGCCCGCATCCGCGACCGCCTGGCTCTCATAGAGCTTCACGGAGGAAAGGTCCGCGCCGAAGGCGTTTTCCATCTTCGCGCGCATCGCGCCGGGCAGATCGACCCGGCGGCCCATCTGCTCCTGCGTGGGTTTTGCCGCGCCGGTGCGCAGCGCGTCCATCGACGGCTGCGGCGCGGACGCTTTTTTCGGCGTTGCGTCGTTGACGCGTTTGCGATTGGCGTAAGTGTAGCTCATACGTTCGCGCATCCTTTCTGATTGGGCGTTTACGGAAAGCATATCTCAATATATGGGTGCTTGCGAGATCCGGCGATAGGGTGCAATTTCGAAATTATTTCTTCTTTTTCTTCTTGTGGTCTTCTACATATTTTTTATACATATCCACCTGTGCCAGCTTCTGGGCTACCATTTTATCCGTGGTCTCCGAAGGCGTCAGCTCCTGCTTCAACTCGACATTTCTCCTGAGCTCACCCATCCTGTAATCGGGGTCTTCGGGGCCGTCGAACCGACGTTCGCGGCTTTCACCCGGCATATTGGCGGCGCTCCATTTCGCGGCGCTTGCCCGCTCTTTCTTGTCCTTCGACCCGGCGCTCTTTTGCAGCATTTTCTGCATCAGCGCCTCAGCGGACTGCACATTGGCGTGTTCGGGGCTGTAGTAGCTTTCCCGGTCTCTTAAAAACTCGGTTTGCTCCCGCCGGTCAAACAACAAGCCTGAATACGTCGCGGCGTCCATGCTGAGGTCTCCCTTTACGCGCGGGGCTTCGATCGTCCGGTCCTCGTCCATCTGATCCCGCGCCTTCAGCATTGCGCTCTGATTGGATTTTCTCTGCGCCATCAGGCTGTCCATGAGCTTGGGATCAAATTTCCCTTTTTCCGTCATTTTTCTATACCAATTTTCGTCCTCTTCCGATACCATTCCTCCGCTCATGCCGGAATGGATCGCCATCAGACGATCAGCTTTTTCGTCAGCCGTCGGCTTCGACGCCTGCATGGGTCCGGCGGCGGCGTTCGCCGTCACGGAGGAGAGCGTTGCCGTGGGCATGGCGACCTGCTCGCCTCTTGCCGCCATCGCACCCTCACGGTCGGCGCGCGCTTCGAGCGCGTGGTCATTCAGAAAACCGCCGCCCGAGACCTCACCGCGCGCCTGCGAGACGACGTGGGAAAGCTCGTGACCCAGAAGCGCCTGCCCACCGTAGCTGGTGAAGTCCAGCATCCCCGGGGCGAACGCGATCTTGCTGCCCTGCGTGACAGCCCTTGCGCCCGCATCCGCGACCGCCTGGCTCTCATAGAGCTTCACGGAGGAAAGGTCCGCGCCGAAGGCGTTTTCCATCTTCGCGCGCATCGCGCCGGGCAGGTCGACCCGGCGACCCATCTGCTCCTGCGTGGGTTTTGCCGCGCCGGTGCGTAGCGCGTCCATCGACGGCTGCGGCGCGGACGCCTTTTTCGGCGTGGCGTCGTTGACGCGTTTGCGACTGGCGTAGGTGTAGCTCATACGTTCGCGCATCCTTTCTGGTCGTTCGATCTGTCACTCATTTAATTTTCTTACTCTATTGCTCTATTGGGATCAGCGCCATGCGCTGGGTGTAGGGTTCATAGTTGCCCCCGGTGAACCACTCCGCCATCGCGGCGGCGCGCGGGTTGATGGGGGAGACGAAAAAGACAAAGCTGCCGCCGCTGCGATACCAGCACTGGTTGACCTGCGTGCAGATCAGCGCGCGGAAGCTGCCCTCGGGCGCATTGGGCCCACGCCAGATCGAGCTCTGGCAGAACATGCGCTCGCCGCTCTGGAAGCCCAACGCGAAGGCGACGGGCTTCCCATCCTCCAGCCACGCGGCGGAGAGGCTGGGGTCGAGCCGGTCGCCCAGCACGGAGGGGCGGAGGAACGCGGGCAGGCCCTCGACGGAATTCAACGATTCGATCTGCGGCTGCGTGAGTTCGGAGAAAAGCGCGACCGCGCCGTTGCGCTTCCAGCCGGAGCGCAGCGCGGGACCGAGCAGGGGGGAATCCATAAAATCGTCGCTTGACATGCCGCATACGGGTGCTCCCGTCTCCGTGACGCCGCCTCTTTTTTCGACCAGCGCGTCCATGGCGGCAAGCTCTTCCCCTTTGAGGATATAGTCGACATACAGCCTCTTTTTGCCGAGGCGTGCGCCCTCCTCAAGAAGAAGACCGACTAAATGCCCGGCAACGCCGCAGCCGCGCGCCTTCGGGTCGACGAAGAGGCTGAGCAGCGAGCCGCCGTCCTCCTCCCACACGACGACCGCCGCGGCGCAGGCAAGGCCGTTCCACATGGCGCCGAGCACCGTGCAGCCGTTATTCCCGTCCACCTGTGCGACCGCCTTGCGCACATAGGGCAGGACATATCCTGCGAAGGACGCGGGAATGATCCTGCCGAGACGACAGAAGGAAACGTTGACCATGAAAACAATTCCTTTCCGAGAAAAGTAGCACGCAGCAGGGGACAGTTTTACCCGCGTCATATTGTAACACCGCGCGAAACGGAGCGGGAACGTAGTTCGTGCCATTTTCTATCTGTTTTTGACAATCCACTACAATATTTTGTAAATGCAGTTATAATAAGCGACGACATGGACGGGTGCGGCTTGCCGCGTCGTGGTATGCGCGGCTGAAAAGGAGCGGGAATGCGAGTTGCGGTGTGCTGCCCGGGGGCGGAAGAGGCTCGCCGGATATGCCTTGGAATAGAGGAACAGGCCGCCAAAGCCCGCTTGAGCGCAGTGACCGTTCCCTTCTGCTCGGAGGACGAGCTGTGGCGGGAGTTCACGCCGGGACGGTTCCGGGGCGCCGTGGTCGGCTTCGGGGACGTGAAGGGGTTTCTGTGCGCCCGCAGGGTGCGCGAGGAGGACAGCGGCTGCCGCGTGATCCTGCTCGACGACACGGACCGCTACGCGATCCGCGGAATGCGCATCCACCTGACCGATTTTCTTGTGAGGCCGCTGGAGGAAGAAAGATTCCGCGCGGCGGTGGATCGCCTGCTGTTGTAATGATATGCAGATCAGAAAAAACAAAAAGACGCTCGCGCCGCCCGCAGTTGAAACCAAGCAGTCAACGGAGCGGAGCTTTGCATGGGCGGTGGGCTCGGAGCTGTTCCGGCACCGCGACCCGCTTTACCATGTGACGGAGAGCTTTCAACAGACCTTCGACCGCATCGGGCGCTCCCATGCACAGGCGGCGCTCGGCGGCTTTTCGGAGACGGATCGGCGCGCGGAGGAAAACGAGCGCGCCGCGGGTCAGGGCAGCCGCGAAAAGGAGCGGAAAGACCGCGGCGAAGCGGGCCGCCCGAATGGGAAGGGCATGCAGGACCGCGGGGACCGGCGCTTTCGGACGGGAGACATCCAAACGGCGCTGACGCGGTTTTCCGACACCGCGTTTCAGCGCGGCGCCATGTCGGCGTCGGTGCTCAACGGGACCGGGAAGATGATGCTGGTCTCCTGCCTCAAGCGCACGGTAGGCAACGGACCCAAGCGTATGCAGCAGCAGACGCTGAAGGGGACGGGCAGCCAGATGCGCAACATTCCGGGACGCTCGCCGGACCAGATGGTTTTTAACCGTTCCTTTGCCAAAGGCGCGGTCGGCATCGTGGTGGACACGGTGCGGGACGCGCGGCGCGTGGTGGACTCCATGACGGAGATGGCGCAGGGCACGGGCGAGCTGCTCGAACGGGACAGCGCGACGCTGCGGGCAATGTACCCGTTTTTGGACAATAGCCGCGACCTTACGCTGGAGGCGGAATACCGGGAAAAGCTGGCGCACTGCAAGGACGAAAGAGAAAAGCCGATTTTGCAGAACGCGCTTGCGCAGGTCCTGGCGCTCAAGGCGAAAAAGGCGCAGATGAAAAATGAGTTTATCAACAAGCTTCGGCTGGTGTCGGACCGTGCGACGGAGACGCTTGCGGAGCTGGAGGCGCCCGGCGCGCTGGATGAGATCATAACCTCGGTATGGGGAGACCGGGAACCCGACCTGCCGGAGAACCCCGGAGAGGGGGATGGCAATGCACCAGACGGACCGGCGGACGGAACCGGCGAAGCGGTCGGCACAGGACAAGGACCGGGCGGAACGGAAGCAGAGCCGTGAGTCCCAAAAGAGCGCCGCGCAGGCGCTGGAGGCGATTCTTGCCGGAGGAAGCTGGGAACAGCTTTCGACGGACGGCATACTGACGCTTTCCCATACGGTGGGCAACAGCGCGCTTTTGGACATGCTCGCCCTGCGAAGCATGGGACCGGAGGCGGAGATATCCTCCCTGCCGGACGGAGCGTGCGGGACAGCCCCCGCGGAGTGGGGCGGCGGCGAGCCGCTTTGCGTGGCGGCTCCCGATTTCGGCGCGATGAGCCCGATGGGGGCGGCGGCGCCGCTCAGCGTTTCCGCCTGATGAGGCATACAGGTAAGAGTTGATGAAAGAGGACGAGGCGATGCGCCTGCTCAAGGCGCTGCTGGACGGCGAGGGCGTCGAGTGGCTTGAGGAGAGCGGCTGGCTCCGCTTCCGCGCGAAGCGCGACGCGATGCTGTGGGAGACCGCATGCCGCGCGATTGAGGATGCGGTGCTGCTTTACGGACGGTTTCCCTTTCGCTGCGCGGACCCGGACGAGGCGCGGCGCGCCTGCGGGGAGATCAACAGCCGGATCGTGCGCGGCGCGCTATTTCTGGCGGAGGACGGATACCCCGTCTATCGCTGCAGGGCAGAGCTGGACGACGTCTTCGGCGCGGAGGACAGGCTTGCCGCGGCGCTGCGGTACAGCGCCCAGGTGATGGCGCACTATTGGGGCAGGCTGTCCGGCCTATAAAATTGTAGCCAAAAAATCACGATAAATGGCGAACACAACAAACCAACAATCCAAAACATGAAAGGAGGGGGCTTCACGGCAGGCAGAAAGCCAAATGACGTGAAGCGACAACATGGCAGAGTATTTGTCCCCGGGCGTGTATGTAGAGGAGTATGACTCAGGCGCGACCCCCATGCAGGGCGTCAGCACGAGTACCGCAGGCTTCATCGGCCTTGCGGAGCGCGGGCCTGTAATCGGCGAGCCTCAGCTTGTCACAAGCTTTGCCGACTACAAGCGTATGTACGGAGGCTATCTCAGCGAGGCGGGCTACGGCACCGCCAGGTTCCTGCCCTACGCGGTGGAGCAGTTCTTCGCCAACGGCGGTTCCCGTGCCTACATCATGCGCGCCGTCCCCGGCGACGCAAAGGCGGGCACCGTGACCTCCGGTGTGCTGAAGATCACCGCGGCGAGCCCCGGCTCGTGGGCTGACAACATGCGCGTCACGGTGGAGCAGTCCTACAAGGCGAAGACGCAGGTCTACGCAGTCAACGGCACCGACCTGAC
>SVKP01000126.1 GCA_015068395.1 Oscillospiraceae bacterium
CCCACCGAGCCAAGCAGCGCCTGGTCGAAGCTGAACAGCGTTTCGTTGATCTGAAAGATATCGTACTGCCGTCTGAGGATAAAGTATTCGACAATGACGTCGAACTTGCTGCTGTGGGACAGCGCGTAGCCCGCCTTCATCAGCAGCTCCCGCGTCTCGTCCATCGACAGCTCCAGCGCCACGGCGAAGGCGAGCGCCGTGGGCTTGCTGGGCCGGTACCCGGCGTCGCTTCTGATTTTGGAGAAGAGCTTGCGGTCGATGTTCGCTCTTTTATAGCACTGGGCGTCCGTCATGCCGCGCTCGTCGATCTTGCGCAGCAGCATCTGTGAAAAGCTCTCGTCGAGCGTCCTGAGCGCATCCTCAAGATCCGGCGCCGCAGCAGACGCGCACAGCTCGATCGCCTCGTCCGTCTCCGCAAGAGGCAGGGCGGCGCTCTCCTTCTTTTTTACCGGTCCCCATCTGCGTTCGGAGGCCTTCGGCATGGAAAAGCACGCGCCTTCCCTGCCGAACAGGGTCTGGGAAGCGCCGCTGAAAAGCGCGTTTCTCCTTCTCTCCTCCCGGTCCGGGTCCGTGTGCGCGGCGACATAGTTGTCGTCGATAAAGCTCTGCACGTCGTCGAACAGCTCGGTGCTGATCAGATAGCTGCTGCGCCCGAACACGGTCAGGTAGACGGTCATATCGTGCTCCGCGAGAAACGCGGAGATCGCCTCCGTCGCCACGGCGAGCGCCTCCGGCTTCGGGTAGCCGAAGATGCCGGAGGAAATCAGCGGGAACGCCACGCTTTCGCAGCCGTGCTCCAGCGCGAGAGCGAGCGAAGAGCGGTAGCAGGACGCAAGCAGCTCGCGTTCCCCGTATCCACCGCCCCGCCAGACGGGCCCGACGGTGTGAATGACGTACTTCGCCGGCAGGCGGTAGCCCCTGGTGATCTTCGCGCTGCCGGTCTCGCAGCCGTGGAGCGTCCGGCACTCCTCCAAAAGCTCCGGGCCCGCGGCGCGGTGGATCATGCCGTCGACGCCGCCTCCGCCGAGCAGGGTGTTGTTCGCGGCGTTCACGATGGCGTCGCACTTCATCTGGGTAATATCCTGTCGAATGATCTCAAGCGGCATGGCTTGCCTCCGTTTCGGTCCCTATTTGTCGCAGCCGTCGAGCTGCTTTTTCAGCTCCTCGTTCTGCCGCGCCAGCTCCTCGTTCTGACTGCGCAGCTCCTCCAGCGCGTCGTTGACCGGCGCAAGCTGCCGCTTGAGCTCCCGCGACACCGCCGCGCGATAGATCTGGTCGCGCCCGACCGCCTTGATGAGCGACAGCAGCGCCGCGAGAGCGACGGCGGAGGCAAGCAGAAGCTTGAAATGCTTCGGTTCCAGATAGCGCGCCGCCTTTTGCAGCGTCCGCGTGTCGACCGGCAGCCGCTCAAGAAGCGCCTGCTCGGCGCGGGCGGCAAGTCTGCTTCTCGGATCGGTCACGGCGGGCAGCACGACGGGGGTCACGGCGGGCAGTTCGGTCTTTCTTTTCATGTCGGGTCTCCTTTCTCTCAACGCCCAGCATCAGGCTGTGTCCATGAGCTTTTTTCAGTATATCACGCCGTCCGGCGGTTTTGCAAGCGCCGCGGGCCGTTTGGAAAAATTCTGCGGAACGCTTGCGGTGGAGCACACGGCGTTATATAATACCCTGCGGAAAAAGAACGGCGGCGGGAGCGCTCCCGGCGCCTCCATCCCGGAGGGAACGGCTATGGCTGAGATTTGGAAGGGCGCGCCCGTCGCGGCGGCGCTCACGGAAAAGGCCGCCGCGGACGCCGCGCGGCTGAAGGAATGCGGCGTCGTTCCGACCCTTGCGATCCTGCGCGTCGGCGAGCGTGCGGACGACCTTGCCTATGAGCGCGCCGCGATCAAGCGCTGCGCGCAGGCGGGCGTTGCGGTCTTGCCCACCGCGCTTGCCGCGGACGTGGGCGAGGACGCCTTTTTTCGCACGCTGGACGGTCTGAATCACGACGATTCCGTTCACGGCATCCTGATGCTGCGTCCGCTCCCAAAGCAGCTCGACGGCGAGCGCGCGCGAAAGCTGCTCGCGCCGGAGAAGGACGTGGACGGCTGCACCGACGGCTCGCTGGCGGGCGTGTTCGCCAACGCGCCGCTGGGCTTCCCGCCCTGCACGGCGCAGGCGGTGATGGCGCTGCTGCGGCATTACGGCGTCGACGTCGCGGGCATGCGTGCGGCGGTCGTCGGACGCTCGCTCGTGGTCGGGCGCCCCGTCGCGCTGCTGTTGCAGCACGCCAACGCCACGGTGACGGTCTGCCACACGCGCACGAGGGACGTATCCTCAATCACGCGCGCGGCGGATCTAGTGATTGCCGCCTGCGGGCAGCCGGAGCACATCGGCGCGGACTATCTGCGTGCGGATCAGATCGTGGTCGACGTAGGGCTCAGCTGGAGCGAGGCAAAGCAAAAGCTCTGCGGCGACGTGGATTTTGACGCGGCGGAGCCGCTTGTCCGGGCGATCACGCCCGCGCCGGGCGGCATCGGCAGCGTGACGACGGCGGTGCTCTGCGCCCATACGGTCGAGGCGGCGCGGCGCAGCGGAGGCGTCCGCCCATGAACGAGCACGAGGCGGTGCGAGAGCTGCTGCGTAAGGAAAAAATAAAGGCGCGGAACAGCCTTACGCCGGAACAGCGCTCTGAGCGCTCCGCGGCGATCTGCCGCGCTCTTCTCGCTTCGGAGGAATACCGGCGCGCGAAAACCGTGATGCTTTACAAGGCGGTGCGCGGCGAGGTGCGGCTCGACCTGCTGGAAGCGGAGAACGCCGCCGCGCCGGAGAAGAAGCGCTTCGCCTATCCGCTCTGCGTCGGGGACGGCAAAATGCTCGCCGTCGCACCCGGAAGCACGGACGTGGGCGGCGGCGCATGGCGGCGCGGCGCGTTCGGCATCTGGGAGCCGGACCCGGCGCGCGGGGCGCTCGTTCCCCCGGAGGCGCTGGACCTCGTTGTCTGCCCCTGCACGGCCTTCGATGCAGACGGGCGGCGGCTCGGCATGGGCGGCGGCTATTACGACCGCTTTCTCCCTCTGTGCGTCCACGCGCATATCCTCGCCGTCGCCTTCGAGGCGCAGCGCGCAGAATGCGTGCCGGCGGAGGCATGGGACGTGCCCATGCGCCGCGTTATCACGGAGGAAAGCGGATAAGCCTGTTATCTCCCCGCCTCGCGGCGGATCAATAAATCGGAAAAGGAGGCATTTTCTCATGCCCGGAAAACACCACGCCAGCGACGCGCAGTTGGCAACCATCGACAAGTATTGGCGCGCGGCAAACTATCTGACCGCCTGCCAGCTCTACCTGCTCAACGACCCTCTGCTGGAAACGCCGCTCACCGCCGAGGACATCAAGAAGAAGATCGTCGGCCACTGGGGGACCTGCCCGGGGCAGAACTTCATCTACACGCATCTCAACCGCGTCATCAAGGAGTATGATCTCGATATGATCTACCTCTCCGGCCCCGGCCACGGCGGAAACGCCATGGTGGCGCAGGACTGGCTGGACGGCAGCTATCAGGAGGTCTATCCCGACATCACGCGGGACAAGGAGGGCATGCAGCGCCTGTTCAAGCGCTTCTCCTTTCCCGGCGGCATCCCGTCCCACGTCGCGCCCGAGACGCCCGGCTCTATCCACGAGGGCGGCGAGCTGGGCTATTCCCTCGCCCACGCCTTCGGCGCGGTGACGGACAACCCCAGCCTGATTGCCGCCTGCGTGGTTGGCGACGGCGAGGCGGAGACCGGCCCGCTCGCCACCAGCTGGCAGCTCAACAAGTTCCTCTCCGCCGCGACCGACGGCGCGGTACTGCCGATCCTGCACCTCAACGGCTATAAGATCGCGAACCCGACGGTGCTCGCCCGCATCTCCCACGAGGAGCTGGAAAGCTTCTTCCGCGGCTGCGGCTGGACGCCCTACTTTGTCGAGGGCAGCGACCCCGCGGAGATGCACCGCAAGATGGCGGACACGCTGGACGAGTGCGTCGAGGCGATCCTCAAGTACCAGAAGGCGGCGCGTGAGAAGGGCGACACGAAGCGCCCGCGCTGGCCGATGATCGTGCTGCGCACGCCCAAGGGCTGGACCGGCCCGGACTACGTGGACGGCGACAAGGTCGAGGACTACTGGCGCGCGCATCAGGTGCCTATCCAGCCGGACAGCGACGTGCACGTCCGCCAGATCGAGACCTGGCTCAAGAGCTATCACGCCGAGGAGCTGTTCGACGAAAACGGCGTGCCCGTGAAGGAGCTGCTGGACTTCCCGCCCGTCGGGAACCGCCGCATGGGCGCGAATCCCCACGCCAACGGCGGGCAGCTGCTCAAGGACCTGCGGATGCCGGACTTCCGCGCCTACGCGGTGGACGTGCCGAAGCCGGGCAGCGTCGAGGCGCAGGATATGGCGGCGCTGGGCAAGTTCGTGCGCGACATTTACAAGCTCAACGAAAAGGAGCGCAACTTCCGCTCCTTCGGCCCGGACGAGACGACCTCGAACCGCCTGACGCCCGTCTTTGAGGAGACCGACCGCGCATGGTGCGGCGACATTCTGCCCGAGGACGACCACCTCTCCCCGACCGGTCGCGTCATGGACTCCATGCTCTCCGAGCACGTCTGCCAGGGCATGCTCGAGGGCTACCTGCTCACCGGCCGCCACGGCTTCTTCAACAGCTATGAGGCGTTCATCCGCATCGTGGACTCGATGTTCTCCCAGCACGCCAAGTGGCTCAAGGTCTGCAACCAACTGCCCTGGCGCTCGAAGATCGCCTCGCTGAACTATGTGCTCGCCTCGAACGTCTGGCAGCAGGATCACAACGGCTTCACCCATCAGGACCCCGGCTTCCTCGACCACGTCGTCAACAAGAAGGCGGACGTCGTGCGCCTGTATCTGCCGCCAGACGCCAACTGCCTGCTCTCCTGCTTCGACCACTGCATCCGCTCGCGCAACTACGTGAACGTGATCGTCGCGTCCAAGCACCCGCGTCCCCAGTGGCTCACCATGGAGCAGGCGGTCAAGCACTGCACGCAGGGCATCGGCATCTGGCAGTGGGCGTCCACCGACCGGGACGCGGAGCCGGATATCGTCATGGCCTGCTGCGGCGACACGCCCACGCTTGAAACGCTCGCTGCCGTGACCATCCTGCGCGACGCCTTCCCCGAGCTGAAGATCCGCGTGGTCAACGTGGTGGACCTGATGCGCCTGCAGAGCGAGGAGCAGCACCCGCACGGCATGTCCCAGCAGGAGTACGACGCGCTGTTCACGAAGGACAAGCCCATCATCTTCGCCTTCCACGGCTACCCGTCCCTGATCCACGAGCTGACCTACAAGCGCGCGAACAAGAACCTGCACGTGCGCGGCTATATCGAAGAGGGCACGATCACCACGCCCTTCGACATGCGCGTGCTCAACCACCTTGACCGCTTCAATCTGGTCATGTCCGCGGTCTACAACCTGCCGCAGCTGGGCAACCGCGGCGCATATCTCATCCAGCAGATGAAGGACAAGCTCGTGGAGCACCGCCAGTATATTGCCCAGTACGGCGTCGACCTGCCCGAGGTCGTCAACTGGAAGTGGTCCTGAGCGAATACGCAGGAAGAAGGTGAAGCCCGTGGGGCGCGAACTGGAATTCTATCAGCAGGCGGAGCGCAGTCTGGTCAAGAAATACCGCCGGGAGCTGTGGACGCCGTTCATCACCGCCGTGCAGCGCTATGAGCTGGTGCAGGAGGGCGACAAAATCGCGGTGTGCGTCTCCGGCGGCAAGGACTCGATGCTGCTTGCCAAGCTGATGCAGGAGCTGGAGCGCCACGGGCACACGCCGTTCGAGGCGGTGTACCTCTGCATGGACCCCGGCTACAACGCGGCGAACCGGCGGCGGATCGAGGAAAACGCGGAAAAGCTGCGCGTACCGCTGCACATCTTTGAAAGCGACGTCTTTGAGGTCGCGAACGCGCAGACGCACTCCGCGTGCTACCTCTGCGCGAAGATGCGCCGCGGCCACCTCTACGCGAAGGCGCGGGAGCTGGGCTGCAACAAGATCGCGCTGGGCCACCACTTCAACGACGTGATTGAGACCACGGTGATGGGCATGTTTTGGAGCGGGATGCTGCAGGGCATGCCGCCCAAGCTCCACAGCCAGAACTTTCCGGGCATGGAGCTGATCCGCCCGCTCTACCGCGTGCACGAGGACGACATCATCGCCTGGGCGAAGCACCACGGGCTTGAATTCCTGCAATGCGCCTGCCGCTTCACCGAGGCAAGCGCGCAGAACGAGTCCCTGAGCAAGCGCAAGGAGATCAAGGCGCTCCTGCGCGAGCTGCAAAAGGAGAACCCCAACATCGAAAAGAGCATCTTCAACGCGCTCCACGCGGTGAACGTCGACACCTTCCCCGGCTGGAAAAGCCACGGCGAGGAGCATTCGTTCCTCGAACGGTACGAAGAATAAAGCCCGCCGCCCGGAGCCTGAAAACGGCTCCGGGCGGCGCTCTGTCTTACCATATTCTTTTCAGCCCACGACTTTTCTGCCCTCGGACCAGACCGCCTTGATCGCGCTCTTGTCCATTAAATAGATGCAGCGCTCGAAGCGCTCGCGCAGTGTGAGCGTGCGGACCGGCTCGGCGAGCGCGCCGTCGTCCACGACGATCGCGTGGAGCGGGACGCCCCTGACGAAGCCGCCGTCCGCGCCGAACCAGCGGTGCCCCGCGGTCGAGCCGAGGTAATACCCCTCGTCCACGGTGAGAAAATTCTCTTTTCCATCGCTCTGCATGCAGCGGATCTTCGAGGCGCGGATGCTCATTGTGATCACGCGGTTCATCGCAAGTTCCGCACCGCCGGCAATGTCGGAGCCGAGCGTCACCCACACGCCCTCGCGCAGCATCGTGCGCACCGGCGCGACGCCGGAGCAGATGTTGACGTTCGAGTCCGCGCAGTGGGCGACCACAACGTTGCTTCGCAGCAGCGCCTCGCGCTCGCGCGCGTTGGAATAGACGCAGTGCGCCATGACCGTGTGGTCCTTCCACAGGCCGTACTTCGCGTAGGTCTCCCAATACTGTGGGCAGTCCGGGTGCAGCTCGCGGACCCACGCGATCTCGTTCTCGTTTTCGGACAGGTGAGACTGGACGCGCAGGCCGCGCTCCTCCGCCAGCCTGCCCAGCCACGCCATCAGCTCATCGGTGCAGCAGGGCGTGAAGCGCGGCGTCAGGATCGGCCTAACATAGCGGAAGCTCCCGCATCTGTCCAGCCAGCGCAGCGTTTCGCGCTTGCTCTCCTCCGTCGTCTCCCGGAGGTCCTCCCCGCCGTTGCGGTCCATGTTGACCTTGCCGACGCAGCCCGTCACGCCCGCGCGCTCCAGCTCCTCCATTAAAATAAGCGTCGCGTCCGTGTGGAGGGACGAGAACATGCACACGCGCGTCGTGCCGCCGGTGATGAGCTCTCGCGCCAGCGCACGATAGACGCGCCGGGCATAGTCCGTGTCGGCAAAGCGCGCCTCGGTGTGGAACGTATAGGTGTTGAGCCATTCGATCAGCGGAAGGTCCATGCCCATGCCCAGCATGGGATACTGCGGCGCATGGAGATGCATGTCGACGAAGGACGGCATGACCAGCGCGGCGCCGCAGTCGATCACCTCCGCGTCACAGCTCTCCGGCGGCGCGGCAAGCACATCCAGGATCACGCCCCGGTCATCCAGCAGCAGCGCGCCGCGCTCCAGCGTGACAAGCTCCCCGAGCCGCGGCGAATATATGAGGTTTCCCTTGATAAGTTTCACAAAGAATCAATCCTTTTCCTGTTTTGGTTTGTTCATGTTATCATATCGCCGCTCAAAAAGCAATCCCAAGTGCCGGAATGCCGATGCAATGCGCGTTTTGAGCCATTCTCCCTCGCGCGGAGTTTTTGATTTTTCTCCCCTATGCCCATTTTTGGTCCAAATTTTTGTCGAAATAGCCAATTGAAATCGTTTTCGGAGAAGATTAAAATCTTTGCGTCAATGGAATAGCACGATAAAGTGCCTCCTTGGCGAATCATTAGAAACAGGAGATGTTGTGTGTGATTAGCTTTTTCCTCTGTCTTGCGATCCTTGTCGGCGGTTACTTCGTCTACGGCAAGATCGTTGACAACACCTTCGGTCCGGACGACCGTGAGACCCCGGCCGTCGCCATCAACGATGGCGTCGACTACGTTGTGCTTCCCCAGTGGAAGCTGTTCATGATCCAGCTGCTGAACATCGCCGGCCTCGGCCCGATCTTCGGCGCGATCGGCGGCGCCATGTGGGGTCCTGCCGTGTACCTCTGGATCACCTTCGGTACCATCTTCGCCGGCGCTGTCCACGATTACTTCGCCGGCATGCTCTCTGAGCGCAACAACGGCGCCTCGATCTCCGAGGTC
>SVKP01000127.1 GCA_015068395.1 Oscillospiraceae bacterium
TCTGGCCGTTCTCCACGATGGGCTGGCCGGACAAGGACGCCGCCGACCTCAATTACTGGTACCCCACGTCCGTCATGGTCACGGGCTATGATATCATCTTCTTCTGGGTCGCCCGCATGATCTTCTCCGGCATGGAGCAGATGAAGAAGGAGCCGTTCAAGACCGTGTTCATCCACGGCCTTGTGCGCGACGACAAGGGCCGCAAGATGTCCAAGTCGCTCGGCAACGGCATTGACCCGCTGGAAATGGCGGAGAAGTACGGCGCGGACGCGCTGCGCTTCAACCTCATCACCGGCAACAGCCCCGGAAACGACATGCGCTTCTATGTGGAGAAGTGCGAGGCGATGCGCAACTTCGCCAACAAGATCTGGAACGCGAGCCGCTTCGTGATGATGAACCTGACCATAGACCATGTCGAGCTGCCCGAGAAGCTGGAGCTGGAGGACCGCTGGATCCTCTCGAAGCTCAACACGCTTATCGGGGAGGTCACGGACAACATGGACGCCTTTGAGCTCGGCGTCGCGTCCGCGAAGGTCTATGATTTCATCTGGGACAACTACTGCGACTGGTATATCGAACTGACCAAGGCGCGCTTGAACGGGGACGACGAGCAGGCAAAGAAGAACGCGCAGAATGTGTTGTGCTACGTGCTCATTGAGACACTCAAGCTGCTGCACCCGTTCATGCCCTTTATCACCGAGGAGATCTGGCAGGCGCTGCCGCACGGCGCGCGCGACGAGGGCGTGAAGTACCTCATGCTTGCCAAGTGGCCGGAGCAGAGCGAGGCACTGTCGTTCCCCGACGAGGAAACGGCGATGGGCATGGTCATCGAGGCAATCTCCGCCGTCCGCGCGCGCAGGAACGAGATGAACGTCGCGCCGTCGAAGAAGGTGCACTACACGATCGCCACCGCGCACGGCGACACGTTTGCCGCCGGTACGGCGTTCTTCCGCCGTCTTGCTTCTGCGAGCGAGGTGACGATCACGGACGCGGACGCCGGCGCTTCGGAGGGCACGGTCGAGGTTGTGACCCATGCGGCGCGCGTGCTGATGCCGCTTGCCGAGCTGGTGGATCTGGAAAAGGAGCTTGCACGCATCACGAAGGAGAAGGAAAACGCCGAAAAGCAGCTCGCCGCGACCGAGGGCAAGCTCAAAAACGAGGCGTTTGTCTCCAAGGCGCCCGAGGCGGTGGTCAACGCCGAGCGCGAGAAGGCGGAAAAGCTCCGCGCGCTGATCGAAAAGCTGGACGCCTCCGCGGCGGCGATGAAGAAATAAGGAGGGTATCCCATGAAACGCATCCAACTCGGCTCCACCGGTATCGAGATCGAGAAGAACGGCTTCGGTGCGCTGCCGATCCAGCGCATTTCGAAGGAGGACGCGGCGTATTTGCTGCGCAAGGCGTTCGACGGCGGGATCAATTACTATGACACCGCGCGTGCCTACTCGGACAGCGAGGAAAAGGTGGGCTATGCCTTCGCTGGCATGCGCGACAAGATCGTGCTCGCAACCAAGTCCGGCGCGTCCGACGCCGCCGCGCTGCGGCGCGACCTGGAGACCAGCCTTCGCACGTTGGGGACGGACTATATCGATGTCTACCAGTTTCACAATCCGCCGTTCTGCCCGAAGCCGGGCGGAGCGGACGGACTCTATGACGAAGCACTCAAGATGAAGCAGGAGGGCAAGATCCGCCACATTTCCATCACCAACCACCGCCTTGCCGTGGCGCAGGAGGCGATCGAGTCCGGGCTGTATGCAACGCTGCAATTCCCGTTCAGCTATCTCTCCGGCGAGCAGGAGGACAAGCTTGTCGAGGGCTGCCGCAAGGCTGGCATGGGTTTCATCGCGATGAAGGGCATGGCGGGCGGCCTGATCCGCGACGGCTACGCCGCCGCGGCGTTCATGGAGACGCAGGACATCGTCGTGCCCATCTGGGGCGTGCAGCACGAATGGGAGCTGGACCAGTTCCTCGACTGCGTCAAAAATGGCGCGGCGCTCACGGAGGAACGCCGCGCGACCATCGAAAAGGATCGTGCCGAGCTCTGCGGCGAGTTCTGCCGCGGCTGCGGATACTGCATGCCCTGCCCGCAGGGAATTGAGATCAACAACTGCGCGCGCATGTCGCTGATGCTGCGCCGCGCGCCGACGGCGGATTGGCTCACGCCGGCATGGCAGGAGAAGATGAAAAAGATCGAAACCTGCCTCCACTGTGGAAAGTGCGCCGCAAAGTGCCCCTACGGGCTCGACACGCCCAAGCTGCTGCAGGAGAACTACGACGATTACTGGAAGGTGCTCGCGGAGAGCCAAAGGTGAGCGTATCAGTCCTCTGATTTCCGAAAAAGCAGCTCGGTTATCTCACTATAGAGCTTTTCCGGCGACTTCTGAAAGCGCTTGACCAGCGCCTTTGCTTCGGCTTCCTGCGGGACGTTGATCTCCAGATGCCACAGCGTCCCGCCCTCGTCGTCATTGAAGCAGAGCGCCACATGGAACGTTCCGCTCTTGCCGGGCGTGATGAACGACTGGACCTGTTTTTGCCGTTTGATGCGCTGGTTGTACGCCTCCGTCAGCTGTTCGGCGTTGCGACGCACGGAGTAGGGAAGCTCCTGCGCGCAGGCACGGCCGTTTTGCACGCCCTTCGCCGTGATGGCGTACAGCCCGTCCTCCGAACAGGTCATATGCCCGGTATCGACCAGATAGCTCAGACATTCGGAAAAATCGAAAAAACTGACCGCGGGATCGCACATGGTCAGCTCCTGTATCCCCTCGATGGGAACGGGTGCGATCAGGCGCTCCGCAATATAAAGGATCAGATATTTGATCTCCTGCTTGCTGCGAATGAATCCAACCTGTTCCATGGCGCGTTACCTCCCACGTCCTTGCTGTTTCTGACAGTATAGCTCAGCTTTTTTGTTTTGTACAGCCCATTTTCAGCACCAACGCGGCGGCAGGGCATACACTGAACTGAAAGGACGCCTTTCAAATCAGTACTTAGATGGAGGTAACGATATGGCTGAAAAAGTGACCGCTGGGCCGATCTGCAACGCGAACGGCGTGCGTGAAGCCGTCTGTATCCATACGAAGAAGATCATCTCGTCCTGCAGGGATAAGGATTGCATCGAGGACCTTCGCTTTTATCCCACGCAATCCGCGCAGGAGGTGCTTGCCGGTGCGCAGGGGATTCGCGGCGGCAGTGCGGAGCTGCTTTATACCTTTGTGGACGTCGAGCCTGTCAACTTCAACCGCGGTTATTACACGGTCGATATGCGCTTCTACTACAAGATCACGCTGCAAGCGCTCAACGGCAGTACGCGCTATACGGAAATCGAAGGGCTTGCGACCTTCGGCAAGCGCGTGATCCTCTGTGGCGGCGAGAGCGGACCCAAGATCTTCTCGTCCGAACCTGTGGCGGATGAGCTGGACGTCCAGCTTGACCTGACCGCCGACCTGCCGACGGCTTACGTCGAGGTCATTGACCCGCTGCTGCTCAGCGCGGGCTTCGTGGACAACTGCCACTATGTTCCGGGCGTGCTGACCGGGGTGCCCGAGGGCATCCTTGCGGCATTTGACGAGCCGTTGGTGCTTGACGAATCGCTCAGCCGCAGGGTCTGTGTCTCGCTCGGGCAGTTCTCCATCGTCCGGCTCGAGCGCGATACGCAGCTGCTGATCCCAGTGTTCGACTACTGTGTTCCGACCGAGGAGTGCACCGTCGCCGGTATCGGCAGCAGCGAGGACCCCTGCTCAATCTTTGCGGACGTCGATTTCCCGGTGGATTCGTTCTTCCCGACCGGCGTGTGCGATGCCGAAGGCGTCGTCAGCGGCAGTACGAGCAGCGGAAGCTCCTGTGGGTGCGGACGCTAATTGAAGGAGAAATGCGACCGACTGCATGCCGGTCGCATTTTTTATAATTCTATCAAAAATTATCTTGATTTTTTGAAGAAAAGCATTTATAATTGATTTAAAATTATAAGGAGTGGTGTGCGCATTTGCAAAACGGCGACAGGGAGGTTGAAGGCGAATGAGCTTGATTGGAGTAACGAGAGATTATGCGGTAACATGGCAGAAGCCGCAGAAGCATGTACGGACGGAGGCTGCGTCTGCTGTTTTGCCTGCGCAAAAGCACGAAAAGCCTGCGCCTGTGTCCGGCGCCACTGGCGCTGACGCCGCGCCCAAAGCCTTTCGTCCCGCTGCGGAGATGCCGTATATCCCGGATGGCTACGGTCCGGAGGATCTTGCCACGCGCACACGCGCGGAATATCCCGAGCTCAGCCTGCCCTTTGACCCCGAGGATGAATGGGTCCAGCGCCTCGGCTCTCCCTTTGGGGAGGACGACGCGGAGCAGGCTGTCGCCGGACTTCCCGGCGAGGAGCCGGAGGAGCAGTTCCGTACGATCGGAACTCCCTTTGGTGAGGAAGAGGAGAACGAGTTCAAGCTTCCCGGTCAGGACGACGAGGACGAGGAGGACGGAAAGGTCGACGGCGTAGAGGACAGCAAGGGTTCCAAAGAGGTCGATAACGGGGAGAAATGCCAGACCTGCGCCAAACGAAAGTATCAGGATGGGTCTAATGATCCCGGTGTTTCGTTTAAGCTTCCCACAAAGATTGCCCCCAGCGCGGCGCAGGCCAAGGTTCGCGGGCACGAGATGGAGCACGTGATTCGCGAGCGCGTCAAGGCGAAGATGGAGGGGCGCAAGGTCGTGAGCCAGTCTGTGACCTATCACACCTGTATCTGCCCGGAATGCGGCAGGGTCTATGTTTCCGGCGGTACCACGCGTACCCTCACAAAAGCGGAAAACACCAGGGATATCTTGGATGATCTGCGCGGCGGCTCGGACGGCGGCGACTTTGATATCTCGGCTTAATTTGAATCAGAATTTCAAAAGGAGCGCAGTGCTTGCGCTCTTTTTTTGCATCCGTAAGGATATTCGATTGTGATAAATTGCATTGACATAAATAGGAATAGTGTGTAAAATATGATAGAACGATTCACGGCTTGGATGCCGTATGGAGAGGCAAGAGATGGAGACAAAAGGATCGGACGTGATTCTGGAGCTGCGGGATATTGTCAAGGGCTATGACGGCTCCGACGTGCTGAAGGGGATCAGTCTTTCCGTGCAAAAGGGCGAGTTCGTCACGCTGCTCGGCTCCTCCGGCTGCGGGAAAACGACGCTTCTGCGCATCATTGCCGGCCTGACCGCGCCGGACGGCGGACTGGTCCTGTTGGAAGGGCGCGATATGGGGGCGCTTCCGCCGGAAAAGCGGGACGTCAACACGATATTCCAGAGTTATGCCCTGTTTCCGCACATGACGGTCTGGCAGAACGTTGCCTATGCGCTGAGGCTCCGCAGGACGGAAAAGGCTGAGCAGGACCGCCGTGTGCGGGAGATGCTTGCTATGGTCCAGATGGAGGGCAGCGAGAAAAAAACGCCCGCGCAGCTCAGCGGAGGGCAGCGGCAGCGCGTGGCAATCGCGCGCTCGCTCATCGGTGAACCGAAAGTACTTTTGCTTGACGAACCGCTTGGCGCACTTGATTTACAGCTGCGCCGCCAGATGCAATATGAGCTGAAAAAGCTGCAAAAGCAGCTTGGAACGACCTTCATCTACGTGACGCACGATCAGGAGGAGGCTATCAATATGTCCGACCGGATCGTGCTGCTGCGCGACGGGCGGATCGAGCAGCAGGGCGCGCCAAACGAGATCTACGACCATCCGCGCACAAGCTACGCCGCGCGCTTTGTCGGCAGCGCGAACATACTGCGGGGCACGGTGGAGCGCGCCGACGAGCGCGCAGTTCTGCTCAGGAGCTGCGCCGGGACCATGCTTGCGCAGCGGGACGCTCTGAGCGCGGAGCCCGGAAGCGAGCTGACGCTTGCGATCCGCGGCGAGAACATTGCCATTTCCCGCGAGCCGACCGGCGAAGCCTGTATTCGCGGCGTGGTCGAGGCGAATACCTTCGTCGGCGGCATGCTGCGCATCCCGGTCCGCCTCTGCGACGGGGCGGAGGTTGTAATCACCCGGCAGGGCATCCACTTCGACTTTGCCGCGGGAGACGAGGTCTGCCTCAGCTGGCCGCCGGAGGCTGCGGTGCTGGTCGACAGGGAAGAGGTGCAAACATGAAGACCGCGAACCGATGGTGGCTCTGTATCGCGCCGCTGTATGCCTTTTCCCTTGTCTTTGTGCTTGGCCCCGTGCTGTATATGATCGTTATCAGCTTTGCGGAAAACGAGGCGGGCACGGGCTTTCGCTGGGCGTTTACGCTGGAAAACTTTTCCCGGATGCGCGACCCGCTGTATGTGCAGTGCTTTCGGGAATCGCTTCGGCTCGCGCTGTCCACGACCGTGCTCAACGTGCTGATCGGCTATCCCTTCGGCTACTACATGGGACGCCTCGGCGCGAAGGGAAAGCGCCGGATGATGTTCCTTCTCATGGTGCCGTTCTGGACCAGCTCGCTGATCCGGCTCTACGGCTGGATCATCCTCCTACAGGCAAAGGGGGTCCTCAACAACCTGCTGCTCTCGCTGGGCGTGATCCGCATGCCGCTCAAGATCCTTTACAGTTATCCCGCTGTTCTGATCGGCATGGTGTACGGACTGCTCCCATTTATGATCCTCGCGGTCTACAGCAGCGTGGAGAAGATGGACTGGACGCTTGTGGAGGCGGCACGGGACCTTGGCGCTTCGCCGCTGAAGGCGTTTTTGACCGTCACGCTGCGGCTTACGCTTCCGGGATTGATGAGCGGTGTGATATTGACCTTCGTGCCGTCGATGGGCCTGTTCTTCATTGCCGACCTGCTCGGCGGAAATAAGATCGTTCTGGTCGGCAGCCTGATCCAGGACCAGATGACGCGCGGTGGGAACCAGCCCTTTGCGGCGGCGCTTGCGCTTGTGCTGGCGGCGATGACGACTGTCCTGCTCTGGCTCTACCGCAGGCTGACAGGAACGACGGAGCTGGAGGGGATGCTATGAAGGAGCAAAAGCGTTTTACCTTCCCAACGCTGTATCTGGCGCTGGTCACGCTCATCACCTATCTGCCGATCGCGGTCGTGGTCGTTTTTTCGTTCAACGATTCCAAGCTCCCCGTCGCGTGGAAGGGCTTCTCGCTGCGCTGGTACGAGGCGCTTTTCCGCGACGCGGCGCTGATGCAGGCGCTGCGCAACAGCATTCTGCTCGGGCTGGTGAGCTGCCTGTTCGCCGCGGTCATCGGGACGCTCGGCGCGATCGGCATGGCGCGGGTGGATTACAAGAGCAAGGGGATGATGGAGTACCTTTCGACCATCCCCATCATGCTGCCGGAGATTATTCTCGGCATGGTGTTTATGGCATTTTTCTCCCTGCTGCGGCTGCCGTTCGGGTGGACGACGCTGATTATCGCGCACACCTCGTTCTGTATTCCCTATATCTACTTGATGGTCAAGGCGCGGCTCGTCGGCATCGACAAGTCGATTGAGGAGGCGGCGCGCGACCTCGGCGCGTCGCCCGTGCGCGCGTTCTTTGACATCACGCTGCCGCTGATCCTGCCCGCCGTCATGTCCGGCTGTATTCTCTCGTTTGCCATGAGCTTTGACGATGTGGTCATCAGCATCTTTGTCAACGGGCCGACGCTTTCGACACTGCCTATCAAGGTTTACACGCAGATGCGCACCGGCGTCACACCGGAGATCAACGCGCTCTGCACGCTCATCCTCTGTACGGTGATCCTGGTTTTGCTCCTGTCCTCCGCCCTGCGGCGGAAAAACGAATCTTAAAAAGGAGAACGCAAGATGAAGAAAAAGCTTTTGGCGCTGCTGTGCGCGGTTTTGCTGCTGCTCGGACTCTCCGGCTGCGGCGGAAAGGAGAGCCAGTCAAAGGAACTGGTGCTCTATACCTGGGAGGGCATGTTCCCGCAGGAGGTGCTGGACGGCTTTACGCAAAAAACCGGCGTCAAGATCGTATACTCGAACTTTGACTATGACGAGACGATGCTCGAAAAGCTGACGCAGGCGAAGGGCGGAGACTACGATATCGTCATCGCCGACGACTATATCATCGAGCAGGCTGTCAACGCCGGGCTGGTGCAGGCGATCGACAAGAGCGCCGTCGACAACTTTGGCAACATCAACCCGCGCTATCAGGGGCAGTTTTACGATCCCGAGGACAAGTACACCGTGCCCTACGGCTGCGGCATTCCGCTGATCGTCTATGACCCCTCCGCCGTCGATTTCGAGATCAAGGGCTACAACGATTTGTGGAACCCCGCGCTCAAGGACTCCGTCGCCATCACCGCGAACTACCGCGTCATCAACGGAATCACGCTGCTTTCGATGGGGAAGAGCATGAACGAGGAGGACCTTGACGTCATCGCGCAGGCGGGCGAGAAGCTGCTGGCGCTCGCGCCGAACATCCGCCTCATTCAGGACGACAACACCCAGAACGCGCTGCTCAACGGCGAGGCGTCCGCCGCGTTCCTCTATACCTCTCAGGTGACGCAGGTCATGGCGGAGAACCCCGACCTCAAGGTCGTCTATCCCGAGGAAGGGCTCGGCTACGGCATTATGGCGGCGTTTATCCCGGTCAACGCGCCGAACGCCAAGGCGGCGAACGAATTCCTGCGCTATCTGCTGGAGCCGGAGATCAGCAAGGCGTGCATGGAGTACATCGGCTATGTCAACACCAACGGCGCTGCGGACAGCATTGTGGACCCGGCGCTCGTGGCGCCTGACTCCGCGGGAAGCGGCGAGTTCATCATGAACGTCTCCGAGGAGGCAAACGACGCCTACAACCGCAACTGGACCGCCTTTAAGGCGGCCTGCGGACAATAATTGACTGCTGAGGGTACTGTTCTATGAAGAGAAAAACGTTGCACATCACCCTGTCCCTTTTTGCGCTGCTGTTTCTGGCGGCGCTTGTCCCGGCGCGCGCGGACGCCTATGCCGACGAGCTGTTCAATGACCTGCCCATGCTCTCCGCCGATGGCTTTACCACGGTCTTTACCGATCTGGATGGGGAGCTCCACACACGCGACGGCGTGCCAGACGTCGACAGGCTTCCACTTTTCAGCCAGATCGAGCGGATCGCCTCCTATCAGGTCCTGTGCGGCGGCGAGAGCCTTCTGGAGGTTAAAATGCGCGGCGTTTCCTATCTGGACCCTGATACCGCCGCGCTTTTGGAGACCTCTGGTGCGTCGCTGAAATCCAACGGCTATTACGACACGGAATTCGACCTGCTTGACGGTGCACATTACGCTTATATCACAGGACTGACGCAGGACACGCTGTTGCAGGTACAAAGCGAGCTGATGGACGCGTCGCTCAACGACCGCACGTTCCGTATGGAAAACCTGAAATTCATTGACGCGGAAAAAGAAAAAGAATACTACTATGATCCAAGCGGCGATACGGAGCTCTGCTGGGCTGCGACCAGCGCCAATATGCTCTGGTATACGGGCTGGGCGCAGGCAGCGGGCTTTGAGGACGTGGACGCGGTGCTTGAGGATTTTATCGACTGCTTTGACGACTGTCCCGGAAATCCCTATTACGGCATTTATTGGTTTTTGACCGGAAACAACCAAAAGCAGGGCGACTCAAATTGGGCGCAGATCGACAACAACTTTGACAGGCCGGGGTATTTTCCTCAGATTGCGGACGAAGACAAATATGACACCGTATACTATTTGCGTGTCAAAACGCAGGAGAAGAACCAGAATATAATAGAGGTGTTTGACCTTCTGAAGCAGGGCTACGCCGCAGGGCTTACGCTGGGGTGGTATTACGATCGAGGGACATTTGAGCGCGGCGGCGGACATATGGTCACGCTCTGGGGCTATGTCGCGGCAAAGAATCCCTCCGCAAGCTTTAACAAGGCGGATTATCCCGCACTTTTGGTAACAGACTCGGACTCTGATAAAAATACGGACAATCGCCGCACGGCACCGAACAGGCTCCGTCTTTTGCCCATGGAGCCCTTTGAAGACACTTGGAGATTGGGCTATCGCAGCAATGATGATTATTATGAAAGCATACCTCTGCTGGATGGCATTACCGTGCTCAGACCCTATGTCGATCCGTCCAAAACGCCGCGCGATCTGCTCTCCGGCACGTTTGAAGGACATGGGAACGCCATCAGCTGGACCTACAACAAGAGCACGCGCCGCGTGTCCCTGCTCGGCGCGAAAGACCTGAGCGGCACGGTCTGCATCGCCGCATACAATGAGTCCGGTCGGATGGTCAATATTTTCACCACATCCGCGAGCGGGTCTTACTCAACGAAAGCGCTTGACAAAAGCGCGGTCCGCGTGAAGCTGATATGGCTTGACAAATACGGCATACCGCAGGTTCCCGCCGAGGTTATCAGCCTCGTCTCCCGGTAACGCTTTTCAACGCTCCGAAGGCGCCAAAAGCCTTTGGGGCGTTACTGTAGGTGTAATGCGATTGCTCTATTGCGGTTGTAGGGGAAGCAGTGTAGAATATCATTTGCGAAGAATGGAGGAGACGTTATGGATTTGATGGAAGCGATGCGCGCGCGACATTCGGTGCGCAGCTACACAAGCAGGCCCATCGAGGGCGAGACGCTGGAAGCTCTTGAGAAACTGATTGGCGAGTGCAACCGCGAGAGCGGCCTGCACATCCAGCTCGTTCGCAACGAGCCGATGGCGTTTGACAGCGCCATGGCGCACTACGGCAAGTTTTTGGGCGTGAAAAACTACATCGTTCTGGTCGGAAAAAAGAGCCGTGCACTGGACGAAGCGTGCGGATACTACGGCGAGAAGCTCGTCCTCGCGGCGCAGGCGCTGGGGCTCAACACCTGCTGGGTAGGGCTGACGTTCAAGAAGATACCCGGCGCATTCCGCGTGGACGCGGATGAAAAGCTTGTGCTTGTGATCGCCATTGGCTACGGCGCGACGCAGGGCGCGGCGCGCAGATCGAAGACCGCCTCCGACGTCAGCCGCGCGGAGAATCCGCCGGAGTGGTTTACCAGGGGTGTGGAGGCGGCGCTGCTCGCGCCGACGGCGGTGAATCAGCAGAAGTTTTTCTTTACGCTCCACGATGACAAGGTCTCCGTCAGGACAGGGCTGGGCCCGTTCAGCAAGGTCGACCTTGGCATCGCCAAATACCATTTTGAACTCGGTTCCGGCAAGGGACAGACGGCGTGGATGTGAGTGAAAAACACGGTAAAAGATACAAGGAGGCGGTACTATGCCAAATCTGGACCTGATCGGATACTGCGGCGTGGATTGCTCCGCCTGCACGGACTATACGGGCGGAAAATGCCCTAGCTGCCGTGAGAGCACATGGGAGCCCGGCGACGAGTGCAAGCCGATTGCCTGCTGCAAGGAGCGGGAAATCATGTGCTGCGGCGCGTGCGCGGAGTTCCCCTGCGGCATGATGCGGGAGTTCTACGAGGAGTCCGAGGGACACCGCCGCGCCTATGAGCTGATGAAGACCTTCGGGAGACAGGGGTGAGCGCTATTCAAAAGGAAGAGCTGTTGAAGCAGTACTTCGGGCATCCCGCCTTCCGGCTAGGACAGGAGACGCTGATCGACGCGCTGCTCTCCGGGCGCGATGTGCTGGGCGTGATGCCGACCGGCGCGGGGAAGTCCATCTGCTATCAGATCCCCGCGCTGATGCTGCCGGGCATTACGCTGGTGGTATCGCCGCTGATCTCGCTGATGAAGGATCAGGTCACGGCGCTCAAGCAGGCGGGCGTCGCCGCGGCGTACATCAATTCCTCCCTGAGCCTTGCGCAGTATCTGGAGGTGCTGCGCCGCGCCAAAAGCGGAATCTATAAGATCATCTACGTTGCGCCGGAGCGGCTTGCGACGGAGGGATTTCTTGACTTTGCCGAAAACGCCGAGCTGTCACTTCTCGCGGTGGACGAGGCGCATTGCGTATCCCAATGGGGGCAGGATTTCCGCCCAAGCTATCTGAGAATTGCCGAGTTCTGCGCCACGCTGCCCAAGCGCCCGACCGTCGGCGCGTTCACCGCCACGGCGACGGATGAGGTCAAGCGCGACGTTGTCAAGCTGCTGGAGCTGAAGGACCCGTTGGAGCTGACCACGGGCTTTGACCGCCCGAACCTGTACTTTTCCGTCGAGACGCCCGGCAGCAAGGACGCATGGCTGAACGCCTTCCTCTCCGAGCGTCGGGAGCAGAGCGGCATCGTCTACTGCGCCACGCGGAAGAACGTGGAGAAGGTCTGTGATATGCTGCGGGAGCGCGGCTATGCGGCGACGCGCTACCACGCGGGACTGGAGGATGAGGAGCGCCGCGCCAATCAGGAGAATTTTCTCTACGACCGCGCCCGCGTTATGGTCGCTACAAACGCTTTCGGCATGGGCATCGACAAGTCCAACGTGAGCTACGTCGTGCATTACAACATGCCGAAGAATATCGAGAGTTATTATCAGGAGGCGGGCCGCGCGGGGCGCGACGGGACAAGGGCGGAGTGCGTGCTGCTTTATTCCGCGCTCGACGTGCGCACCGCCAAATTCCTGATCGAAAACGGCGAGGAGAACGAAGCGCTGACTGAGGAGGAGCGTGCGTTTAACCGCGAACGCGACCTTGCGCGTCTGGTCAGGATGGCGGGCTACGGCAAGACCACCGACTGCCTGCGCCGGTACATCCTGCAATACTTTGGGGAGAAGGCACCAATCCACTGCGCCAACTGCGGGAATTGCTGCGGCAAGCTCGAGGAGTTCGACATCACGACGGAGGCGCAGAAGATCCTCTCCGGCGTGACGCGCGTGGAACGGAAATACCGCAGCGGGCTTGGCGTCACCATGATCGTCCGCATGCTGCACGGCAGCAAGGAGCAGCGTGTCCTGGAGCTGGGGCTGGACAAGCTGCCGACCTACGGCGTCATGCAGGATACTGACCGCTCAACGATCCGCAGCTACATCGACCGCCTGATAGAAAAGGAATTCCTTTGCCTGACCGACGGCGAGTACCCGGTGCCCCGCACGACGGAGAGGACAAAGGACGTGCTGTTCCATGATGAGCAGGTCATTATTTACGCGAAAAAGCGGGAAAGGCCGACCAAAAAGAAAGCTGCCGCAGCGCAGACAGGGGACGGCAGCCTGTTCGCCGCGCTGCGCGAGCTGCGCTTCGAAATCGCGCAGCGGGAACATGTGCCCGCCTATCTGGTGTTCAGCAACGCAACGCTGCAGGACATGGCGGCAAAGCAGCCGGAGACGATGACGGAGTTCCTGGACGTCAACGGCGTCGGAAGCAGAAAAGCGGAGCTGTACGGGGAAGCCTTCCTCGACTGTATCCGCGCGTGGAAGGAAGCTAATGGAAAGGAAAAAAGTGGAATATGGACGTAATGGATGCAATCTTCAGCCGACACAGCTATCGGGGAGCCTATAAGTCCACGCCTGTGCCGCGGGAAGATCTGATGAAGATCATGCAGGCAGGGCTTGACGCGCCCTCAGCCTGCAATAAGCAGACGACGAGCCTGATTGCGGTGGACGACCCGGCGGTTTTGCAGAAGCTCCACCGCGTCAAGCAGCCGCCGATTGGCGAGACCGCGCCCGCGGCGATCTGCGTTTTGACGCAACGGGTTATTGCCTACCAACAGGTGCTATGCTGTGCAGGACTATTCCGCGGCAATCGAAAACATGCTGCTCGCCATTGTGGCGCTGGGGTATCAGAGCTGCTGGTACGAGGGGCATATCACCGACGAGGATAAGATCGGCGAACAGATGGCGCGCATCCTCGGCGTGCCGGAGGACTATGAGCTTGTCTGCTTCCTGCCCATCGGCATAGCGGAGGAGGAACCGGCGGGTCCGCGCAAAAAAGCCTTTGAGGAACGTGCGTGGTTCAACGCATTTCCTTCGGAAACGAAACGCGGTTAGTAAGAAATGAATGCGAGCCTGTACCGCTGCGCGGCAGGGAAGCGCTCCGAAGGCACAAAACCTTCGGAGCGCTGCTGTTATCACTTATCGAAGCTGGGGTTGACGAAGTAGACGTTTTTCTGATCCATCTTCTCCCGCGCGAGCCGCAGACCCTCGCCGAAGCGCTGGAAGTGAACGATCTCGCGCGCACGCAGGAACTTGATTACGTCGTTGACGTCGGGGTCGTCAGACAGGCGCAGGATGTTGTCGTAGGTCACGCGCGCCTTCTGCTCGGCGGCAAGGTCCTCAGTGAGGTCCGCAATTAGGTCGCCCTTGACCGCCATGCTTGCTGCGCTCCACGGGAACCCGGACGCCGCGGTGGGGTATACGCCCGCCGTTCTGTCAACGAAATAGGCGTCAAAACCGGCGGTCCTGATCTGCTCGTCGGTCAAATCCCGCGTGAGCTGGTGCACGATCGTTCCGACCATCTCAAGGTGCCCCAGTTCCTCGGTGCCTAACGAGGAGCAGCCGCGGCGCAAAAGTCCGGAAAGCCTTTATCCATGCGCCTTTGCGGACTCGAAAAGCGTCGAAAACGCGAATGTGCGAAAATGCGGCTGGCTCTTTTCCTTTGAACAGGACTACCACCACCGCGCGTCGGACAAGCACTACCATGTGGACGTGCTGGCCGCGCTCCCGGAAGGAGGTGCCAGGGCATGAAGGAGTTTGTGCAGCAGATCGCGCCAGACAAGCTGACACCGTTTGCACAGCACCCATTCCGGCTTCGCGAGGACGCCGCAATGGACGAGCTGACCGAGAGCATCCGCGCCTATGGCGTCCTCTCGCCGCTGCTGGCGCGTCCAAAAGGCGAGGGCTACGAGCTGGTATCCGGCCATCGACGCCGTGCCGCGGCGATCAAGCTGGGCTTGCAGACCGTTCCCGTGCTCGTGCGCGATATGAGCGACGACGAGGCGGTCATCCTGATGGTGGACAGCAATCTGCAGCGGGAAAACCTGCTGCCGAGCGAGAAAGCGTTTGCCTACAAAATGAAGCTGGAGGCGCTGAAGCATCAAGGAATTTCAACTTGTGGACAAGTTGGCCACAAGTCGCGTGACGGTCTTTCTGATGAAGAAAGTGGGCGGCAAATCCAACGATTTATCCGTCTCACCAACCTCGTCAAGCCGCTGCTGGATATGGTGGACGAGGGCCGCATTGCTTTTTCGCCCGCGGTCGAGCTGTCCTATCTCACAAAGGAGCAGCAAGCCTATCTGCTGGATTCAATTGGGCAGGAGGACGCCACACCGTCGCTCTCGCAGGCTATCCGCATGAAAAAGCTCTCGCAACAGGGAAAGCTGACACCGGAGGTCATCTACGCCGTTCTGACCGAGGAAAAGCCCAATCAGAAGGAGCAGGTGCGCATCAAGACGGAATCGCTGCGCAAATACTTCCCGGGCAGCTACTCCGCCGAGCAAATGGAGCGCGCGATCCTGAAGCTGCTGGAAGAACGCTACCGCGCCGAGCACCGCGGACAGGAGCGATAGCTCCGCACAGTGGCGCTATACAGACTGTCCCTGTAGAATGGAGGCGAAAGGGGGACAGGCCGATGGACAACGATGTGATCGAACAGCTCTATTACGGGAATCTGCTTGCCAACGAGCGGGACATCAAGCGCGGTTCGGCGCAGGACAAGGCGTGCAAGGCGTTTGCAGACGCCGAGGCGCTGCTCACGCTGAAACTGGCCGGAGAAGAAAAGCGGGCGCTTCTGGCGCTGACGGACGCCCACAGCGAAATCCTCGGTGAATCGGAGTGCGAGTGCTTCTGCCGGGGTTTTCGGCTCGGCGCGATGCTGATTATGGACGTTTTTGCGGGGACAGACGAACTATTTATGGAGGATTGAGCCATGAAACCTGTGATCTATGAGCGCGGTATCCGCTACGAGCTGCGCGGCGAGCAGTATTATCCCTGCTTCGCGCCGCCGGAGCCGGACAACGAAAAGGAGACCTACGACCTGATCGTCCGGCAAATGGCCGAGGCACAGGGCATCGACGAGGCGCTGAAAGCCCGCGACCAAATGGCGTGGGTAGGCGCGATGAACAACATCCGAAGCGCCGCGCGAGAATTCTTCCGATAACTGAATCACCAAATCCGAAGGCGGAGAACAGTGAAAGCTGCTCTCCGCCTATTTTTTTGTTTATGGAGGACGCTATGACCTATTTCTATGGCCGAGAGGCCGAACAATTCGCATTTTATCGTATTCCCAAGGTGCTGATACGCGACAATTGTTTTGCTGATATGAAGTGTGAGGCAAAATTACTTTACGGGTTATTGCTTGACCGTATGGAGCTTTCGAGCAAGAACGGCTGGCTTGATCCCGCGAATCGTGTGTTCATCTACTACACCATCGAGAGCATTATGGAGGATTTGGGCTGCAAGCACGAGAAAGCCGGCAAGCTCCTTGCCGAGCTGGAGCGGTTCGGATTGATCCAGCGGGTAAAGCAGGGGATGGGCAGACCGGATCGCATCTATGTCTGCAAATTCACAGAAGTCTGATTTTCGGATGTCTTGACCTCCGGAAAACAGATGCAAACAAGACTGAGTATTGCCCGCGCTTTCCGCGGCGAGCTGGGCACGAATGATCCAGCAGAGGAAAGCGCGGAAGAATTACTGAAGGATATCCTCGGCGTTGAAGCTCCACTGCGCAAAAGAGCAAAACCGGTCGTCATTCCCAAATCAATATTGCCTTCATTAAAAAACGATTTGGAAAAGAAAATCGTCAAGCTCTTCCTACAAAGAGGCGAAAAAGCGCTGCCTGTCAAAGAGATAATGAGTGTTAGTTCTAAAACATTTGACGTATTGGATTGCCTGTGCGATTTAGAACAGAGAAAAGTCATATCCAAGCTCAAGGACGGGAATTATATACTCGCGGGGTGATATTGTGCAAATCATTCAATTGCGCGTTGATGACAACAAATGCCTGGTCGACTTTGATATTCACTTTGAAATAGATAGATCTCAGGGCAGTTCTACCATTTTGATTGGTGAAAACGGCACAGGAAAAAGCTCTATGCTGCAAACTGTGCTGGAAATCATGATGTCATTCGACTCTGATGCTATTGCGAAGCGAATCCAGTACCAATACTCAATTGAATACTTCTATAAGGGAAGCGTGATTATCATTCAGCGGTCGGAAAAGCATTATAATCTGTCCATTGATGGAGAGTTTTTCTGTGAAGGCAGCTTGAAAGCCGTGAAGGAGAGGCTCGCGGCTGAGCATAAGTCAATTTTTCCGGAGCGTATCAACTATTTTTATTCAGGGCTTAATGATCACGCACTTGCTGGTATGCACAGAGTAGGAGCAAACTATACAATTGCGTGCAGGAACGACATCGCACGTTATTGGAATGCACTGTATTTAGCAAATCATGAGTACTCCACTGTGGACAGCCCTTATATAAAGGAAGTAGTTCAACGCATTTCACCAGATGCAACATGGTATTTCACAGAACATGAGGCTAAGAGCTCAAAAGAGATTGGTAAGAAAAAGAGCAAACTTAGACGATATGGCTTTACAGGCTCGTTTGAGCTTTTTTCCGGTTAAAGGAGCCCCCCATGCCCTACATTGCCATCAAAGGCTTCCCCAAGGACGACGACACCCTGCGCAAGGTCGCGGAGCGCATCAACGCGGCGCAGCTGGAGCTGTGGGGCTGTCGGCAGGAGCATATCAACATCTCCTACGAGGCCGTGGCGCCGAGGAGTGGGATGAGCGCATTGAGCGCGGCGAGATCGTGCAGAACCGGGACAAGATGCTGATTCTCGGCGGCAAGTGGACAAGCAGAGAGAAAAAACTGACGATCCTCCATCTGGACAACTGCCCCTACTGCCACAAGGCGCGCCGCGCATTGGACGAGCTGTGCGAGAAAAATCCCGCCTACCGCGGCGTCGCGGTCGAGTGGATCGAGGAGGAGCGCGAAAGCGAGGCGGCGAGCCGCTACACCGACTATTACTATGTCCCGACGATCTACGCGGGCGGGGAGAAGCTTTTCGAGGCGCACCCGGGCGACGATTACGAGACGATCAAGGAAAACGTCAAACACGCGCTGGACGCCGTAGTTGTTTCATGACTTATATTCTCAAACAATTTTATACGCCGCTGGTCAAGTTCTCGGCTACGGAGGACAGTTCTACGCCGGAAATTAGCATCCTTTGGGTAAACGAGGAGAATCGCAGCCTGCTACCCCTCGACCTTGAATTGACACCCGAAGGCATGAGCAGTTGGCTGCGGCATCGCGTAATCCCCAAGAACCGTGCCTATATTCACACGATTTTGGCGAAATGCGGGCTGAATGCGAATCGTCCGGTCAGCATCATCAACGCCTGCTTGGGGTTGTCTCTGAATGATAGCTATTGGGTGGTTAAGGACGGATTTGACGGGAATTATGCTCAATGTAATCTCTATGAGCAGAAGTTTTCAAACTTTCTATCACAAATTGCTTTGACAGGGGAGGGGAATCCCCCTAAGTTGCCGCTGTCACCCAGCCCCGAATTTACCACAAACGGTATGCTTCCGAAGTGCTGGCGGCGCGTGGACGGCAAGATCATGCTTTATAAGGGCGGCACGTCCGGCGCGTCCAACACCGGATTTGAGCCGTATTCCGAGTTTTATGCGGCGCAGATAGCGGAAACAATGGGAATCAATGCGATTTCCTACGGTTTGTCGCGCTGGAAGGATACGCTTTGCTCCACCTGCGAGCTGTTCACCAGCAAGGAGCGCTCTTTTATTCCGGTTGGCAGGATCGTGAAAAAGGGCGGTTTCAAGGCGGTCGAGGACTATTACAGCGAGCTTGATGCCGAATACCAGCGTGCCTTTGGCGATATGCTGCTGTTCGACGCCGTAATCTGCAACACCGACCGGCATCTCGGCAACTTCGGATTCCTGATTAACAACGCGACGAATGAAATCGTCGCGCCCGCGCCGCTGTTCGACCACGGCAATTCCTTGTTCAACCTTGCCGGAACGGACTGCTGGACGTCTGCGGACGCCCTGCAGGAATACGCCGATACGCTGCTGCCGAACGTCTACGATGACTTCTTCGGTACGGCAAAGGCACACATGAACAGCGAGAGCAAGGAAAAGGTGCAAAAGTTGCTGGAATTCCGCTTCAAGCGCCACAGTCGTTACAATTTGCATCCAAAACGGCTGAAAATGATTGAAGATCAGATTCATAAGCGAGCAAGGACGCTTTTATGCAATAAATATGATGATTAATCAGACGGGGAATTGGATCGCGAGGCAGCTACCGAGAAATACTCGGTAGTTTGACATGAGCGTGCACAATAAAAAGCGGAGGTTATGAGATAATTCAGGATTTCTAAATTTTTGCGATTGCCTGCAAACGCAGTAGGCATAGGGCATTGGAACATTTTCCTGAGGTCAGGAAAACGTTGATAATTCTACACGGCTGAACGGTTCATTTTACTGAAAATATCTTGACAGCCGCATGAATAATGGCTAATATAAAGTTGTACTTTATATTAGCCATTACCTTTTTTGGAGGGCTGCTATGTATTCTATCAAACGTCATATTGAGCCCATCGTTGAGCGACGTGCGCGAAACAGCAAGGCGATCCTGCTGACGGGGCCGCGGCAGGTCGGCAAATCCACATTGTTCCAGCATCTTTTCAAAGATGCCAACCAAGTGACCTTCGACGACGACCTGCTTCTCGCGCAGGCGACAGATGATCCGGGTCTGTTCCTGCTGAACAATCCATGCCCGCTGATGATCGACGAGGTGCAAAAATGCCCGTCAATCTTCAACCGCGTCAAGATCGAGCTTGATAAAACAGACGAAAAGGCAAACTTCTTCTTTACCGGCTCGCAGAAGCTCCAGCTCATGGAGCAGGCCAGCGAGTCGCTGTCCGGGCGCGTTTCCATCGTGGAGCTGGAAGGGCTTTCTCTGCGCGAGATCCACGATGTGGACTTCAACAGGCATTTTGTGCCCTCTGCGGAGTATCTGGCGGAGCGTGAGAAGGCGAGAAAGCCCTATGAGCGGGACATCTGGAAGATCATCCACCGCGGCAGCTATCCCGAGCTGTACGCCAACGAGGACAAGGAGTGGATCGACTTCTATCAGTCCTACGTCAAGACCTACCTGGAACGCGACGTCAACCGTGTCATCAAGGTCACGAACCACCTGACCTTCGTGAAGTTTATGACCGCTGTGGCGGCGCGGACGGGACAGATTGTGAACTATTCCGCCATTGCGTCCGAGGTTGGCGTATCCGAGCCGACCATCAAGGAATGGCTTTCTATTCTGGAGCGCA
>SVKP01000128.1 GCA_015068395.1 Oscillospiraceae bacterium
ATTACAACCAATACCGGGTCTACACGTCGAACCTGGGCGGACTGCCTCCGGCGGCTTTTCGTATCTCCACCCTCGGCTATGCCGCCTGACCGCGCAAGTCATTTTGTGGGTTTTCGCTCTGCACTTTTCTTGACAGGTTCAGGTCACTTCCGGGTTTTGAACTGTGCCGAGCAGAAAAGTGGGGTCATATTCGCCCAAAAGTGGGCCCACTTCTTCAAAAAGTGGGTCCACCTCTGACTTGTTGGCAAAACGGTGGGCCCACTTTGGCCGAAAAGAGGGCCCACTTTCGCAAAAGGAGGGCCCTCTTGGTTGGTGGAGGACAATTTGTCCCCCACCAAACCGGTTCAGGCGTCGTTCATCAGCTCCGCGTGGGTCAGATACACCTTGCCGACGGAGCTGAGACCGTAGTGGAGCAGAACACGACTGCCCACGGGGATGTCCCAGAGTCCCTGGGTGCGCTGAAACCAGAACAGCGGCGTGATGATCTTCCGCCCGTCCTCGAAGTTGAAGAACATACGGAGCATACTGTTCCGCGCCTCTGCCTTGAGCACAAGCTCGGCGTAGAAATCTCCGATCTCCTCCAGGAAGCGGTATTCGCTGGTGTCGATGTCCAGATTGCGCATTTCCGCGCGAGTGTAGATTTTGTTCTCCATGATGCGCTCCGTCTCCTGCGGCGAGGTTGCCGGCGTGTTACCGGCTGAAGAAAAGTTGTGATCGTTGTTGTGATAATCGTTCTGCATGAGATAATCCTCCTGACGTTAATGGTTTTGGGAGCCTGCTTTCTTTGCTGGCATTAATCGTTGAAGCGGTGCTGGTCAAATTGACCAGCACCAAAACCAAGGTGAGATCTGTAATACGCCGTCTGCAAGTGGTAGTTCCCATTTTGGGAACCACCAAAATCCCGGCGCGACGATTCTGTTTCTGTGCCGTTGTACCCGACCACGTTCCTGCCCCGGAGTCTCACCGCAGCGTATCGGCTCATTGGCGCGCTTCGTCGTCGCAAGCTCCGTATCGCTCGCTCCCGCACCCGTGCGAGAGCTCGTTCGCTTCGCTGCTCCTCCTCTCCTCAAAAAGCCTGACGGCTTTTCGGGGTACCCCGACATCTTCGCGGCGCTTCGCCTGAAGTCATATCCAAATCGGACGGCTATTCAGTTTTCAAGGGTAGCCGAAAAAAGAAGGCCCCATAATCAACAGAAAAACGGGCTATTTGTAAACCTACTTTTTCGAGATTTTTTTCCAACGCCCAGATGTTTGTGCAGCAAGCGCAAAAAACAGCTTCCTGATTTGTTCGGCTTGCGCATCGAAGGCAGAGAGCAAAAAGAGGTTCCCATAATCAACCGATTTGAAGGGGGTATATGCAACCTGTTTTCAGAAAGAAAATGCAAATCCACGCAAATTCGTTAAATGGAACAAGTCGCAGTGTGCCGGCTTGTGCACTTTGCGAGCAGTTTTAACGCCAAGCTGAAAGAAGAAAAGAACCTCCCATAATCAACAGAAAATAGGGGGCAAAATGCACCCTGCTTTCAGGCAGTTTTTTCGATTTCGTGATGATGCACAACGAAAAGCTGCTTACCATGTGCAATCTGACATAGACTTCGAGACAGGCTTTCGGAGCTTGCTGCGGATAACAAAAGCGGCGATCCACCCAGCATAGAGGATGGATTACCGCGTTCTTTTCGCGCCTCGGGAGCCGCGCCTATATATAATTAAATAAAAAACTAAATGAATCGAATCGAAACGAATGATACGATGCGATTGATAGCAGAAAAACAATATTACACTGTAGAATAGTAGAACGTATCTCTTGAGTAGAGTATTATAATTATATATATATTTATATAACAGGGGCAGCGCAGGCTGCTTCCCTCACCATCACCACATCCGGGTTTCCCGGATATGGTGAGCACGGATGTGGTGGAGGGCATCAAATGACGCAGCATGACGTCACCATGACGCCAAGGCAAAACTCTTGATGTCATGATGACGTCAAGCTATCTCCTTTTGGTGGAGATCAATCTGATCACCACCACAGCTGAGGCTGTAACGGCAAGCGAGCAGGCGGTTAACAGCGTCGGCGAGGACTCAACCATAAAAGAGCGTGCGAGGGCTGGGAAGATTCTTGGCAAGCAACGCCTGTGTACGGGCACAGGCACTTTACAGGGGAAAACCCCCTGTAACCCCTTACGCGCGACATCAAAAGGCACCGTCCAGGTGCCTCGCCTGATGACCAAGGCACCGCTGCGGTGCCTTGACATACATAAAGAATCGACGGGGAGTGGTTCTCAAGGAAAACGGGCTAGCCGAATAACACCGCATTTGATTGTAATCGTCCCAAAGGGCACGGTAATCATATACTCATAAAAGAGCATCTCCACCAAGCAGAATTGGTGGAGATGCTTGCAGATGATAGATTTCTTTTCAGTCGATGCCGACCATCACGGACGTTGCCTTGATGACCGCGAGCGCGTCCACGCCGGGCTTGAGGCCCAGTTCATCGACCGCCATGTTGGAGATGGTCGCGGAGATCGTGTTGCCGCCGAGCGCCTCGATGCGGACGATGGAGTTGACCGCGCCCTTCTCCACGCCGAGCACCTTGCCGGGGAACTGGTTGCGCGCGCTGAGCGTCAGGTGATCGCCTAAGCCCACCATGACCTCGGTTGCCTTGACGACCGCGTATGCCTTCTTGCCGGGCTCCAGCCCCAGCTCGCGGATCGCGCTCATGGAAATGGTGGATGTGACGGGCGTACCGTTCACGTCGATGGTCACGATGCCGTTGACCGCGCCCTCAGCGACCTTGGTCACAGTACCCGCAAATTGGTTTCTTGCGCTGAGTTTCATGGATCATACCTCTTTTTCATAATCATAGCGCCAAGGGCTGCATGATTCATCGCTCTCTGGCGGGTTGTACCCGAGCGTTCTTCCCTGAACAGAATATTGCATCCTCTTGACTGCCGTGATATTATCAAAAAAACAACGAACAGTCAAGAGAGGATTCCTATGCGCATCAGCAAGGTCGGCGGTGTGATCGCCGCTGCGAACAAGAAAGTCGCCCAGCCGCTGCTGCAGGTTGGCACGATCTCGGTGATCCGCCGTATCGTCATCACTTACCAGCAGGCGGGGATCTTTCCCATCGTCATCATCACCGGCGCGGACGAGGATGAGGTCAAACGCCAGCTTTCGAGCTATGGCGTGATATTCGTACAGAATACGGAGGAGGGCGAGCCGGAACTGCTCACCTCGGTAAAGCTGGGGCTTGAATACCTTTCCGAATGCTGCGACCGCGTCATGTTTACGCCGGTGAACGTGCCGATGTTCACGCCGACCACGCTTCTGACGCTGATGGAGCATGAGGAGGACATCGTCGTTGCCTCCTATCAAAAGCGCGGCGGGCATCCCGTGCTCATCAGCCAGAAGGCGATTCCCGCGATCCTGCGCTACCGGGGCGACGACGGTCTGCGCGGAGCGATCGCTTCCAGCGGCGCGTGGCGCGCATGGGTGGACGTGGACGACAAGGGCGTGCTGCTGAGCGTTCATAACGTCGGAGAGCTGGAAGCGCAGCTCGAAGAGCACAACGCCGCGATCCTGCATCCCGTGCTGCACATGCGCATGGAGAAGGAGACGCCGTTTCTCAACGAGCGGCTCAAGCTTTTGCTCTTTCTGCTCTCCAACAACTACAGCATCCGCAAGGGGTGCGCCTGTATCGGCCTTGCCTACAGCAAGGCGTGGGAGATGATCAATCAGCTCGAACACAACCTCGGCTACCTCGTCGTCGAGCGGCAGCGCGGCGGCAAGGGCGGCGGCGGTACGTCGCTCACGCCGGATGGCGAGCGATTTTTGCTTGCTTATCAGGAGTTCGAGGAGACCGTCCATCAAATCGCACAAAAAGAGTTCCGTGAGCGGTTCATTTATACAAAAATCATCCGATAATTTCGGCGTGGTTCCCAAAAAGGTATTTTGCTTTCGCACCATCCCGCTTTTATAATGAAGATAGGGTTATTCTGCTCAGAGAATAGCGCGTCATCTTCATCCAAAGAGCGGGGTGGTTTTTTGCTGCAAGAAGAGACGATCTGTGCGCTGGTGCTCGCGGCGGGGCTTTCCTCCCGCATGGGAGACTTCAAGCCGCTTCTGCCGCTGCGTGGGAAGACGCTGATCGAAAACGCGGTGGAGAGCGTATTGCGGGGCGGCGCGGAAACCGTCGTGGTGGTCACGGGCTACCGCGCGATCGAGGTTGAGACGGCGCTTGCGCATTACGGCAGCCACGTCCGCTTCACGCGCAATCCCGACTATGCGCGAACGGATATGCTGCGTTCGATCCAGCTTGGCGTGCGCGCACTGCCGCCGTGCGATGCGTTCTATCTGTTGCCGGGGGATATGCCGGTGGTGCGGCAGTCGACATTCGAGCGGTTGCGTGAGGCGCGGAACCGGGAGCGCATGAGCGTCGTGTTCCCGACGCTGGACGGCTATCGCAAGCATCCGCCGCTCATCGACGCGCGGATGATCTTTGAGATCGCGGCATTCCACGGCGACGGCGGCCTGCGGGAGCTGTGGAAGCAGCATGAGGCAGAGATCGTCACCGTACCCGTGGACGATCAGGGCGTGTGGGTGGATCTCGACACGCCGGACGATTATCAGCAATGCAGGAAAACTTATGAAATACAAAGGGAGGTCGAGGCGGTATGGAAAAAATCAGCCAGAGCGTAGTCAAAAAAGACCACGCGCCGAAGGTATCGGGCCGCAGTGTCTACGTTGCGGACTATCCGTCCGAGGGCGTACTCTGCGGCAAGATCCTTCATGCAAAGGTCGCGCGGGCGAAGGTGCTCGGCGTCGAGGTGCCGGAGCTGCCGGAGGGCTACTTCTACGTCGACGCGAAGGACGTGCCCGGCGACAACAACGTCAACATTGTGCTGGACGATACGCCCGTGTACTGCCGCGAGACGGTGGAGTACATCGGCGAACCCATCGCCATGCTCTGCGGTCCCGATCCGAAGGTGGTCGAGCAGCTGCGCGACGAGTGCAAGGTCAACTACGAGGAGCTGGAGCCTGTCCTCGACCTGCGCACGGCAACGGAGAAATTCTTCGACTACAACTTCGGCCACGGCGACGTGGACAAGGCGTTTGCCGAGGCGGACAAGGTCTACGACGAGGAGTTCGAGACCGGCTATCAGGAGCAGGCGTATCTGGAACCGCAGGGCATGATGGCTGTGCCGGAGGAGGGCGGACGCATGTTCGTCCACGGCTCGGCGCAGTGCGCGTACTACATCCACGGCGCGGTCATGCGCGCGCTTGGCTGCGGTCCTGCCGGCGTCCACGTCATGCAGGACGTCACCGGCGGCGGTTTCGGCGGCAAGGAGGCGTTCCCGTCCATCCTCGGCTGTCAGGTCGCGGTGGCGGCGCACAAGTGCCAAAAGCCCGTGCGCTGTGTGTTTGATCGCCGCGAGGACATGGAGTACACGTCCAAGCGCCACCCGTCGCTGTGCCATTACAAGGTCGCGGTCAAGGACGGCAGGGTCACGGCGATGGACATCGACGTGAAGTTCAACGCCGGCGCGTATTCGACGCTCTCCGCCGTCGTCCTGCAGCGCGGCATCATCGCCTGCCCCGGCATTTACAATGTGCCGAACGTGCGCGTCCACGGCTGGGCGGTGAAGACCAATACCTCGCCCTGCGGCGCTTATCGCGGCTTCGGCGCGCCGCAGACCTTCTTCGCGGTCGAGCTGATGATGGATCATATTGCGCGCGACCTCGGCGTGGATTCACTTGCCTTTAAGGAAGCGCACCTCGTTAAGCAGGGCGACCAGACCTCCACCTGCGGCAAGTATCACTTCCCGGTACCCATCCCCGCGATGATCGAGGAGGTCGACAAGGCGTGCGACTACCGCAAAAAGCGCGCGGAGTACGCAAAGCCGCAGACCGGGCGCTACCGCCGCGGCATCGGTATGTCGATGTACTTCCACGGCGCGGGCTTTACCGGCTCCGGCGAGCGCGATCTCATCAAGGCGGTGGCGAAGCTGCGCAAGTACAAGGACGGCACGGTGGAGGTGCTCGCCTCCAACGGTGAGATCGGCCAGGGGGTGCGCACGACCTTCCCGAAGATCGTGGCGAACGAGCTGAACCTGCCGCTCGACAAGGTCTACTATGACCACCCGGACACCGCGCGCGTGCCGGACTCCGGCCCGACCGTCGCGTCCCGCTCGCTGATGGTCGTCGGCGAGCTGCTGCGCCGCGCCGCGATCAAGCTGCGTGAGCAGTGGGTGGACGGCGAGGAGCAGGAGGTCGAGGAGCACTTCAAGGAACCCGACTTCATGATCCCGTTCTATATCGACAAGTTCCAGGGCGACGCCTACCCGACCTATGCGTGGTCGGTCAACGCCATCGAGCTGGAGATCGACACATACACCGGCATTGCAAAGGTGCTCGGCGCTTACGGTTCGTTCGACGTGGGAACGCCCATCGACTACAACGTCGTACTCGGACAGATGGAGGGCGGCTTCCTTCAGGGCATCGGCTACGCCTCCATCGAGAAGATGGATTACGACGCCAAGGGCCGCATCCGCAACAACTCCTTCTCCGACTATCTGATCCCCACGACGAAGGACGTGCCGAACCTCAAGTGCATGCTCCACGTCGAGAAGTACCCCGACGGGCCTTACGGCGCGAAGGGCGCGGGCGAGCTGCCGCTCGTAGGCGCGCCGGGCGCGTATGTGGAGGCGGTCGAGCAGGCGCTCGGCGGTGTGAAGCTCAACCACGCACCGTTCACGGCGGAGGATACGCTTGCCGTCATCACGAAGGAGGCGATTTGAGATGAATGAAATCCATTTCACGCTGAACGGAAAAAAAGTCGCCTACGCGGGCAGCGCGACCGACCGTCTGCTTGACGTGCTGCGCGACGAATACCGCTGCACGTCCGTCAAGTGCGGCTGCAAGGAGGGCGAGTGCGGCGCGTGCTCGGTGCTTATCGGCGGCGTGCTGTACAACTCCTGCTGTGTGGCGATGGGCGCGGTCAAGGGCGCGAGCGTCGTGACGATGGAAGGCTTCCGCGAGACGGAGCGCTTTGCGGCGCTTGACAAAGCGTTTGGCGAGGTTTCCGCCGTCCAGTGCGGCTTTTGCATCCCCGGCATGGTGCTTGCGGCGGAGGCGTTGCTCTCCAAGAACCCGCACCCGACGGAGGACGAGATCCGCGAGGGACTTTCCGGCAATCTCTGCCGCTGCACGGGCTACAACGCCATCGTGAACGCGGTGAACAACGCGGCAAAGGAGGGCAACGGGCTATGGTAAACGGTTATACTGCGACCTCCCTGCAGGAGGCGCTGGAGATCCGCGCGTCGCGCGACGTCGTTCCCTATGCGGGCGGCACCGATCTGATGGTGGAGAACCGTCAGGGCGTGGAATACCTGTTCCTGAGCAAAGTCCCCGAGCTTCGCAAGATCACGGTGGACGACGAGTATGTCCGCATCGGCGCGGCGGTGACGTTCACCGAGGCGCTGGCCGATCCCAACGTGCCGCAGCTGATGAAGGAGGCGGTCTCGCGTATCGCCGCGCCCGCCATCCGCAACGCAGGCACCTTCGGCGGCAACCTCGGCAACGGCTCCGCCAAGGCGGACTCCGTACTCATCGAGTTCGTGTCCGACGCAAAGCTGCGCCTCGTGTCAAAGCGCGGCGAGCGCATCGTGGACGTCGACAAGTTCTATCTTGGACGCAAAAAGCTCGACTTCGCTTCCGACGAGCTGATTGCGGAGGTACTGCTTCCCAAGACGGGGCTTGAGCAGTATTCCTATGAGAAGGTCGGCGGGCGCAACGCGCTGGCAATCTCCCGCGTGTCGTTCGCGGGCGTGTTTGCGACGGAGAACGGCAAGATCACCAATGCCGCCGCCGCGTTCGGCGCGGTTGCCGACACGGTACTGCGCTACAAGGACATCGAGGCGACGCTCATCGGCAAGACCGTTGACGAGGCGAAGGCGATGAAGGAGGACTACCTCAAAGCCTATGCCGAGCGCATGGTGCTCACCCGCGGCCGCGTCAGCGCGGAGTACCGCAAGAACGTGTGCATGAACCTGCTGAATAACTTCCTGACGAAGTTTGGCATTTAACCTTAAAAGGCCGCGCAAATCTGCGCGGTCTTTTTGGAAGGAGAAATCTATGTTTACTGTCAATATCAACGGCAAGGACTACGAGTCCGCGCACGACAAAAAGCTGCTGCGTTTCCTGCGCGACGACCTGCACCTGACCGCGACAAAGGATGGATGCAGCGAGGGCGTCTGCGGCACCTGCACGGTGCTCATCGACGGCAAGAAGATGAAAGCCTGCGTTGTGTCGCTCAGCAAGCTCGAAGGCAAGAAGGTCGTGACCGTCGAGGGCATTGCCCCAGAGGAGATGCGCGTCTACGAGCATTGCTTCGCGGAGGCGGGCGCGGTGCAGTGCGGCTTCTGCATCCCCGGCATGATCATCTCGGCCAAGAGCCTGCTCAACGTAAATCTGAACCCCACGCGAGAGGACGTCAAGGCGGCGATCAAGGGCAACCTCTGCCGCTGCACGGGCTACAAGAAGATCGAGGACGCGATCCTGATGGCGGCGGAGTTCTTCCGTGAGAAGAAGCCCATCCCGCCCGCGCCCAGGACGCTGCACATGAACGAACACGCCAAGCGCATCGACGCGGCGGAAAAGGTCAACGGCACGGGGCTTTACGCCGACGACCTTGTGTTCGATGATATGCTCTATGTCAAGCCCGTCTTCTCAAAGTATCCCCGCGCGCGCATCGACCGCGTGGACGTCTCCAGGGCATTGGAGCACCCGGACTGCGTGGAGGTGCTGACGAAGGACGACGTGCCCTGCAACAAGATCGGTCACATTAAGCAGGACTGGGACGTGATGATGGGCGTCGGCGACGTGACGCGCTACATGGGCAACGTCATCGCGCTCATCGCCACCAACGATAAGGACAAGCTCGACGAGATCGCGGCGCTGGTCGAGGTCGATTACACCGAGCTTACCCCCATTACCAGCCCCTACGATGCCCTGCGCGGCGACGCGCCGCTCATCCACCCGGACGGCAACGTCATGAGCCGCGCGAATCTGGTGCGCGGCAACGCGGACGAGGCGATCAAGAACTCCAAGTACGTCGTCACGCGCAAGTACAAAACCTCGTGGCAGGAGCACGGCTTCATGGAGCCGGAGTGCGCGGTCGCGCTCCCGGAGGGCGACGACGGACTGCTTATCTATACCACGAGCCAGTCGATCTACGACGTGCAGCGCGAGTGCTCGACAATGCTGAAAATCCCTCCCGAAAAGGTGCATTGTCGCGCCCCGCTGGTCGGCGGCGGCTTCGGCGGCAAGGAGGATATGTCTGTCCAGCAGTACGCGGCGCTGATGGCGTGGGTGACGAAGAAGCCCGTCAAGATCAAGTACACCCGTCAGGAGTCGTTGGCGTATCACGTCAAGCGCCACCCGATGGAGATGGAGTTCACGACCGCCTGCGACGAGAACGGCATTTTGACCGGAATGAAGGGCATCATCATCGCCGACACGGGCGCGTATGCCTCTCTCGGCGGGCCGGTGCTCCACCGCGCCTGCACGCACGCCGCGGGGCCGTACAACTATCAGAACATCGACATCTTCGGCATGTCGGTCTACACGAACAACGTACCCTCGGGGGCGTTCCGCGGCTTCGGCGTGACGCAGAGCTGCTTTGCCACCGAGATGAATATCAATCTGCTCGCCGAGATGGTGGGCATCGACCCGTGGGAGTTCCGCCGCCGCAACGCCATCAAGCCCGGCGACGTGCTGCCGAACGGCCAGACCGCCGATGCGAACACCAATATGGCGGCGTGCCTCGACGCGGTGAAGGACGGCTACTACGGCAACAAGTACGCGGGTATTGCCTGCGGCTTCAAGAACTCCGGCACCGGCATGGGCAAGAAGGACATCGGGCGCGTGCTGCTCTCCGTGGAGAACGGCAAGATCCACATCCGTACCTCCGCGTCCTGTATGGGACAGGGTATCGGACAGATGGTGCTCACCGAGATTTGCCACGTCACGGAGCTTGACCCCGCGCTGTTCGTCTTTGAGAACGCGGATACCGTGCGCACGCCGGACGCGGGAACCTCGACCGCCTCGCGTCAGACGGTCATGACCGGCGAGGCGGCGCGGCGCGTGGGCGAAAAGCTCAAGGCGGCGCTCGCGGGCAAAACGCTTGCGGAGCTGGAGGGGCAGGAGTTCCTCGGCGAGTATTCCGCCAAGACCGATCCGCTCGGCGCGATCAAGGAGAACCCCATCAGCCATGTGTCGTATTCCTATGGCGCGCAGGTCGTTATCCTCAACGACGAGGGCAAGATCACCAAGGCGGTGTCCGCGTTTGACGTCGGCACGCCGGTCAACATCCAGTCCGTCGAGGGCCAGATCGAAGGCGGCATGCTCATGGGCATCGGCTACGGCGTGACGGAAAAGATCGACATCGAGGACGGCGTGTTCAAGAGCAAGTTCGGCACCATCGGCTTCATGCGCGCCGACGCCGCGCCGGAGCTGGAGGTCATCCTCTGCGAGCCGAAGGAAGAGGACAAGCTGCCGTATTCGCTCGGCGCGAAGGGCTGCGGCGAGCTGTGTATGATCCCTACCGCGCCCGCCTGCGCGGCGGCGTACTACAAATGGGACGGCAAGTTCCGCCAGAGCCTGCCGCTGGAGGACACCCCGTATCGAAAAGCAAAATAACGCAGAAAAGAAGAAAGCCGCGGGCGTTGCACCCGCGGTTTTCTCATGTGCTGGTGTTCAGGATTACGACTGCGGCGAGAATCAACGCCACGCCGAGCCCCGACAAAAGAGTCAATGGCTCCGAAAAAGCGAAGACGCCGAACAGCGTGGCAACCATCGGCTCGATCGTCGCGAGGATTCCCGCTTTACTGGCTTCGACGCTGCGCAAGCCGAGGGTATAGGCAAGGAAAGGAACAACAGCCGTCACCAACGACGTCAACACGCAAAGGAGCAGAAATCTTGGCAGAGATGGAGCGGCAGCGATCTTTGCGGCGATATCCGCCGGGCGGCTGATGATGAGAGAACCAAGCGCCGCGAATAGAAAGGTCCAGGTTGTGACTGCGTAGGGAGAGTACCGCCGCAGAGCAACCGTACCGAGAATGCTGTACAATCCATAGCCGATACCGGAGCAAAGCCCAACCAGCAGTCCTGTAACGGTCAGGCCGCCGGAGACGCCGGAAACCAGAACGCATCCGCAAAAAGCAAGAAGAAGAGCGAGAACTTTTCGCGCCGTCAGCTTTTCATGGAAAAACAGCACCGACATCAGCATGATCCAGATCGGCGATGTATAAAGCAGGATCGCCGCGGTGGAGAGGGACATCATCGAGATGGCGGTGAAGTAACACACCGTGAAAAAGAGCACGCTTCCGAGACCGAGACCGAGAAAGAGCGGGACGTCATGGAGAGAAATGGAAAACCCGCCCGGCTCTATGAGCCGCAAGATCACGCTGAAAACCAGCGCCGCCAATACGACGCGGATGCATACGATCTGTATGGAGCTGAAGCCGTAAACACTCAGCTTTCTGACAAAAATACCCATGCTGCCCCAGAAGATGCCGGCAAGAATGATGAGCGCCGGTCCAAGAGCGCGGCTGTTTTGCTTTTTCATAAGCTTATCTCAATGAGAACTCCTTTATGTAATCAGCAGCTTCGCATAAACGCCGTCTGGTTCTGCATGGCGACAATCTGCGCCGCCGTGATTGCCTCGTCCAGCGTCTCGGGATGCTCTGTGCGGTTGTACGCAAGCGCGGCAAGGCCACCCTCAACACAGAGGTATGGCATGGCACATGGCAGAATGACGGTCATCTGCTTCGCGCTTTCGTAAGCGGCGCGGAAAAACCGCCCCAGCGCCTTTCCGTGCAGTCCGTCGAGCTTTCCCCGCACAAAGCAGCCGCGCACCGTGAGCGTGCCGAGCCGCCGTACCTCCGGCGCGAGCGCGGGCAGCTCCGACACGCGGACGCCGGTGAGCGCGTCGGCGTCGAAGGCGTCCGGGATCAGCCGCAGCCCAACGCTGAGCAGCGGCGCGCCCAGCTCCGCGTGCTCATTCAGGGTGCGCAGTTCATCAAGGCTTTCCGCGAGCAGGTAGCTTTGGGAGGGTATTTGATACTCCGGTATCAATGCTGCTTCCAGAGAAAACTGATTGGAACCGTATTCGGAAAGCGGCATATGAAATCAACTCCTTCGCCTGCCATCTTACCGCGCATGCTGCTTGCGTGTCAATCCTTTGCTAAAGGGGAAAAAGATATGGCATACCAAGACCGCCCTGTCGATTGCTATCCCACGCTTTGGAAAGCAACCGGCTGGGCTGTTTTGATTTCATTGGCGCTGCTTCATCGGTGCGGTTCGATTGCACCGATGCGTTGTTCGTCATTGTTATGGTTTTATGCCTTTCCGCATCTCGCTATCATATGTGTTTTACTTTCCAAATTCCCGCTCCACGACCGCTGCCAGCGTGCCGGTCTTTGATGCCTCCGCCGCATCTGCCTGAACGAAGTGCGTCGCCGTGCCCTTTAGCGCCTCGTCGAAGCCGAGGATGTAGTTCGTTGCGATCAGATAGATAATCCGCGTCGGGGCCATGCCGTATACCTGCTTGTCCAGAATGTGCCGGATGCGCGCCTTGTCGTCCGGGATCAGCATCTTCATCTTCTCGCTGCGGTACAGCCGCTTGACGATCTCTGTGATGTACAAGCCGGATTTCATATACAGGTCGGCGAAGGTCTTGTCCGGATCGTCGAAGCAACCGGGGTTGTTCGCCCCCAGCTCGTCC
>SVKP01000129.1 GCA_015068395.1 Oscillospiraceae bacterium
ATCGCGACACTGGAGCCGCCGACAACGCCGCCAAGCACCTCGGCAAGCCCGTCCACCCGAAGGTCTACATCGCGCTGGGCATCTCCGGCTCCATCCAGCACAAGGCAGGTATGAGCGAGAGCGAGTGCATCATCGCGGTCAACAAGAACGAGAACGCGCCAATCTTCGAGATTGCGGACTACGGCATCTGCGGCGACCTGTTCAAGGTCACCCCGATGCTGACCGAGGCGTTCAAGGCCGCCAAGGCGGCGAAGTAAGGCTTTAACTTACTTAGACTTATAAAAAATGGAGAGAACTTCTGTTCTCTCCATTTTTTTTTATGGATGAAAAGAGAGAGGTTTGGAGCATACTAAGAGTCGGGTATTGCAAATGACAGGAGTAAGGAGAATTTCGATATGAAAAGGACCCTTGCGATCACAGCAGTGACGGCGCTTCTGGCGCTTTCCCTCGCGGGCTGCGGCGATACGGCGGACCGCACAAACGACTACGGCGCGGCGTCGGGCGGCACGACGGCGACCGATACCATGCGCGACGACAACGGCGTGGCGGGAACAGGCACGATGAACGGCGCGTCGACGGGCACGAACGGTCTCGGCAGCGTGGCGGGCGCGGCAAACCGCGGCAGAAACGGCGCAAACGATTACACCGCGACGAATAACGGCGGTCTGCACAGCACGGTCGACTACTCGAACGACGCCGCGGTCCGCCGCGCCGCCATCGCGGGTGACAACTATGCGCGGATGCTTGAAAACGGGCGCGTCCACGACACGGACGGTTTCCTGCTCGACGGCGAGAACACGAGCTGGCACACCTTCTGATCTCTGATCGACTCAGTAGAGAAAACCGGCGCGGAGAGGGAACAGACCGCCTCTCCGCGCCAGTTTTTGGCAAATTTTTGCCGTTTGGCTTAGAAGAAATCCTCTATAAGAGCCCATGGACTCAGTGGGAAAAACTCCGCGCTGGCTGTTTTTGCCTGTTTATTCCACTTGCAATAGACAATCCGAGAAAATAAGTCGATGAAAATAGTTGCAAATACATAAAAATACTAAGAAAAACGGTATCAATAAGATGATAATACTTGCGGAAAGCTTTACTTTTTCGTTCTATCGTCATAACCGCGTGATTCTATGCGGGATGATATGAAAAATCGTAGACTCGCGAGGATGGGGAAAGCCTGCATTGTATCGGAAATCATGTTTTCGGCGTGAGATAGACCGGGAAAAACAGCTGAAAAAGGGCAGAAGGCAGCGATTTCCGCTTGACAATCCCGCCTCTCGGTGGTACACTCCCATCAGTAAAGGCGACGACGGAGACGAAACCGCGGCGCGGCGCTTCAGAGAGGGACGCATTTGGTGCGAGCGTCCTGCGTAAGCGGCGGCAGTACCACTCCTGAGCAGCCCGCGATGAGCGGGACGGGCCCTCCCGTTACAGAGGACACGAGCGACGGCGCAAGCCGTAAGCAGGGTGGAACCGTGGAATACATTATATAAATTGTATCCCACCCCTGAACTACATTCAGGGGTGGGGTTTCATTTTCCGCCCCGAAAAAGAAAAGGAGAATACGATCATGGCGGAAGAAAACTTTGCGTACAGCTGGGAAAACCCCGAATATCGGAGGACCTATTGGCACACCTGCTCCCACGTGCTCGCACAGGCGGTCAAGCGCCTCTATCCCGAGGTCAAGCTTGCCATCGGGCCGAGCATCGACACGGGCTTTTATTACGACATGGACTCCCCCTTTGCGTTCACGCCCGAGATCATGGACAAGATCGAGGAGGAGATGCGCAAGATCTGCAAGGAGAAGCTTGCGCTCGAGCGCTTTGAGCTGCCGCGCGCCGAGGCGGTCAAGTTCATGGAGGAGAAGGAAGAGCCTTACAAGGTCGAGCTTATCAACGATCTGCCGGAGGACGCCGTCATCAGCTTCTACAAGCAGGGCGAGTTCACCGACCTGTGCGCGGGCCCACACATCGACTCCACGGGCCGCATCAAGGGCAATGCGATCAAGCTGACCGCGTGCAACGCCGCCTATTGGCGCGGCGACGCGAAGCGCGGCAGCCTCCAGCGCATCTATGGCGTCGCGTTCCCGAAGAAGGAGCAGCTGGACGAATACCTCAAGAAGCTCGAGGAGGCGAAGGCGCGCGACCACCGCAAGCTCGGCCGCGAGCTGGGACTGTTCATGACCGACGAGCTTGTGGGCCGCGGTATGCCGATGTTCCTGCCCAAGGGCTACACGGTCTGGCGCATCCTGGAAAACTACATCCGCGACAAGGAAATCAAGCTCGGCTATCAGCATGTGCTGACGCCCTGCGTCGGTACGGTCGAGCTCTACAAGACCTCCGGTCACTGGGACCACTATCAGCAGAATATGTTCCCGGCGATGGAGGTCGAGGACGAGATGTACGTCCTGCGCCCGATGAACTGCCCGCACCACATGCGCATTTACGCGAACCGTCCCCACTCCTACCGCGACCTGCCTATCCGCATCGGCGAGATCGCGCACGACTTCCGCTATGAGGCGTCCGGCACGCTCAAGGGCATCGAGCGCGGCAGGCATTTCTGCCAGAACGACGCGCACCTGTTCGTCACGCCCGAGCAGATCAAGGACGAGGTGTCCAAGGTCTGCGACCTGATCTTTGACACCTACAAGGACTTTGGCATCACCGACTACCGCTGCGTGCTCAGCCTGCGCGACCCGGCGGACAAGGAGAAGTACCATCAGGACGACGAGATGTGGAACACCGCCGAGAGCGCCCTGCGCGAGGTGCTCGTCGAGCTGGGCATCGAGTTTACCGAGGAGATTGGCGAGGCGGCGTTCTACGGGCCCAAGCTGGACGTCAATGTGGTGCCCGCCGTCGGCGCGGAGTACACGCTTTCCACCTGCCAGCTTGACTTCTGCCTGCCGATGAAGTTCGATCTGAAGTACATCGACGCCGACGGCACGGAGAAGACCCCCGTCGTGCTCCACCGCGCGATCCTCGGCTCGCTCGACCGCTTCATGGCGTACCTGATCGAGGAGACCATGGGCGCGTTCCCGGCGTGGCTCGCGCCGGTGCAGGCGAAGTTCCTGCCCGTCACCGACCGCGCCAACGAATACTGCCTCAAGCTCGCCGCGCAGATGGAGGAGCAGGGCTTCCGCGTCGAGGTCGACGAGCGCAACGAGAAAATCGGCAAGAAGATCCGCGAGGCACAGTTGGAGAAGATCCCGTACATGCTGGTTGTGGGCGACCGCGACATGGAGAACGGCACCGTATCCCCGCGCCACCGCGCGGAGGGCGATCTTGGCGCTATGAGCGCCGAGGCGTTTACCGCCCTTCTGCGTGAGGAAGTGGACAAAAAGATCCGCAAGTGAGAGAAGTCCTCCCTCTTTTGGCATTGCGCCAAAAGAGGGAGGCTTTTATTATGCAAAGTGACAAAATGAACAAAAATATTTTGATGGAAAAACAAAAATATAGAAAAACCGCTTGCATAACAGCGGTAAAAAAGGTAGAATAGGACTATCCGTTGACAGAAGCGCCAGCGGAACAAAATCGAAAAGGAGATTGTGAAATGAAAAAGATTGCAGCGCTTGTCCTTGCCGCGGTGATGGTACTCGCCCTTGCGGCGTGCGGCGGCAAGGGCGGTAACCTGAACTTCACCACCGGTGGCGATCAGGGTACCTACTATGGCTTCGGCACGGTTCTCGCCGGCAAGGTCAGCGACAAGACCAAGACCAGCGTGACCGCCATCACCTCCGGCGGCTCCAAGGCGAACATCGAGGCCCTGCAGGCGGGCGACGCCCAGCTCGGCTTCGTTCAGTCCGACGTCGGCGCTTACGCCTATGATGGCACGCGTCTGTTCCAGGAGACCGGTAAGGTCAACAACTTCTCCACGGTTGCCGCGCTCTACATGGAGCAGGTCCAGATCGTCACGCTCGACCCGAACATCAAGAGCGTTGCCGACCTCGCCGGCAAGAACGTCTCCATCGGCGCCGCCGGTTCCGGCGTGTACTTCAACGCGGTCGACGTGCTCGGTGCTTACGGCATCGACGCCGACAAGGGCATCAACCCGACCTACCAGTCCTTCGGCGATAGCGTCGAGGCTCTGCAGGATGGCAAGATCGACGCGGCTTTCGTCGTCGCGGGCGCTCCCACCACCGCCATCACCTCCCTCGCCGCGACCCGTCAGGTCTATCTGGTCAGCCTGGACGACGCGCACATCAACCAGCTGATCGCCCAGTCCCCGTACTACAGCAAGAACGTCATCTCCAAGGACGCCTACGGCCTGCCCGAGGACGCCACCACGGTCGCGGTCATGGCGGTCGTGATCGCGCGTGACGACGTTTCCAGCGACGACGTGTATAACTTCGTCTCCACCATCTACAACAACATCGACGAGATCACCGCCGCCCACGCCAAGGGCGCCGAGCTCGACCTCAACTTCGCCGCCTCCTACGGCTCCGTTCCGTATCATGCGGGCGCTGCGAAGTACTTCGCCGAGAAGGGTATCACCGTTCCGACCAAGTAAAATCTGAACAGGACGCCTTTTGACGCTGTATTCGGCTGCGGCGGGTCTTCTCCCGCCGCAGCCGTTCCCAAACGTGGGAGAATTCACCGGTTTCAGGGAGGGAAAAGCCTATGAGTTCAAAAGAACCAAAGAAAGAACAGGACGAGATCGTACAGAACACTGCATCTGACGTCGACGTTGGCACCGCGGCTGACGTCGAGGCGATCATGAAGAAGTACGACAACGAGTCCAACACCCGTATCTGGGAGGGCACCGCCAAGACGGTCGTGCGCTGGATCTCCGTCGCCTTCTCGCTTTACAGCATTTACGTGACGCTGTTCAGCACCGCGCTGCCCGAGGTGCGCCTGACGGTGTTCCTCGGCATGATCCTGATCCTCGGCTATCTGCACTATCCTATCAAAAAGGGCGGGCAGAAGCCCAATTATCTGCCGTGGTACGATATCTGCATCATGGTTGTCGGCGCCGCGCCGTTTTTCTACTTTGCGGCGAACGCCAAGCCCATCATTGAAAAGGCGACGACCGTGACGAAGGACCCTGTCATGTGTGTAATCGCCATTGTCGCCATCCTTGCGCTGATGGAGCTGTGCCGTCGCTGCGTCGGTATCCCCATCCTCTGCGTGGTGGGCGCTCTTCTGGTCTACACCTTCGCGAACGTGCGCTTCGGCAAGGTCATGTATGACCTGTTCTACACCACCACCGGCGTGATGAATACGCCGATCAACGTCTGCGCGAAGTACATCGTTGTGTTCATCATCTTCGGCGCGTTCCTGGAGCGGACTGGCATTTCGGCGTTCTTCATCGACCTCGCCAACAGCCTCTGCGGCTCGAGCGCGGGCGGCCCGGCGAAGGTCGCGGTCATCTCCTCCGCGCTGTGCGGCATGGTGTCCGGCTCCTCGGTCGGCAACACCGTCACCACCGGCTCGGTCACGATCCCGATGATGAAGAAATGCGGCTACAAGCCCGAATTTGCCGGTGCGGTCGAGGCGGCGGCGTCCACGGGCGGACAGATCATGCCGCCAATCATGGGCGCTGCGGCGTTCCTGATGGCGGAGTACATGGGCGTGCCCTACGGCACGGTCGCACTCAAGGCGATCCTGCCCGCGGTGCTGTACTTCATGGGCATCTACATCGCGGTCCATCTGGAGGCGCGCAAGCTCAAGCTCAAGGGCATCCCCAAGGACGAGCTGCCCAAGATGCGCAATCTGCTGCCCAAGATCTATCTGCTGCTCCCGCTGATTATCCTCGTCGTGCTGGTCGCAACGAACCGCTACACGATGCAGTTTGCGGCGACGCTGGCGATCTTCATCTGCATCGGCGTCGGCTTCATCAACAAGGACGAGCGCCTGAACCTCACCAAGATCATTGACGCGCTGGAAGCGGGCGGCAAGGGCGTCATCACCGTCGCCGTCGCCTGCGCGATGGCGGGCCTGGTCGCGGGCTGCATCACGTCCACGGGCCTTGCCTCGACGCTGATCCGCGTGATCGTCAAGATCTCCGGCGGACGCGCGTTCATCGCTCTGTTCCTCACGATGCTCTGTTGCATCATCCTCGGCATGGGCGTGCCGACCACCGCCAACTACTGCATCATGGCGGCGACCACCGCGCCAATCCTGATCGACCCGCGCATTGGCGTGCCGCTGGTTTGCGCGCACTTCTTCGTGTTCTACTTCGGTATCGTCGCGGATATCACGCCGCCGGTCGCGCTCGCGGCTTACGCCGGCTCCGCCATTGCCAAGGCGCCGCCCATGAAGACGGCATTCAACGCCACGCGCATCGCGATCGCGGCGTTTATCGTGCCCTACATCCTCGCGATGAACCCCGCGATGGTCTTCGAGTTCGCCGAGGGTTCCAGCGTGGGCGGCCAGATCGTTCTGATCGTCGTGACCTCGGTGCTGGGTATCTTCGGCGTCGCGGCGGCGCTCAACGGCTTCCTGTTCAAGACGATCAACCCGGTGTTCCGCGTGGTCCTCGCGGCGGGCGGCCTGTGCATGATGATCCCCGGCATTCTGACCGATGCGATCGGCTTCGCGCTGGTTGCGGCAATCTGCGTGTTCCAGAAGCTCGGCGCGCAAAAAGAGGCGCTTGCAAGTTAACCGAATCATGGCAAAGGACGCTTCCCAAATCGGGAGGCGTCCTTTTTGCGCGCCGGTGCATAGGATGGAGGGAAGAAAGCTTTTAAGGAGGCCATCCCATGCCGAAAATCTATTTGAGCCCGTCCACACAGGAGTCCAACCCCTATGTCACCGGCAGCGGAAGCGAGGAGTACAACATGAACCTGCTCGCCGACGCGCTGGAGCCCTTTCTGCTCTCCAACGGCATCCAATGGGTGCGCAACACGCCGGACATGACCGCCGCCAGCTCCATCCGGCAGGCAAACAGCCTTGGCGGGTTTGACTTTTACCTGGCGCTGCACTCTAACGCCTCCGGCCCGGGCAGCGAGGGCGCGAACCGCGGCGTGATCGTGTTCTACTATCCTACCAGCACGCGCGGCAGGGAGGCGGCGGAGCTCTTTGCAGCAAGCCTGCGGGAGGTATACCCGCTCCCGGACAGGGTATACACGCGCGCGACGACCGCGCTGGGCGAGGTGCGTCAGCCGCGCTATCCCGCGAACCTCATTGAAATCGGCTACCACGACAACTATGCCGACGCGCTCTGGATCGAGTCGAACCGCCCGGAGATCGCACGCGCGCTCGCGCGGGGGCTGACGGAGTATTTCGAGCTGCCGTTCATCTCCCCGCAGCCGGTGCGGGAGGGCACCGTCTCCACCGGCGGCTCGCCGCTGCGTCTGCGCGAATATCCGGGGCAGCAGGGGGTGGTGCTGGCGATGATGCCGAACGGCTCGCCCGTCACGATCTACGGCACGTGGCAGGGCTGGCACGTCGTCCACTATAATGGACTGGTCGGCTATGCCGCGGAGGCGTATATCGAGGGATAAAATTCCGCTTTTGCCCGCGGCAGGGCTTCTTTATTCTGTCCTGCGCTCAATCAATCTGCAAATCGCTTCTTGCTCGCCTTTATCCAACCTTCGAATAACCTTGCGTATCTGCATTGCCAGCTCCGACAAGACAATTTCTTCCGGCGGTTCTTCGTCTGCGGTCATATAGGTTTCTTCCGCTTGGTCCAATGCCCGGAGCAGAATGTTTTTTGCCTCCCACACATTTCCGTCGTCCATGAGAACGAGGGCATCCTCAACCTTGCCGAAAAGCGTGAAATACAGGTTTTTATACAGCTCCATAATGAATCTCCTGAAATAAAAGAGTTATAACAACTCTATAATAACTCTATTTTGACTGATGCGCAAGCAGCAAGTCTAAAATAAAGCTAAATCAGCTTTACAAGGGAGAAGTTGTATGGAGAACAACGAAAAGCATTTTGGCTTGCGCGTAGACGGCACGATCCTTGCGAAGTTTCGGTATGTATGCGGTTACCATGGGCGTTCCGCAAACAGCCAGATCATCCAGCTGATGCTGCAATTTATCGCGGATTACGAGCGGGAAAACGGCAAAATACCGCCGGAGGATTTGGGAAAGAAGTTCGACCTCGCCAAATAGTACGGGATCATGAGACTAACATTACAAAAAGAGGCTTCCCGGCACAGGAAGCCTCTTTTGATTTACTTCGCGTATTCGACCGCCTTGACCTCGCGGATGACATTGACCTTGATCTGTCCGGGATATTCCATCTCGTCCTCGATGCGCTTGGCGATATCGTGGGCGAGGATGACCATTTCGTCCTCGCTGACGACCTCGGGCTTAATCATCACGCGCACCTCACGGCCCGCCTGGATGGCATAGCTCTTCTCGACGCCGGGGAAGCTGCCCGTGATTTCCTCAAGCTGCTCGAGGCGCTTGATGTAGTTTTCCAGATTCTCGCGCCTTGCGCCGGGGCGTCCGGCGGAGATAGCGTCGGCGGCCTGAACGATGAAGTCGAGCACTGTGGTCGGCTCCACATCGTTGTGGTGCGCCTGAACCGCGTGGATGATCTCGTCCTTCTCGTGGTACTTGCGCATGAACTCGACGCCGAGGGAGACGTGCGTGCCCTCCATCTCGTGGTCGACGGACTTGCCGATGTCGTGCAGCAGGCCTGCGCGCTTAGCGGCGGTGACGTCGGCGCCCAGCTCGGCGGCAATCATGCCGGCGAGGTGGCTGACCTCGATCGAGTGCTGCAAAACGTTCTGACCGTAGCTCGTGCGGTAGTGGAGACGGCCGAGCATCTTCACAAGCTCGGGGTTCACGCCGCGCACGCCGGTTTCCAGCACCGCGCGCTCACCCTCGGACTTGATAACGGCGTCGACCTCGCGGCGCGCCTTGGCGACCATTTCCTCAATGTGCGTGGGGTGGATGCGGCCGTCCGCAATCAGCTTTTCCAGCGCGATGCGAGCGATCTCGCGGCGCACGGGCTCGAAGCAGGAAACCGTAATCGCCTCGGGCGTGTCGTCAATGATAAGATCCACGCCCGTCATGGTCTCGATGGTGCGGATGTTGCGGCCCTCACGGCCGATGATGCGGCCCTTCATCTCGTCATTGGGCAGGGGAACCACACTGACGGTGATTTCGGCGGCATGATCCGCGGCGCAGCGCTGAATGGCGGTGGCGACGATCTCACGTGCACGGGCGTCGGCCTCGTCCTTCGCGCGCTGCTCAAGCTCCTTGATCTTGAGCGCGGTCTCGTGGGTAACCTCGCTTTCGACCTGCTCGATCAGGTACTTCTTCGCGTCCTCGGCGGTGAAGCCGGAGATACGCTCGAGCATTTCGGTCTGGCTGCGCTTGATGATCTTGATCTCCTCGGTCTCTTTGTCAATCGCAGCATGCTTCTGGTTGAGGGCTTCTTCCTTTTTTTCCAGGGTCTCGGTCTTGCGGTCGATGTTTTCTTCCTTCTGCTGTAACCGGCGTTCCTGCTTTTGCAGGTCGGCGCGGCGTTCCTTGTTTTCCTTCTCAGCCTCGTTGCGCACACGCATGATCTCTTCCTTCGCCTCGAGCAGCATTTCCTTGCTCTTGCTCTCGGCGCGCTTGTGCGCGTCGTTTTCGATTTGCAGCGCCTTTTGCTCGGCGTCTGCGATGGTCAGTTCCGCTTTCTTTTCCGCTTGCTTTCTGATCCAAATGCCGAGAAGGACGCCCAAGGCCAGCAACACCAGCCAGATCACGATGTTGATCGGGCTGAATATGGTGGGTGTGGGTTGTGGGGCTGGCATGGTTTCCTCCTGTTTTCATTTTGATCTATCAAAATGGGAATTGGGTTCCACAGGGGGCTTCCCCTTCTCGCCCCCTAAAAATCCGAATCATATTTTACTCGCTCAAACCCTGAGTGTCAAGGATAAACTGAAAGAAAAACATCTCAAACAGATGTTGCAATTTGCGAATTGGTGTGTTATAATCATCATGGAAATGGAACAAATATCGGAAATCGGGAGGATGGCACTATGAGCAAACGCGCGGAGATGCAGCAGCGTATTTATGAATTCATCCTGGAGAGCATCCGCGAGCACGGTTACGCGCCCTCCGTGCGTGAGATCGGCGACGCGGTGGGGCTCAAATCCCCCTCGACGGTGCACTATCATCTTCAAAACCTCACGGAGCTGGGTTACATTGAAAAGGGTGCGTTCAAGGGCCGCGCGATCGTCCCGGCGGACCGCGGGTCCACGAAGCAGAAGGCGGAGCCCGCCCCGGCGGAGGACGTGGAGGAGCGCCCGGAGGTCTCGCCCGGCAAGGTGCCCATTGTTGGGAACGTTGCGGCGGGGAGCCCCATCCTTGCGCAGGAGTGCATTGAGGACTATCTGACCTTCGATACGGGCGGGCGCGCGGACGAGTATTTTGCGCTGCGCGTGCGCGGCGAGTCGATGCTCGGCGTCGGCATCCTCCCGGGAGATCTGGTGGTCGTGCACCGCCAGCAGACCGCGCGAAACGGCGAAATTGTCGTGGCGCTGCTCGGCGACGAGGCGACGGTCAAGACCTTCAGCCGGAGGGACGGGCATATCTGGCTGCTGCCCGCCAACCCGGACTATCAGCCGATCGACGGGACGGAGTGCTCGATTCTCGGAAAGGTCTCCGCGGTCGTCCGGCAATACGCATAAATACGCAGACTTCCATACGTGGAACAGAAAAGCACCGGCGGGAGCGGAACGCTCAAGCCGGTGCTTTTGCCTTATGGAATGCGGATGCTCCAGTTTTCGATGCCGTAGAAGGGCTGCGCCGCGGTCGGGTGGAGGCCGTCGACCACGCCCTCGCGCGTAAGCACCGTGAGGGATTTGAACGCGAGCGGGAGGATCGGCGCCTCCGCGATCAGACGCTCGCAGAACGCCGCGGCGGTCTTTTCATTTTCCTCCTTCAAAAAGGCGGCGAGTGCCTTGTCCAGCTCCGCGCTGCTGAATTTGCCGTAGTTGAGCGCGCCGTTGGTGCCGACGAGGGCGGAGACGTCCCAGTCGGCGGTGAGGCGTACCTCACCGAGCCAGAGGTCAAAATTCCCCTTTTCAAGCGCCGAAAGATACTCCGACCACGGCAGCGCGGCGACGGTGACGGTGATGTGCGCCGCGCTGAGCTGGCGTGCCAGGTGCTCGGCGAGCGATACCTTGAAGCTGTTTTCCTCGTTGACCACCAGCCGCAGCTCCGTCGGCGCGCCAGCGTTGTCCCCGGCGGGATCGAGCGCCTCGGCGTAGGCGCCGCTCTCAAAGGGCTGCTCCAGCGCCGTGGGATAGAGCGGGGAGGCGGGGGAGATCGGGAACTGTGCCGCGACGGCGTGGTTTGCCAGCAGCGTGGAGACGATCGACGTGCGGTCGAGCGCCGCGTTCATCGCCGTGCGCAGCGCGACGGAGGAAAGCGTCGAGCGCTTGGCGGCGTTGAAGCCGAGAAAGAGCAGCGCGGTCGTCGACGCGTCCGTCATCGTGACGCCGCCGAGCGCGGAGGCGGGCGTTTCGCACAGCAGGTCAGCAGTGAGCAGATGCGCCGATTCTGCGGAGAAGAGATAGACTGCTGTGTCGGCGTCTCGGACCGGCTTGAGCGCGATGCGCTCGACCGGGAGCGGGAGCTTTTGCCACCAGTTTTCCCGCCGCATCAGGCAGGCGCCGTCCTCGCCGTCGGAGAACCAATAGGGGCCGGTGCCGAGCGGGACCGTGTCCTTCTCGGTGCCCGCCTTGACGATGGGAATGTCCAGCAGGGCGGGCAGCGCGCTGTCCGGCTGCATGAGCGTGATGACCAGCGCGCCGCGGTTGAGCCGCATGGACGCGACGTTGGCAAAGCGCGCGGAATAGCGGTCGGAGACCTGCGCGCGGCGGTATGCCGTCAGCACGTCGTTGCCGGTGAACACCGTGCCGTCGGAGAAGGCGACGTCCTCGCGCATGCGAAAAGTGTAGGTCAGGCCGTTGCTGCTCTTGCTGTAGGATGCGCACAACCGCGGCTGCGGCGTGAAGCTCTCGTCAAGGACAAAAAGCCCCTCGTACAGCAGCGAGGCGACGACTTGCTGCGCGCCGTCGGAGCAGGCGATGGGGTCGAGCGTCTGGCTGTTGAAGTAGGGAAGGGTGAACTCCGTCACCTTTTCCGGCTCCTTCGTCCGCGGAGGCGGCTCCTCGGGCAGCTCGACCTCCCAGAAGTCGGGCGTCTCGGTGCTCTCGGTAGCGCTGAAGCAGCCGGTGAGCG
>SVKP01000130.1 GCA_015068395.1 Oscillospiraceae bacterium
GACGATGTTGTCCATCAGCTCCGCGGTCTCCGAGGGGTTCATACCCGCGGCGGGCTCGTCGAGCAGCAGCAGGCTCGGATTTGTCGCCAGTGCGCGAACGATCTCCAATCGCCGCTGCGCGCCGTAGGGCAGGGAGCCCGCCTTCGCCTCGGCGAGGTCCTGCATGTCGAAGATGCTCAGAAGCTCCATCGCGCGCTCGCGGGCGATGCGCTCGCCGCGCCAGAAATCCGGCAGGCGGAGTATCGCGCTGGGCAGGCGGTAGTCCATCTCGTGATGCAGACCCACAAGCACGTTTTCAGCGACCGTAAGCTCCTTGAAAAGACGGATGTTCTGGAAGGTGCGCGCGATGCCGATGCGGTTGATCTGCGCGGTGGTCATGCGCGAGGTGTCGCGCCCGTCGAGCAGGATCGTGCCGCGCGTGGGGTGGTAGACCTTGGTGAGCAGGTTGAACACCGTGGTCTTGCCCGCGCCGTTGGGGCCGATCAGGCCCGCGATCTCGGTGCGCCCAATAATCAGGTTGAATTCGTTCACGGCGGTCAGGCCGCCGAAGTCGATGCCCAGGTGGTAGCACTCCAAAATGGGGCTCTTGTCGGCGTCGCGGTCCGGCACGATGGCGTGGGACTGCACCGGCACCATTTTGGTGGGGAGGCGCTTTTTCCGTTCACTCATTCTCTGCGCCTCCCTTCCGTGCCGGGCGGAGCCGTTCCCAGAAGCCCTTTGCGGCGGGGCTGTTGGTCGTGAGCATCACGGCGATCAGGATCACCGCGTAGATCAGCATGCGGTAGTCGCGCATGCCGCGCAGCGCCTCGGGCAGCACGTAGAGCAGCACCGCGGCAAGGATCGAGCCGCGCATGTTGCCCAGCCCGCCCAGCACGACGAACACCAGCACGAGGATCGAGGTGTTGAAGTCGAATTTCGCCGCGACGAGGTTGGAGTAGTTCAGCCCGTAGAGCGCGCCCGCCGCGCCCGCCATCGCGGCGGACATGGCAAAGGCGATCATCTTGTGCTTCGTGACCTCGATGCCCACGCTCTCGGCGGCGATACGGTTGTCGCGGATCGCCATGATCGCGCGGCCCGTGCGGCTGTAGATCGTGTTGAGGATGATGAAAAGCGTGATAAAAATGAGGATCATGCCGGCGTTGAAGCTGGCGATCGTCTGCGTGCCGGTCGCGCCCTGCGCGCCCTTGACAATGACCTGTCCAGTCGCGGAGAGCCCGAGGTCCTCCACGCCCTTTACGCCGCGGTAGTTGAAAATGAGGTGCAGCCCATTTTCATCCACGCCGACGAGCAGGCAGGTAATCAGCTCCTTGATGATCTCTCCGAAGGCGAGCGTCACAATGGCAAGATAGTCGCCGCGCAGGCGCAGCACCGGGATACCGATCAGGATGCCGAAGATGCCGGCAAGCAGCGCGCCGCCGAGCAGCGCCGCCGTAAGCCGGAGCGGCGCCGAGGGCGTGACGAATGCGAGGCTCTGCGAGACGATGATGCCCGTGAACGCGCCCACGCCCATAAAGCCCGCGTGGCCGAGCGACAGCTCGCCCATAATGCCGACCGTCAGGTTCAGTGAAAGCGCCATGACCACGTAGCAGCAAATCGGCACCAGAAGCCCGGTTGTCGAGCGGCCCAACGCGCCGTTCGCGCGCAGCAGCGTGATGACGAGCCATGCGGCGGCAAGGCCGAGATAGGTCAGGAGATCCTGACGGGTATGCGGTTTGAGGTCCTTCAGCCTTTTCATGTCCGGCACCTCACACCTTCTCGGGCACGTACTTGCCCAGAAGTCCCGCGGGACGCACCAGCAGCACCACGATCAGCACCGCGAACACGACCGAGTTCGCAAGCTGCGTCGAGATATAGGCTTTCGCCATCGCCTCGATGACGCCGATCAGAAGCCCGCCCAGAAACGCGCCGGGAATGGAGCCGATGCCGCCGAACACCGCCGCGGTGAACGCGCGGATGCCGGGCATGGAGCCGGTGGTCGGCATCAGCGTGGGGTTGAACGAGCACAGCAGCACGCCCGCAACCGCCGCCAGCGCGGAGCCGATGGCAAAGGTCACGGAGATGGTGGTGTTGACGTTGATGCCCATCAGGCGCGCCGCGTCCTTGTCCTCGGAGCAGGCGCGCATCGCCTTGCCCATCCGGCTCTTTCCGGTGAAGATCGTCAGCCCTGCCATGATAACGATGCACGCGGTCATGGTCAGAAGCGAGATATAGGAGATCGAAAGCCTGCCGTCAAAGAGCTTGAGCGCGTTCGGCGCGCCGGAGGCGTCCGCGAGCGGGATCAGCGGGCTGTAGACCTTGGGCGTCGCGCCCCAGACCAAAAGCGCCGTATTTTGCAGGAAATAGCTCACGCCGATGGCGGTGATGAGCACGGCGAGGGAGGTCGCCTGCCGCAGGGGGCGGTAGGCGAGACCCTCGATCACGATGCCGAGCACCGTGCACACCGCCATGGCGAGCAGCAGCGCCAGCCAGCCGTTTAAGCCGAGATAGGCAAAACCGCAGAAGGAGATATAGCCGCCGATCATGATGACGTCGCCATGGGCAAAGTTGAGCATTTTCGCAATGCCGTAGACCATGGTATAGCCCAGCGCGATGATGGCATACACGCTGCCGAGGCTGACGCCGCTAATCAGGTAGGAGAGAAATTCCATGTCCCTTGCCTCGCTTTTTTATGGGATGCCCGCGGCAATGCCCCGGGTTGGATCATTATGCGGAGACGTACGCGCCGTTCTTGATGACCACGGCGACGGGCATCTTGGAGACCTCGCCGTTCGCGGTCCAGCTCATGTTCGAGCCGGTCAGGCCGTCGTGCGTGATGCTCTGGATCTGGGCGATCAGTCTGGCGCAGATGTCGGGCGCGCTCATGTCCGGCGTGCAGCCGGAGGCGATCAGCGCGTTGTAGAGCACGTAGACCGTGTCATAGCCGTCGGCGGCGAACTGGTTCGGGACCTCCTTGAAGCGCTTCTGATACTCCTCGACAAAGCTCTTGGTCAGGGAATCCTGCGCGTCCGCGGCAAACGGGGTGAGCAGCATGACGCCCTCGGCGAGGGAGGTGTCGAAGCCCTCCATGGTCAGAATGCCGTCCATGCCGTCCACGCCGAAGAAGATGGGGGAGTAGTTCATGCTCTTCGCCTGGGCGAGAATGACGGAGGCGGGCTGATAGTAGATCGGGAGATACAGCAGATCCGCGCCCTCGGACTGCGCCTTGCCCAGCTGGACGGAGAAGTCGGTCTGCGTGTCCTTGGTGAAGGTGCCCTCGTAGACGATATCAAGGCCGACGACCTGTGCCTCCGCGATAAAGGTGTCGCGGATACCCTGGGAATAGGCGTCGTCGTTGCGATAGATGACGGCGATCTTGTGGCCCGCCAGATTCCGGGAGATATAGTCCGCGGAGCCGATGCCCTGGTTGGGGTCGGTGAAGCAGAGCTGGTACATGTTGTCCTTGCCCGCGGTGACGTCCGTGGAGGAGGCGGAGGGCGTCAGGCAGAAGGTGCGCTCCTCAAACGCCTTGGCGGAAACCGCAATGGCGGAGCCCGTCGTGACCGGGCCGACCAGGACCTGCATGCCCCAGTCCATCAGAGTGTTGTAGGCGTTGACGGCCTTTTCGCCGTCCGCCTCGTCGTCCTGCGCGTTGAAGACGATCTGCACGCCGCCCTTGGCGTTGATCTCGTCCACGGCGATCTGCGCGCCGTTCATGACCGCCTTGCCGTAGATCGCGGCGTCGCCGGTGAGCGGGCCGCTCGCGCCGAAGCGGAACGCCGCCTTGTCCTCACTCTTGCCGGCACATGCCGCGAGCGTGAACACCATCGCCGCGGCGAGCATCAGAGAAACTAGCTTTTTCATTTTTTCCATACTCCTTTATGATTTATTTTCCTTGGGTCGTGGGGTTCTGTCATCCATCTATTATGAAACGCCAACGGCGTAAATATGACAGAAAAGGCTCCGTCCCTTTTTGAGACGGAGCCGATCGCTTTCGATTTCTGCGATGATGCTGTTCCGCTTCAAAAAGGGGTGTGCGCGCATACTACGCCCAGCATCAGTGCAATCAGGGACAGAGCCCCCGCCTTACGGGCGGCGGCAGCGTCAGCGGACGTCATAATGCGCTGCGTTGTCATGGCTCAAGTCCCCCTTCCTTAAATAATAGTGTCGTTATTTTGACACATTGCTGTGCTAAAGTCAATAGCCTTGTGAAACAAATGAGAATCATTGTGCTGCGCCGCATCTGGTCAATTCGCACAAAACACGGCGTTTTTTCTCGGCAATCGGCCTTGTTTTGCGTTTTTTTGCGGAAATGCAGGGAAAAACCGCTTTTTTGTCTTGTGATACAGGACGGAAGTGTGATATAATTTTATAATCTATGACCCAGCGTCCGAAGTGTCATGTGAAAAGGGGTGAGGCTGTGCGGATCGGAAGCGTGGAGGTCGATTCCAAATTATATCTCGCGCCGATGGCGGGCGTGACCGACGCGGCGTTCCGGCAGATCTGCCGTGAGCACGGCGCGGGCCTCTCCTGCACTGAGCTGGTGAGCGCCAAGGCGCTGTGCTACAACGACGAAAAGAGCAAAACGCTGCTGTTCCTCGCGCCGAACGAAAAACCGGGCGTCGTACAGCTTTTCGGCAATGTGCCGGAGGAGATGGCACGGGCGGCGAAGGTCGCGCTCGAGGTCTCCGGCGCAGACATTCTGGACATCAACATGGGCTGTCCCGTGCACAAGGTCGCCGCGCACGGCAGCGGCGCGGCGCTGATGAAGGACCCGGACCGCGCGGCGGCGATCGTGCGCGCGGTGGCGGACGCCGTGGACGTCCCGGTCACGGTCAAGATGCGCCGCGGCTGGGACAAGGGCAGCATCAACGCCGTGGAGCTTGCCGTGCGGCTCGAGGCGGAGGGCGCGGCGGCGATCACGGTGCACGGGCGCACGCGGGCGCAGATGTACGGCGGGCAGGCGGACTGGACGACGATCCGCCAGGTCAAGGAGGCGGTGCACATCCCCGTCATTGCCAACGGCGACGTGTTCACGCCCGAGGACGCGGTGCGCATCCTGCACTTCACCGGCGCGGACGCCGCGATGATCGGGCGCGGCGCGTTCGGGGACCCGTGGCTCTTCGAGCAGGCGGAGGCGGCGCTCGCGGGGCGCGAGATACCGCCAAGGCCGTGCGTCGCGGAGCGCTTCGACACCGCGGTGCGGCAGATCGAGCTCAGCGCCGGCTATCGGAACGAGCGCACGGCGGTGCTGGAGGCGCGGCGGCATTGCTGCTGGTACTTAAAGGGCGTGCCCTACGCCAATTACTACAAGGAGCAGATCGTGCGGGCGGAGACGCTGGACGACCTTCGGCGCATCGCCGCGGGCGTCCGGCGCGACCTGCACGATTGAGAGGACTGCAATGGAAGAAAAAGAATTGATCCTTGCCTGTCAGCAGGGGGACGAGGCGGCGTTCGAGGCGCTGATCCACCTGCATGAAAAGAAGGTTTACACGCTCTGTCGGCGCATGTGCCGCGACGAGGACGACGCGCTGGAGGCGGCGCAGGACACGTTTCTCGCGGTGTGGCGAGGGATCGGGAGCTACCGCGCGGACGCGGCGTTTTCCACCTGGCTCTATCGGCTGGCGACAAACGCCTGCCTCGACCTGCTGCGCCGCGCGAAAAAGCACGCGGGCGACGTCTCGCTCGACGACGAGGAGGCGCCTCTGGACCCGGTGGACCCGGCGCCCCTGCCAGAGGAGGAGGTGGAGCGCGCGGAGACGCGCCGCATGGTGCGCGAGGCGCTGGGCGCCCTGCCGGACGACTACCGCCAGATCCTGCTGCTGCGCGAGACCGAGCAGCTGTCCTACAACGAGATCGCGGAGGCGACGGGATTGGAGCTGGGCACAGTCAAATCGCGCATCAATCGCGCGCGGCTCGCGCTGCGAAATTATCTTGCCGCGGGCGGGAACTTTTTTGAAGGTTCCGCGTCAATAGTGGTAACAGGAAAAAGAAAGGGGGCGGAAGTAAAATGAATGTACACGACGATCAAAGGGCGATGCTTTCCGCCCTTCTGGACGGTGAGCTGAGCGAGACGGAGCGCGCGGAGGTTCTGGAGCATCTGGACAGCTGTGAGGCATGCCGGATGTACTTCGCGGAGATCAGCGCGATCCACGACGCGATGGGCGATCTGGAGGACGTTCCCGTGCCAGACGGCTTTGCCGCGGGCGTGCTGGCGCGTCTGCACGAGGAAACCGCGCCCAAGCGGCGCAAGACGGTCTGGCGGAAGTGGACGGCGCTCGCCGCCTGCGCCGCCGTGGTCGTGCTGGCGGTGGCGCTCTCGCCGAACGCGCTGCGCATGGGCAAGAGCGAAAGCTTGAGCATGAGCGGCGCCGCGGCGCCGGATATGACGGCGGAGTCGTTCACGACGAGCCTGATGGCAGAGGCGAGCAAGAGCGCAGACGCCGAAAGCGCGGACGCTGCGGGAATTGAGGACGCCGTTGACGTGCTGGAGACCGCCGAGGCGGAGCCGGCGCCCGGGGCGGAGGTCCCCTCGACCGGCATGATGATGACGGTGCAGAACGCCGCGCCCGCATCGGATGGCGAATCCGGGCAGCGCCGCGAGGCGGACCTGCTGCTCTACGGCGAGGACGCCGAGTTCTGGCTCTGGAACAACTGCGTGTGGGACGAGGAGCAGGAGGGCTACTGGGTCGACCGCGCAACGCTCTCGGAGCTGCCCGAGGGGCTGACGCTCGGCACGCCGGAGCTGGTCAAGCGCTGGAACGGCTGCGGCCTTGATTTTGCGCTGGTGCGCGCCGCGGACACGGAGGCGGCGCGATGATCGGCGACCAGATCCTGCTTGATTTCGCGATCCTGGCGGTGATCCTCGGCCTCGCCATTACCTTTGCCCGGCAGAAGAAAATGCACCGCTTTTTCTCCGTTCTCGGCGCGGTGTGGGTCGTCATCGTTGACCGCTACGTCAAGCGCCTCGTCGCATCCGAGCTTGCGCTGGGCGAGTCCGCGGAGCTGCTGCCGGGCTTCATCGGCCTGCGGCGCGTTCACAACTACGGTGCGGCGTGGTCCAGTCTGTCCGGTGCGCGCTGGCTGCTCATCATCGTCACGGCGGTGGGGCTTTGCGTGATGGCGTGGCTGTACTTCAAAATCGTGCGCCACCCGCTGGGGGTATGGTCGCTCGCGCTCGTGATCGGGGGCGGCGTCGGCAACCTGATCGACCGCGTGGAGCTCGGCTATGTGATCGACATGCTTGAGACGCAGTTCATCAGCTTCCCCGTGTTCAATGTCGCGGATATCTTCGTCACCTGCGGCGCTGCCGCGGCGGCGGTCTATTACCTGAAATACTACGAAAAATACGACGCGGAGAACTGGAAAAAGGAGAGCCATGACGGAACCGATCCTTCTGACGGCGGAAAACGGAAAGAATAAACGACTCGACAGCTTCCTTGCGGAGGCTGTCGACGGCGTTTCACGCGCCGCGGCGGCAAGGCTGATCGCGGACGGGCGCGTGCTCGTCGATGGAAGACCAGCCGCCAAAAGCTGTAAGCTCGCGGGCACGGAGGCGATCGAGCTCACGCTGCCGGAGCCGGAGCCCATCGACGCCGTGCCGCAGGACATCCCGCTGGATATCGTCTTTGAGGACGCGGACGTCGTCGTCGTCAACAAGCCGTCGGGTCTGGTCGTCCACCCCGCGCCGGGGCACCCGGACGGTACGCTGGTCAACGCGCTGCTCTATCACTGCGGCGCGAGCCTGTCCGGCGTCGGCGGCGCGCTGCGCCCCGGCATCGTCCACCGCATCGACCGCGACACCAGCGGCCTCATCATCGCCGCGAAGAACGACGCGGCGCACCGCGCGCTCGCGGAGCAGCTCAAGGACCACACGCTCGCGCGGACTTACGAGTGCATTACCGTCGGCGCGCCGCGCGAGGAGAGCGGCACGGTCGACGCGCCGATCGCCCGCGACCCGCGGGACAGAAAGCGCATGGCGGTGGTCTCCGGCGGGCGTGAGGCGGTGACGCACTGGGAGGTCGTCGAACGCTATCCGGGCCACGCGCACCTGCGCTGCCGCCTTGAGACCGGGCGCACGCACCAGATCCGCGTGCACATGGCGTACATCGGGCACCCGATCCTCGGCGACACGGTCTACGGCGCGAAAAAGCCCGTCCCCGGACTGACCGGGCAGTGCCTCCACGCGGTCGGGCTGCGCTTCCTCCACCCCCGCACCGGCGAGCCGGTGGAGCTGACCTGCCCTCTCCCCTATGAATTCACTCAGATGCTCAAAAAACTTCAAATACTTTAAAAAAGCAGCCTCAAGGTAAGCTTCGTAAGGAAGTTTGCCCGAAGGGCGTCTTTACAAACTTCTTAATCGTTCCTTGGGGACGGCGCAGCCGCGAAGCCGCGCCGTCCTCAATTGTTCCATAAAAAACGCGCGTCACTCGTCCGCGTCCTCGGCAAGCCGATGATCTATGTCCCTGCCGCCGTACATCACGCGGATGACATCCACCGTCTGACTTTCCTGAGTCGCTATTCCTCATCCTTTTTGTGCCGAACCTAACCGCAAAAGAGCGTGCGAGGGCTGGAACAATCTTGACAAGCAACGTCTGTGTACGGACACAGACCACTTGACAGGGGAATCCCCTGTGACCCCTCGCGCGCATGACAGAAAAATGACGCCGTGCTGGGGAAGCACAGCGCCATCTTGTCAATAGCTTTGTTCAGTTCATCATGGCACCTTGACGGTACCTTGGCGCGGAGAAAGCACCGTCAGGGTACCAAGCCGCTCATGTCGCTTCTTTGCTGTCCCACGCGGGGCAGAGCGGCGCGCAGGTTGCGGCGTCCACGAACATCAGCTTATACTGTGCCGCGTCCGCGCCGACCGTGAGATCGCCGCTCGCCGCGCCGGCCGCCGTGATGGTCTCGCTTTCCATGCCGAGCATTCTGCCGCTCGCGTCGTACCATGCCGCGATCACGGTCACGCTCTTGCCGGTGTCGGGAAGCTTTGCGCGCCATTTGAGCGTCGAGCCGCTGACGAACGCGGCGGGCTTTTGCATCGTGCCGAGCACCGTCAGCGCCAGCGACGTCGTGGCGACGCGCGTTTCGTCCTCATACCGCGCGGTAATGGCCGCCTTGCCCGCCTTGAGGATATGCACCGTTCCCGCGTTCGTCACCGTGGCGACGCTCGTATCGCTGCTGCTCCACGTCCACGCGCCGTCCGACGCGCCCGCGGCTGTGGCGTGCAGCGTGAAATCCCGGTCGCCGACGAACTTCGTGAGCGCCGTTCCCTCGGTGATGCGCGCGGGAACGGTCGCCTTGCCGATCAGCGTCAGCGCGACCGACACGGGTCCACAGGCATAGTCGCTTTCACGGTCGCCGTTGCGCTGCTCGCTGAACACCTTGAGCGCATAGCGGCCCGGCAGCAGACTGTTCGGCAGCGTAAACACTGCCGTGCCGTTTGCCGACTCCGCTTTCATACTGCCGTAGCCGATCATCGCGCCGGCCTCGTCGCACAGCAGGGCGGATACATATTCGTTTTCGCCGGTCTGCGCATTGTTGTAGGCCAAACTCACCGTGCCGCCGATCTCCGCCGTCACGGCGGTCTGCGTCACGGTCAAGTCGGCGCGGTCTCTATCCCACAGCGTCAGCTTCCACTCTCTCGTCCTGTTCGACGGGAGCACTTGGATCGCGCCCGTGTTGCTGAGAGATTTGCCGCCTGCGACGGCGGATGCGAAGAGGACAAAGCCGGAAAAGTCAGAGTTAAGATCAAAATTGAATGCGGGTCGCGCGCCGTTCTCTAGACGGGTAACGTAGTCGCTCACCCAGCCGTCATTGTCCACGCTTCCGGCAGCGTAGTCATTGAAAGCAATGTAAGGCGACCGGAGCCACCACCACGAAGCGCTGCTCTCAACGTCGCCGCTCTTTGTCAGTGCATACGTTTTTCGGTCATCGTCACCGCTGAAATATGTATCCGCTTCCTCTGCCGAGAGAAAGAAGAAATGCTCCGCGCTCAGAGACGCCGGGCCGTAGACATTTCCGCCGTGTGTTCCGCCGCGTTCGTTTGAGAATTCCTTGCTGGTATAGCGATAGTCTTCCGCCTCGGTGACGAACGTGGCGGTGATCGCGTCTTTCTCCGGGCCGTCGGGCCAGTTGTCGTAGAACTTCTCGCACCAATACTTCGCCCCGCCGTACTCTCCGCTGTCCGCCCATACGTTGTTAACGCTGAAGCGCGTAGTGCCCAGCACATATTTCGAGATCAACAGCACCGAGCCGATTCCGCTGACCGGCAGCGTGTGGTCGTCCGCCGCCGACAGCACGCGCCACGCGATCGGCCGGTCGTTTTTCTTCCCAAACCACACGGTGTCGCCGTTTCTGACGGCGCTGCTTTCGGCGGCGTTTCCCGGTACCGCCCCCGCGTTCCCGCCGAGCGTCGGCGCGAGCGAAAGCAGCAGCGCGAGCGACAGAAGGATGCCTCCCAGCTTCTTTTTCATATTGATTCCTCCGATTTCTCCGCCCGGCAGGGCGGTCATTGCGTCACGGGAACCCGTGACGTATGAGGGGACGTCCCCGCATAATGAGCATATCTATGGCATCGTTTGCCGCATAATATTCACTCATCTTTTGCAGTATAGCATATGCTTTCGTGTTTTTCATCAGGAAAATGGGAAATTTTCTCTGGTTTTTAACAAAGCGGAGCGGGACAAGCGCCCCGCTCCGCAATGACTTGACTGAAAAAGTATCATGATCGATTTTCATGCAATTTAATCATTCCGGCTGATACAAAAACGCCGAAGGAGGCGCTTCCTTACGAAGCGTCTCCCTCTCGGCTGCTTTTTATATTGAGAGTATTTGGTTATTGGTATTTTTTATCAAGTATTTCGATCACGTCGGCGACGGCGCCGTCGGCGCAGTGGGAGACGATACGCATGCCCGGCAGCTCCTTCATCTCGCCGATGGCGTTCTCCGGCGCGAAGCGAAGCGCCGAGACCAGCGCCATTGAGACGTCGTTGCTGTGATCGCCGATGCAGTAGACGTCCTCCGGCTTCACGCCGAGGCGGGCGGCGAGGCGGAGCACCATCTCGCCCTTGGTCGCGCCGCGCGCGGTCATCTCCAGCAGGTTGTCGCTGGAGTAAATCAGCTCGTACTCTCCGCTCCATTCCTGCGCGTGGATGAAGTCGTTGACCTCGTCCAGCTTGTCGCGGTCGTCCTCAAAGAGCAGCTTGACCAGCGGGAAATCCACCTCGTCGAAGCTCTCCACGGTGACGGTCGCGGCGCGGGTCAGGTGCTCGTGGTTGACGATGTACCGGTTCGGGTGCATGGCGTGAATGCGCCGGTCGGTATGGTAGATCTCAAACGGCAGCGCCGGAAAGCGTTCCAGCAGCGCCGCAACATGCGCGCGCGTGCGTTCGCCGAGGAAGGCGGTCTCGACGTATTTCTCCGTGCGGAAGTCGTACAGCCCCGCGCCGTTGGCGATGATGCAGGGCGCGTTGAGCGGCAGCTCCGCGGCATAGCGCGCGAAGGCGGGCACCGCGCGCCCGGTGGAGATCGTGAAATAACCGCCGTTTTTCGTGAAGTAGTCCAGCGCCTCCCGGTTGCGCGCGCACATCGGCGGCAGCTCGGGCAGCCCCGCGTCCAGCGCGCCCTTGGTATAGACGAGCGTGTTGTCAAAATCGCTCGCCAGCAAAACCTTGTCAAATTTACCCATAGTGACCTCGTATCTCTTTTCTTGGGTACATGATAGCACAACCGCCGGGTTTTGCAAAGCAGGAAATTGAAGGCGAAACCGGGAGCGCCGCGTTTTGACGGTGCTCCCGGTCGCTGCTTTCTTACTTTTTCTTGCCCTGGTTCGCCACTGCCTGCATCTTCGCCGCGATGGCCTCCTGGTCGCCGAGGTAGTAGTGCTTGACCGCCTTGAAGCTGTCGTCAAACTCATAGACCAGCGGCACCGCCGTCGGGATGTTGACGCCGAGGATCTCGTCGGGCGTCAGGTTGTCGAAATACTTCACCAGCGCGCGCAGGGAGTTGCCGTGCGCGGCGATGACCACGCGCTTGCCCGCCTTCATGTCGGGGAGGATGGTCCCCTCGAAGTAGGGCACCACGCGCTCGATCGTGGTTTCCAGACTCTCGTTCGCAGGCAGCAGCGCCTGATCGACGCCGCGGTACATC
>SVKP01000131.1 GCA_015068395.1 Oscillospiraceae bacterium
CGTTGCCGCGCTCGCCGCAGCCGATGTAAATAACGATATCGACGTCCGACCACTTGGCGAGCTGGTGCTGCACGACGGTCTTGCCCGAGCCGAAGGGGCCGGGGACCGCAGCCGTGCCGCCCTTGGCGATGGGGAACAGCGTGTCGATGATGCGCTGACCCGAGCTCAGGGGCTTCGTGGGCGGATACTTCTTCTCATAGGGGCGTCCGATACGGACCGGCCAGCGCTGGAGCATCTGGAGCGGGACCTCCTTGCCGTCCTCGGTCTTGAGGGTGGCAATGGTCTCGGTCACGTTGAACTTTCCGCTCTTGATATCGGTGATCGTACCCTTGAGGTTGGGCGGAACCATGATCTTGTGGAGCACGACGGGCGTCTCCGGCACGGTGCCGATGATATCGCCGCCGATGACCTTGTCGCCGACCTTCGCGGTGGCGGTGAAATCCCACTTCTTCTCATGGTCGACGGCGGGAACCTCCACGCCGCGGGTGATGTTCGCGCCGACCTTCTCGACGATCTTCTCCAGCGGGCGCTGGATGCCGTCGTAAATGCCCTCGATCATGCCGGGGGCAAGCTCGACGCTCATGGGCGCGCCGGTGGTCACTACCTCGGCGCCGGGGCCGAGGCCGGAGGTCTCCTCATAGACCTGAATGGAGGCGGTATCGCCCTTCATGGTAAGGATCTCGCCGATCAGACGCTGGGGGCCGACACGCACGACGTCGGACATATTCGCGTCCGCAAGCCCGGTCGCGACCACCAGCGGCCCGGAAACCTTAACAATTTTTCCTGCCAAAGGTAAATCCCTTCTTTCTTAAAGGTTGATCCGCAGGCTGCGCCTGCGGGCAGCGCCATATTTCGCGGTTGCCGCGCAAGCGGCGAGCGAAATGGCTTTTTCGCATTGCGGCATGCTTCGCTTGTTACATCGGTTCCGCAGGCGTGTCCTGCGGAACGCGCCATATTTCGCGGTTGCCGCGCAAGCGGCGAGCGAAATGGCATCCAAATATTGTAACAAGCTCCGCTTGTTACAATATATCCGCGCCGACGGCGCGTTCGATCGCGCGTTGGATGTTTTCTTTTCCGATGCCCAGCGAGCCCTCGCGCCCCGGGATCAGAATGATGGCGGGCCGCAGCTCGTCCTTGTAGCGGTCCAGCACGTCGGGCATGGACTTCGCCAGCGTCTCCGTGAGGTAGATCACCGCGCAGTCCTCCTTCGCGAGGCGCTTTACCTCCTCGCGCGCCTCCTCCGGGGTGTTCACCGGGCAGGTGTCCAGCCCCAACGCGCGGAAGCCCATCACGGACTCCCAGTCGCCGATGACGGCGATCTTATAGGTCGTAGCCATTTGCGCCCCTCCTTACACGCACCCGGCGCGCAGCCGGCTGCGGATGACGTCGGCGGGAATGCCCGCGGAATGCCCGAGCAGCACGATGCGCAGGTTCATGTATTCGGTCTCGCGCATCGCAAGATAGCTCAGCACCGGCGCCTCGCCGAACGGGATGAGCCGCGCCGCGTCGAGATAGGCGTTCACCGCGTCGTCACAGCGCTTCTCGAACTCCGTCAGGCTCCCTCCGCTCAGCGCGGCGGAGCCAGCCTCCGCGGCGTCCGCCAGATCGGTGGGGGCGTAGAGCTCCAGCAGGCCGCCGCCCGCGTTCGCACTGACGCGAAGCAGCTCGTCGGTGCCGACCTCGCCGCCCTCGAACAGCACGCCGCGCAGAAAATCGGCGGTCTTGCCCATGCGCAGCGTGCGCACAAGCGTTCTCAGGTTCGCGCAGTCGAGCTGCCGCCTGACAAAACCGAGCAGGAAATCGCTGCCCGTGTCCTCCGCGGTTTTCAGCAGGTCGCGGAAGTACCACTTGTCGAGCGCGGCGTCGCCGAGCTGCGGGTCGCGCGTGGCAGACAGGACCTCGCGGCCCTCCGCCACAGCCTCCTCCAACAGCCCCGGAAGCCCGGAAAGCTCGCCTTCGCGCAGCGCGCCCGCCAGCTCCTCCGCCTTCACACGCCCGAGGTCCGTGAGGATGCCGCTGGCGGAGGTCTCCATCGCCTCTGCCTTTAAAATCGCCTTGATGTTGTGATAGTCGTATTTGATTTTGAACACGTCGAGGTATCCGGGGTCCGGGATCGAGCTGCCGAGGTCCTCAAGCATCGCCGAGCGGTCCTCGCTCAGCGCGGCGTCCATGTCGTCCGGGTGCGAGGGGTCGAGCTGCGGATAGCCGAAGGATTGTAACAGCTTCGCAACCTCCTCGTCCGACTTGGCGGCAAGGAGCTGGTCATACTGCTCGGCAGTAAGAAGCCCGTTCTCCATCGCGCGCACGCGCGCCGAGATCGCCAGATAGTCAACGTCTTTGATTTGTTTACTCAAAGCGCTTCCTCCTTATTGCGGGAAGGCCGCTCATGCGGGGAACAGCAGCTTCGCCACCGCTCCCGCCGTCTCCGCTTTTTGCAGGCGCACCAGCGTCTCGAACGCGCAGTTGACCTCCACGTTCTGGTCGCGCAGAATGAAGCCGCCGCGGATGGGCGCCGTCTTCTTCGCGACCGTCAGGTGCTTGCCGGACGCGGCGTTCGCCTTTTCGACCGCCTTCGCGCCGACGCCGCGGTCCGCCTCGGAGAAGACCGCCTCCTCCTTGCCGGTGGAGGACGCGCGGACAAGCAACTCCGAAAGCAGCTTGACCTTTTCCGCCTCCGGCATTTTGCACAGCTTATCGAGGGCGAGGCTGTACGCCTTATCCACCATCTCCTGCTTTGCGGCGAGGATGGTCTTGCGGGCGTCCATCTCCGCCGCGCTTCTCAGGCGTTCCTCGCGCTCGGCGGCGGCCTTTTCGTTCTTTTCCGCCAGCTCGCGGGACTCCGCGTCGATGCGCGCGCGCCACGAGTCGACAATGCGCTTCGTCTCCGCCTTTCCGGCGTCGAGGATGCCGTCGACCTCGCTTTTTGCCTCCGCCTCGATGCGGCTTGTGATCCGTTCGAGTCCGTTCATGGCGAACCCTCCCTTACTTCATGAACAGCAGCATCAGCATCGACGCGAGCAGCGAAAGGATGGCATAGAACTCAACGATACCGCAGAGGATCAGGCCCTTGGACCAGTCATCAGGCTTTTTCGCGAGGATGTTGATTGAACCGGCGGCGACACGGCCCTGCGCGATCGCGGAGAGCAGGCCGCCAAGCGCCATCGGCATACAGGCAGCGAAATAGGCGCAGCCCTGTGCCACGGTGAGGTTGATGGCGCCGTTGAAGATGCCGAGCTTGGCAAGGCAGACGAAGAACACGACCAGGCCGTACAGGCCCTGCGTACCGGGGAGCAGCTGAAGGACCATGACCTTACCGGACTTGCTGGGGTCCTGGCTCAAAAGCCCGGTGCCCGCTTCACCCGCGATACCAGTGCCCTTTGCCGAGCCGACGCAGGAGAGGCCCACCGCGAGACCGGCTCCCAGAAGCGCCATTGCCGCGCCGCCAAACTGTTCAAACATGATTGTTTCCTCCTAAATAAAATAATTCTTTATTTTGCTTATTCATTGACAATGTCAACGTACTTGGCCTGGATGCCGACGGGACGGAACGGCTTGCCGCCGTCCTCATAGAAGCGGCTGAAGAACTCCAGACATTGCAAACGCATGTCGTGGACATAGCAGCCGAGCAGGTTCAGCGCGAAGTTGAGCGCGTTACCGAGCATCGAGATGATGAAGAAGCCGACAACGTTGTTGGTGAGCGCGCCGATGGTGTTGAACACCTGCGCGATGACCGCGCCGGCGAGCATCAGCGCCATGAGACGGGAGTACGACAAAATGTCGCTGAAATAGCCCGTCACATTGCTGTAGAGCGAGCCGAGGATGCCCATGAGCTTGCCGATGAGCCCCTCCTTGCCGTAGCCCTGCGTCAGCACAAGCAGCACGATGATGGCGATTACGAAGATCTTGTTCCCCGTCAGATACGCCGCCGCGCCGAGCGCGAAGACCAGATACCACGCGCCCTCGTTGCACAGCGCGTCCATCACCTGTCCGCGCCGGACCTTCATGCTCACGCTCACGCCCATGCCGAAGAAGATGTGGATCACGCCCAGCACCAGCGAGCCGACCAGCGCAGTCACCGCGTCGTTGAGCGGGCTGAACAGTGCGGGCATCTCGAACGTGCTCGAGGGGTTGATGAGCTTGAGCAGCTGCGGGATAAAGTCTCCGAAGAAGCCGCCCGTCAGTGCGCCCATGATGAACGTCGCAACGCCGCAGTAGCCCATCAGGGGCATCATGTTCCGCATCGTCGGCCCGTTGGGGCGCGACTTTTTGACAACCACGAGCGAAATGAGGATCATAATCAGCCCGTATGCCATGTCCGCCATCATGATGCCGTAAAACAGGATAAAGAAGAACGACATCAGCGGGTTCGGGTCCACGCCCTTGTAGGACGGCAGGGAGTACATGTCCGTCACCATGTTGAGCGGGCGGGTAAACCAGTTGTTTTTCAGCGAGACCGGGACGTTGGGCGTATCCTCATCCGTCGGATCCTCCGCCTCCCAGGCGCAGGAGCAGCCGTCGAGCAGCTTTCCGACCTCGTTCATGCGCTCCGCCGGCGCCCAGCCCTCAAAGAAGAGGATCGTGCCGTCGGTCAGCAGCGACTCCGTGTTCTCCTCCCGGTTCGTCTCCGTGGTGAGACGGTCCGCGTAAAGCCGGAGCTTGTCCCGCGCATCCTCGCTGCGCGCAAGCGCGTCGGTATGTACCGTCTGCTCCTTGCGGTTCGCGGCGAGCTGCGCATCGATCTGCGCGAGGTTTTCCTTCGCGGTCCCCGTCGTGCCGGTGAACGCCGTCACGCTGAAGCCGTGGGGCCGCAGCAGCTCCTGCACGCTCTCCTCCTCTTCCTTCAGGCAGAGCAGGCAGACATAGCGCTGCTGCTTGTCCGCGCTCACCTCGTCCAGCACCGCCGCGAGATTGGACGCGTCGAGCTCCGCACGCACCTCGTCCAGCGAGACGCCCGCGGGGCAGACCTCCAAGCGCGTGACCGTGTGCGCGGTGCCTGCCTTTTCCAGCGGGACGTCCAGCGCCTCCCACGGCACAAGCCCCGCGCGGCGCGTGAGCAGGCGGCTTTCTTCGCTTTGCAGTCCGGCAAGCGCCTTGAGCTCGTCGTTGATCTCGCGACTCGCCGCCTCCGCCTCCGTCACCGCCTCGTCGCTCAGGAAACGCTCCTGTGTGACGCCGGGGCGAAGGTGAAGCGCCTTTTCCTTGGTCCTGCCGTACTTCTTGATGGCGGCCAGCGCCGTGTCCGCCTCCGCAAGCTCCGCCTTGCGCTGTGAGAGCGACGAGGTCCGGCGATGCAGCAGCGCCGTCCACTCCGGGTCCGCCAGCTTGTCGTCCGGCTCGCTGATTTCCACACAGCCCAGACGCAGCAGCTCGTCGAACAGCCGCTCACGCTCCTCCTCCAGGGCAATGACGCGAAGCTTTTTCATTTTTACGATCATTTCAGCTCTTCACGACCCTTCCGACGATCATATCCGCCGCCTCGTTCAGGCGGCCTTTGGCCGAGGCACGGAGCGCGTCGCTCTCCGCCTCCGCGCGCTTTGCGACTTCCTCCGCCGCTTTTGCGGCGCGCGCCTCGGCGTTCCTGAGCATTTCCCTGCCGTGCTCCGCGGCTTCGCGGCGCGCCTTTTTCAGCTGCGTCTGTCCCTCGTGCTCCGCCTCCGCAAGCGCCTGCTTCACGCGCGCCTCAGCCTCCGAGCGCTCCGCACGGCTCTTGTCCTCAAGCTCCGTAATGGTTCGGATGGCTTCCATTGTCATGCTATCACCACTCTTTCCTTCCCCGTTTTGCGCAGTCCGGGTATTATTCGAAACCTCAAATTATTATATTACATTTTTTATCACATTTCAACTCTAATTTCAGCCCGTTGCACAAAATCCGATTCGGCGGCGTCAAAAGTTCCGTCGTCCTGCGCATAAGCGAGCAGCATCCAGACAAAAGGCGCCGTAATACAGGACGAAATGGAGAACATCGCCATCGCCGCGTAACACAGCAGCGCGACGCCGCACACGGCATAGCGCGGCTCCTCCGCGCGGCGGAAGCAGCGCACAAGCGCGAGCGCGAGCAGCGCGAGGTAGGCAGCCAGCGCAAACGCGCCCTGATTGACCAAAATGTTGAGATACTCGTTGTGCGCCGCGGTGATGTCCGACGGGGTCACGATCCCCTCATGTCGCCACGCAAACGGCTCCATCCCCCGCAGCCAGAGCGTGTCGGGCCCGCCGCCGAACAGTGGGCGCTCCCGTATGAGCGGCACGCAGGCACGCCAGATCGCAAGCCGCCCCGAACCGAACGCGTCGTCCGCCTCGCCGTGCAGCAGCCGCGACGCCTCCCAGAGCGTCCTGCTGCCGCCGTCGTAAAAGAAGACGAACGCCATCGCGCAGACGCTCAGCGCCGCAGACAGCAGCAGCATCGCTCTCTTTTTCTCCGGCCACAGCAGCGCCGGACTCCACAGCGCCGCAAACCCGAGTCCCAGCAGCGGGCCCGAAATGCCGAGGCGCAGCAGCGCCGCGACGGCCAGCACGATTGCGGGCGACAGCTGCCAGAGCTTTTCCCGCAGCATGGCGGCAAGCATCGCGCTGAGCGCCAGCGCCAGCAAAAATGCGGTGAAATCCGCGTTCCCCGACGTCCCGGCGAAGAAGCCCGCGTAGGCAACGTCGCCGTCGTAATAGTTTAAGCCCTTGGGATAAAGCCCGAACGGGTCGTACCCCGCGGTCTGCACGAGCACGAGCAGCGCGCAGAGCGACACGGCGGACGCGGCAAGATACAAAAGCCGCCGGTCCGGCGCGGCGTACCGGGCAAAGCAGAAGAACAGCCCAACGTACAGCGCGATGACGAGGAGTCCCTCGTTCCGGGTCCCGCCGAGCAGCGTTTTCGTTCCAAAGGGAGAGAACAGCGCGGAGAGCGCGGAAAAGCCCAGATACGCCCACACGCAGCAGCGCATCGGCGTCATGCGCGGCTTATCCGCCGGGGCGGCACAGACAACCGCCGCAAGGCAGCCGATGGACAGCGCGAAAAAGCAGGCGGTCTTCCCTTCCATCATGCGCAGGTAGCCGCCGAAGGGCAAAAAGAGATAAAAGACGGTCACAAACGCACAGGCGCAGAGATACGCCGCCCTTGACGCAAGTGCGCGCGAGCGCATCGGTCGCAGCACAGGACCGCCCCCCTTCCTATTTGGTAAAAATATTATAAGGCATGCGGGAACATTTTGCAAATTTTGTCGTCTATTCTCTCGACAAGGCTTGACACAGGGTCCTTATGTTTGTACAATACGTAGGAGATAATCCCAAGGAGGTCAATATTCATGGAAGGTCGCCGCGTTACGCAACGCAACAAAAAATACAATCCGCTGTTCATTCTTTTTTTATGCCTCGTCGCCGCCGTGTTCATTCTGCTTATCATTTCCATCGTCTTCGGGGCGCGATATAGGTCTGCCAATAAAAAGCTCATTGCGGCGCAAGCCCAGATTGAGGAGCTCAACGAAACCGTAAGCCAGCTCAACGACGATCTCGTCGCCGCGCGAAGCCAGCTTCCCACCGTGGACAACAAGGATAAAGAAAATAATAACCAGCCTTCCCTGCCCGGCACGCCGGATTCCTCCGCGACTACGCCGTCCACATCCGGCAGCTCGTCCTGGCTGGATCTCGCGGGGCACAGCGAGGTCGAGGTCAAGCCCGAAAAGCTGCTGGACGCCTACGCTACCTATTACACGACCGCCGGCGTGAACCTGCGCAGCGGCCCCGGTACCAACTATAACCGCATCACCACCGTCGATTACGGCGAGAAGATCCTTGTCGCAGCCCGCGAAGGCGGCTGGTCGTTCGCGAAGGTCGGCAACAAGTTCGGCTGGCTCAGCTCGGACTACATTTCCACCTCCGAGCCCGGCGGTTCGAGCGGACAGCGCAGCGAGGCAACCTCCGGCAGCATCCGCCCGTAAGACCCGCGGCAGCGAACTACATTATAATAATAGAAATCATGCAAAGAGGCCTCCCCCGGGGAAGCCTCTTTGTGTTTGCGAAAAAACGATTGCAACGGGGCAGGATATAGGGTATAGTAAAGCCATGGTTACAAAGAACACGAAAAATGAATCATTCCGTGAAAAGCTTGCCCGCGTGGTGGAGATCGGCGCGTCGGACGACTGGCTCAGCCGCGGCTATGACTTCTATATCACCGGCGCCATCGTTGTAAACCTTATTGTGGCGCTCCTGTTGACTTATGAGGAGCTATCCGCCTGGGGCGGCTTTTTGCACGCGCTGGAGGATATCACCGTCTTCTGTTTTCTGGTGGACTATGTGCTGCGCCTGATTGCGGCGCGGTACATCTATCGGAAGGGGACGGAGGCAAAGTCGATTGCGGCGTACGCGCTGTCCTTCTCCGGCGTTGTCGACCTGCTGAGCTTCCTGCCCAACTATCTGCCGTTCTTCTTCCCTGCCGGCGCGATTGCCTTCCGCATGTTCCGCGTCGTGCGCATTTTCCGCTTGTTCCGCATCACCGCCTACTACGATTCGCTTAACGCGATCGCGGAGGTCATCACCGGCAAGAAGCAGCAGCTGCTCTCCTCCGTGTTCATCGTGCTTGTTCTGATGGTCGGCTCCAGCCTCTGCATGTACAGCGTGGAGCACGATGCGCAGCCGGAGGTATTTCGCAACGCGTTTTCCGGCATCTGGTGGGCGGTCTCGACGCTTCTGACCGTCGGTTACGGGGATATCTACCCGATCACGACGCTCGGCAAGCTGCTTGGCATCTTCATCAGCTTTCTCGGCGTCGGCATCGTCGCCATCCCCACCGGTATCATCAGCGCGGGCTTTGTCGAGCAATATGCCCGCGTCCAGTCCACCGCCACGATCGCGCGCGAGCAGGACATCCACTTCATCAAATTCCGTCTCGAATCCGAGGACGCATGGGTCGGCAGGAGCGTGCTGGACCTGAAGCTCCCGCGCGGCGTCATCGTCACCGCTGTCCACCGCGGCGGCGAGGTCATCGTCCCTAGGGGCGACGTCGTCCTTGCGGCGGAGGACACTGTCGTGCTCGGCGCGGAGCCGCTGCGCGGCAGCGTCCCGCTCTCGCTCAAGGAGGTCGTGCTGATGGAGAAAAACCCGTGGAACGGGCAGTGCATTCGCGATCTGGACATCTCGCGCCAGACGGTCATCGTCCTCGTCAAGCGCGGCAGCCGCGTGATCATTCCGAACGGCACCACGCGCCTCAGGGCGGGCGACACGCTTCTGCTCCACACAAAGGTCCCCATCTCCGGCTCAACCAAAATACAAATATAATGATCTCGCCCCTCCTTCAAGCTTCCTTGTGAAGCTTGAAGGAGGGGCGTCTCTGATCTCCCGGTTTTTTACGGCCTTTTCCCGCTGCGCCACGCCGGGCACAGCGGCTCGCAGGTCTTGCCGTCGACGAGCATCAGCACCGAGACCGGGTCTTTTACGTTTCGCATGTAAAAGCTGTCCTGAACGTCGCCGCGGACGGGGATGGTCTGCACCTCGCACAGCCTGCCGCTGCCGTCGTAGAGCGCGCCGATCAGCAAGGCACCCTCCGGCGCGTTTTTCACGGTGTAGCCCAGCTCATACATCTGCCCGGACAGGGTGCCCCCCTTGACGGAGGGCGCGGGCAGCACCGTCAGCTCGACGGTCACGGCGTTTCCGGCAAGATCGGTCTTACAGTCACCAAAGCGCTTCTCGCTGAACACCTTCAGCTGATAGTCGCCCGGCTCCAAATCGTTCCGCAGCGTGAAGACCGCCGTACCGCTCGCGGTCTCCGCCGACTCGCTGGCGTAGCCGATGCGCTCGCCTGTCTCATCGTACAGCAGCGCGGACACGGACATGCCCTCCATATCCGGCACGCCGCTGTAGTGCAGCGTCACCCTGCCGCCGACGAACGCCGTCGCCGCGGTCTCCGCCAAGGCGATGCGGGAAAGATCATCGCAGTGCAGCGTCAGCTTCCATTCGTGCGTCATGTTCTCCGGCATCGGCACAAACGAACCGTCGCTGCTCGCCTTGCCGCCCACGGCGGCGGTGGCGAAGAAGACCCTGGACATATCCAGATTGAACGCCGGGCGCGCGTCCCAGGGCGTGGGGTTCTGTCCGCCCGTGCAGGCCCAGTTCACCCAGCCGGTTCCGCTCACAACGCCGGCGGCGGGCTTTTTAAAATCCGGCACCTCCGACGACGCGCTGCAAACGGGCGAGCGGAGCCACCAGCCCGTTGGGTTTCTCCCGATTGCCGCGCTGCTGCATTCGTCCGCCCTATAGGCGACCCGGTCGTCGTCGTTTTTAAAATACGTATCCGCCTCCTCCGCGGAGAGGAAGAAGAAATGCTCCCCGCTCAGCAGGGCGGGACCATATTCAAACAGATCTCCATATCCGCCTTGATAAATCTCGTTATCCGGGAGGCTCATTTCGGCGATCGCGTCTTTTTCCGAGGGATCCCAATATGTAAAGAGGTCGTCACACCATTTCTTTGCCGAACTCTCATTCCAGGGATCGGGGACGGTTTCACTGAATTCGCCATATGCAATACCGTACCCCAGCGTGTTTTTTGAAATCAGAAGGGTGTGCGCCGCGTCGCTGACCGGCAGCGTTTCGTCGCCCGTGGGAGACAGCACGCGCCACGCGACCGGCTTGTACTCGGTCACGTTGGAGACGTCGGTATACGTTCTCTGCGCCCGCCACCCGAACCAGACCGTATCGCCCGCCTCAAGGACGACGGCGTCCGCCGCCGCGACCGTCAGGGAGACCGTTTCGACGTTGCCGACGACGTCGCTTGTTTTGTCGCCGCCGCGCCGCTCGTTGAACACCTTGAGCTGATAGCTGCCCGGCTCCAGACCGTCCGGCAGCGTGAAGACGGCCGTGCCGTCCGCGGCGTCGGCAGAAACGCTTGCGTAACCAAGAAGCCCGCCCGCCGCGTCGTACAGCAGCGCGGAAATGTACTCGCCGCTGCCGGTCTTCGCGCCGGTGCAGTGCAGCGTCACGCTGCCTCTGACGCGCGCCGTCGCTGTAGTCTCCGTCACGTCGAAGCCGGTGCGGCTTTCATCTGTCAGCGTCAGCTTCCATTCGCGCGTCGTGTTCCCCGGCAGCGGCGCGAACGTGCCCGTCACGCCGGCTTTGCCATTCACGGCGGAGACAATCAGGACCTTGGAAGCGTCCAGATTGAACGCAGGGCGCGCGCCGTACGTCTCGTCCGGGTCGACGGCATCCAAAGTCGAGCCGCCGCCGTCGTCTTTATACACGACGCCGACCAATTTCAAGCTGCTCCCGCTCTCGACGCTTGAACGGAGCCACCAATTCCCGCCCATGTTCCGGTCGCCGTCGTCCGCGAAAAAGCCGCCCGCCTCAAGTCCTGAGAGGAAGAAGAACCGGTCTTTGTCCAGCGGCGCGGCATAGAGCTTCGTACTGGCTCCGCCGTCGATCACATAAACGTATTCCCCGGTCTCTTCGACACTCGTGGCTGCGATTGCGGCCTTTTCCGCGGCGCCGGGCCAGTTTTTATAGAGGTCCTCGCACCATTCCTGCGCATCGCTGCCGGCCCAGACGTCGCTGCCGTCTTCATCGAACGCAAGACTGCCCAGCATATCCCGTGAAATCAGCAGGACGCGCCCCTCGTCGGATGACAGCTTTTTTTCATCCGCGGGCGACAGCACGCGCCACGCAAGCGCCTTGCCGTCCCGCTCGCCGAACCAGACCGTATCTCCGGCGGCGACGGCGCTTATGTCCTGCAAAGGCTCCCCCTGCTCCGTCTCCGCCCTCGCGGCGGGGATTGCCGTCCACGGCAGCAGCCCCAGCAGCAGCGCACAGCACAGCAGCACGCTCCAAAGTTTCTTTCTCATGTTCCTTGTCCTCCTCATGGAATGGATACGCCGGGTATCGTACCACAGCTTTTGGCAAAAGGAAAGTGTCCAAGAGTTACTTTTTGATACAAAAACGCCGGAGGACGGTACTTTCTTACAAAGCGTCTCCCTCCGGCGGGTCTTTTAATATTGATATGTTCCTGAGCGGGGCGGCGAAGGAAAGGCTCAGATCGTGGTGCTGGTGGAGGGGATGGGCTTTTCCTTTTCCTCGACGAAGAGGCGGTCGGTCTCCTCCATGCACTCCATGTAGAGCTTGGAGACATAGCGCTCGTCGAGCATGAGGCGAATGTTCGGGAACTGCATCGAGCCGGAGGTCTGCTCAAACGCCATCGCGTATTGCAGATAGGTCGCATACTCGTTGTCCCGCGTGCCGCGCAGCGCCGTCTCCGCCTCGGGCGAGAGCTTCAGCTCGGCGAGAATGGTGTCCAGCGTCGTACCGGTGACCTGATCGAGCAGGCTCATCATGCCGAGGAAGAAGCCCTGCTCCTTGTTGACCATGGTCTCCGAATTCTGGATCAGCCGCTCCACAAAGCGCGCGCGCAAAAAGGCGCGGCGGGCAAGCTCGTCGGAACTCGCAGTATTGACCTGCTTGAGGAACTGCACCGTCGTCCAGTTGCGAAGCCCCTCCAGACCGATGACGGACATGGCGCGGCGGATCTCCGCGTTGATGTTGTCGCGCACATAGCGCGCCTTGAGCACATGACGCAGGAACAGGTGCGTGAGCACGTTGTCTGCGCGCACGATGCGGCAGCACATTTCAAAGTTCGGATACGGTTTCATCAGCTCGGCGATCATCTTGCCGTAGGGCGTCTCGGTCAGCGCGACCTGCTTGGTCAGAGTATCGGGACGCTCGAAGAAGTAGCCCTGGAATAGCGTGAATTTGAGCGACTGCACCATCTCAAACTCCGCCTCGTTCTCAACGCGCTCGGCAAGGAGCTGCGCATGGCTGAAACGGAGGCGCTGCAGCATGTCCTTGAGCTGGAGCTTGTTCTTTCCGCCGGTGTTGACGCGGATCACGTCGAAGGAGTTGATGATCTGGTCGAACTTCAGGCGCCCGCTCTGCTCGCTGTAGCTGTTGAGCGACAGGCGGTAGCCCGCGCGCTGCAAACCGGAGAGCTTGTTGACCAGCGCGTCGTTGACAAAAACCTCGGCGGGAACTTCAACGATGATCTCGTTCGGGTCGAACAGATAGGCGAAATCGTCCATGATGAGGTTGCGCGTGAAATTGATGTAAGCAGGCAGCCCGTTCGTCAGATGCTTGATACCAAACACGTTCACAGCGTCAAGCAGGACGCTTTTGGTCATTTCGTCCCCATCCATGCCCGTGGCAGCTGCGCCCACCTGCTGGTTGCGGCGGTACAGAAGCTCATAGCCCGCGACATTGAACACTGTATTGTATATGGCCTGACGACCGATATAAGCATACACAGTAAACCGCTCCCCCTTCCTTGGTTCTGCAAATATAGGTTAATTGTACCCTAAGCATAGCGCCCTTGTCAAGCGTAATGCGAGCGTAAGGTCCAACTTTATAAACGAGCCGTTACAAAAAGCCCCCTGCGCCGCGCGCAGGGGGCTGTGTAGCGTGGGAGTAATCAGCAGCCGCAGCTGTTGCCACAGCCATTGCCCCCGCCGTTGCAGCCGCAGCCGTTGCCGCTGCCTCCGCAGAGAAACAGGATCAGGATCAGGATGATGATCCAGCAGCAGTTGCCGCCGCCAAAGCAGTTGTTGTTATACATAGCGCAACCTCCTATGAAGATGTGGGCAAGCGCCCTGAGACAGCCCTCTGGGCGGTCTCACTTCATAGTATGCGGCAGCCGGGAAGATGTGCCTACAGGCGCGGCGATCTCACACGGGCAAGAGCCGACTCGTACGCGGAGGCTGTGAAGGTCCCGGCAGCCTCCAGCTTTTCATGCAGCGTCTGCAGCGTGCCGGGTAGCGGCGCGCCAAGCGCGTACCATGAAAGATAGGCGACGTCGGCGCGAAGGAAGTCGTTCGCAAGCAGCGCCTCGCGCTCGCCGGAGGTGATGACGCCCACCGCCATAGCGCGATCCGCGGCGTCAGAGATATCGGTCTGCGCCGTGCTGCTGTAGCCCAGAGCGCGCAGGACGAATTCCACGTACATGTCCGCGCTCGCGGCGCGGTCCGGTGCGAACTTGTTATCCTCCACGCCGTTAGTATACCCCTTCTCAAACGCGTAAGCGACATAGGCGCGGCCCCAGTGGTTATTCGCGATATCCTTGAACGGCGAGGGCGACGTGCAGGCGAGCGCGGCGTCCTCCTCCCCCAGCATGCGGATCAGCATGACCAGCGCCTGCAACCGCGTGGGCGTCCTTTCAAGGTCGAAGCCGTCTCCGTAGCCGGTGTCGGTCCCGCGGAACAGCGAGAGCGATTTAAGCGCGGAGGCGATGGCGTTGTAGTCAGGCTCCGCAGTCGAGGCAGTGAAATGGTAGCCGCCGCAGTAATTGAGCACCGCAGTGCGCGAGGTCACGACAAATTCCACCGCTGCGTCCTCGGCGGCAAGACATCTGTGCCGAAGCGGAAGCGAGGCGCCGGAGCGCAGCTCCACGCCGTCCGTCGCGTCGACGGCAGCGCCGGAGTAGATCCGAACGGCAACGTCGCCTGCGAGGACCGAAACCTGCGTGCCGGTGACGCCGGTCAGCGTGTCGCCCCGCTTCAGCCGCGCCTCCGTCCATACGCCGACGCTCTCCGCCGCAGCCGTGTCGCCGCCGCCCGCAGCGTCCACCGAGGCAACGGCGGCGCGCCACCTCGCCTCCTGCGCGGCATAGGCCGCCTGCCCGGACGCGTCGAGCCGTTCCTGCGCCGCGCTCTCCGCTTTGGGCGCAAAAACCGTTTGCAGGTAATCAAGAGAGATCAGTGGGTCGTCCGCCCCCCCTCCCACCGCGGCGGCGCTTCCGAGCAACAGCGCAGCGGTCAGCAAAAGCGATAAAACTGTCTTGCGATGTTTCATGGCGTTTCCTTTTCTCCGTTTGCGGTCTTGGCGATCCGATAACTCAACGTCAGAAGACTGTCCGCAAAGTGCACGTTTTCCACAGACACCCGGTCGTCGGCGCTGAGCTCCACATTGGTGAAATTCCACACACCCTTCACGCCGAGCTCGATCAGGCGCTCCGCCGTCTCCTGCGCGGCGGACTTTGGCACGGTCAGCACGGCGACTGCCGGGTGGTACAGCGCGCAGTACGCGTCCAGTTCGTCCATCGAGCGGATCACGACGCCGTTGATCTCCGTCCCGGCAAGCTTATCGGAAATATCAAAGGCGGTGTCGAGTCGAAAACCGCCCTGCGAAAAATCAAAGTTCTGGATCAGCGCATGGCCGAGGTGCCCGGCGCCGACGACAATCAGGCGCCGCGGCTCGTCCACGCCGAGAATGTGGCCGATCTCCGCGCGCAGCTCCATGATGTTGTACCCGTAGCCCTGCTGGCCAAACTCGCCGAAGCAGCTCAGGTCCTGTCGGATCTGCGACGCCGTGACGCCCATGCGCTTTCCCAATGTGCTGGAGGAGATACGAACGACTCCGCGCGAATGCAGCTCGTCGAGGTAACGGTAATAGCGCGGCAGGCGGCGGATCACCGCGTCGGAGATGTGTTGTTTTTTCATAACAGACCTCTCAACTCACAAATGCGCAATGCCAGCTTAATATTCTAATGTATGCGCCGAAACTTGTCAACTTTTTTAACAATCTTTTATCACGCCATTTTCTGGAATTTGCCGCTTTTAAATGCGTCCAAGCAGATATAGCGAAGTTCAAATCCGTGTCACACACGTTTTTCTTGCATAGATTCGTTGCAATATTTATTTTCAGTCTATCATTTTCGCCGGTGCCTCCGTATTCGTCCACGCGAGATATTCCTTTGTTCAAAAGCATTTGCGCCGTTTTGCAAAGCTTTCTGTCTGCGGAATACATTTTTCAATTAATTGCTATGTCTATTTTCGAAGCAATTTTATCGTACATTCGTTTTATTGTTGTCGTTTTCTGTCAATTGTTTGTCCGTGTTTGTTTCCCGTCGCCCTCTATGTACCATGCTTGCAGTCATGTTTTTTTCGCCCGATCCGAGGATTATCCAGCTCCACTGATCGGCCATTTAGGAAGATACGACATAATTTTGAATCTATTTTTCCTCTTCGTACCGAGTCGATGGGATACGATATCGGGTCCTGCGCGGCTTTTGGGCACGTAAGAAGCAAAGCAGGCGTCCGGACATGCGATTCCGCGCCTGAAATAATGCCAATTTTCAACCGCGATTTTCCCTTTATTTACGCGGACTTATCAATAAAACGCTCAAAAAACCAGTCTGCCGTTTTTTTGATAGACTAAGCCTACGTCGACTTTTGTCCAATTTCCTTGCTCGGCGCGTCCTGCTGCAGTATGAGGGTAGAAATAATTTGATACTTCCTTTTTTCGCGCCCACAAAATCTTGTGTTTGCTCGTCTGCCATCGCGTTCGCACCCTCCCCGCTCGGCGGAGATAGATTCCGCGCGCTCCGTACGCCGTATCACTCCGTGTTATTTCATTTCACTTTTTATAGTCTTTTAGCTATTTCATTTTTTGTTAAGTCGACAATCGCCCGGAACTTTCTTTGCCGCGGGTCCTTTTTCCTCATTCTTTTCTCTGTTTCCGTCCTGTTTTTCGGCGCTTCCCGTGCCCAAATCGTAGCGTTTTTATTACCCGATCAACAAATCTTTTGCTTTTCGGTGTTCATTCTTTTCACTTGCAATGCGGCGCGCTCTATGTTAGAATAAAGAAAATATGCCAGAAAGGTCGTGGATCGCTTATGGACTTCCTCTCGAATAAGCCCCTTCTCATTACCGACACCATTTTGCGTGACGCTCACCAGTCGCAGGCTGCGACGCGCATGACGCTGGAGGACATGCTCCCCGCCTGTGAGATACTTGACTCCATCGGCTACTACTCGCTCGAGTGCTGGGGCGGCGCAACGTTCGACTCCTGCATGCGTTTCCTCGGCGAGGACCCGTGGGTCCGGCTGCGCACGCTGCGCGCGCATCTGCCGCATACGAAGCTGCAAATGCTCTTCCGCGGGCAGAACATTTTGGGCTATAAGCACTATGCCGACGACGTAGTGGACATGTTCTGCGCCAAGTCCATCGAAAACGGCATTGACATCATCCGTATTTTTGACGCGCTCAACGACATCCGCAACCTTGAGCAGGCGATCAAGTCGACCAAGAAATACGGCGGTCACGTGGAGGCGACGCTCTCCTACACGATTTCGCCCATCCACAACGAGGATTACTTCGTCGACCTCGCCAAGCAGCTTGAGCAGATGGGCGCGGACTCCCTTTGCATCAAGGACATGGCGAACCTGCTGCTCCCGATGGACGCCTATTCCTTAGTAAAGCGTCTCAAGGAAACGGTTAACATGCCGATCCACCTCCACACGCACAACACCACCGGCACGGGCGACATGGTCAATCTCATGGCGGCATACGCCGGAGTCGATATCGTCGACACGGCGCTCTCCCCGCTCGCCAACGGCACCTCCCAGCCCGCGACGGAGTCTCTGGTCGCGACGCTCAGGGGCACGGTGCGCGACACCGGGCTCGATCTGAACAAGATGAGCGACGCGGCGGCGCACTTCCGCAAGGTCGCTCAGCGTCTCAAGGACACCGGCGCACTCGACCCCAAGGTCCTCAACGTCGACACAAACACGCTGCTCTACCAGGTCCCGGGCGGCATGCTCTCCAACCTCATTTCCCAGCTCAAGCAGGCCGGGAAGGAGGACCGTTATTACGACGTTCTCGCCGAAATCCCCCGCGTGCGCGAGGACTTCGGCTTCCCGCCGCTGGTCACACCGTCCTCTCAGATCGTCGGCACGCAGGCGGTGATGAACATCATCGCCGGCGAGCGCTACAAGATGATCCCCAAGTAGTCCCGCGCCATGCTCAAGGGCGAGTATGGCAAGCTCCCCGGCGTTGTC
>SVKP01000132.1 GCA_015068395.1 Oscillospiraceae bacterium
AGGATGACGGGAGCCGCGCAGAACTTGTTGGTGGTGAAGCAAGCCGCGCAGGAGGCGGGCTTCTCGGAGTAGATGATGGCGACGTCGGGCTTCTCCTGCTTCTTGTTGGGGTTCTTGACGCCCGCGTACACAGCGCCCGCGGTATAGCCGAGCGGCGCGGTCACGCCGCCTTCAATATGCTTGTATTCCATGATGATCTGCCCCTTTCTATTCTGTAAATACTTTTTGATTCAAGGTGTTCTTGCGGATCAGGGATACATCGCCGGGTACATCAGGCCCGTGGTCTCGGGGATACCCATGATGAGGTTCATGTTCTGGATCGCCTGGCCGGCGGCGCCCTTGCCGATGTTGTCGATCACGCTGGAGACGATGAGCCTCTTTGTGCGCGCGTCGTAGGTCGGGGTCATGGCGCAGAAGTTCGTGCCGTAGACCCACTTGGTCTGCACGGGCTGGCTGGCGGGATAGACCTGCACGAACGGCTCGTTCTCATAGCGCTTGCTGTAGAGCTCGAAAAGCTCGTCGTTGGTGTAGTCCTTCTTGAGCGTGGCGTAGATCGTCACCTCAATGCCGCGCACCTGCGGGAGAAGATGCGGCTGGAAGTTGATGAACTGCCAGGTCTCCGGCTTCATCAGGTCCTTGCCAGTGATATAGGCGATGTTCTGCTCGATCTCCGGCGTGTGGCGGTGTCCGCCGCCGAGCGCGTAGGCGCAGAAGTTGTTCTCCGCCTCGGTGAGCAGCTTGTTCGTCGCCGGGCGGCGGCCCGCGCCGGTGTAACCGCTCTTGGAGTCGATCACGATCGTATTTTCAACCACGTCGCCCTTTTCGAGGATCGGCATGAGGCCCAGCGTGGACGCGGTGGGATAGCAGCCGGGGTTGGCGATGCAGCTCTTGCCCTTGGCAAGGTCGCGCATGACCTCGGGGATGCAGTAGACCGCGTTGTGCGTCATCTCGGGATTCGGGTGCTTCTGGCCGTACCACTTCTCCCACACCGCCACGTCGCGGAAACGAATGTCCGCGCCGATGTCGATGATCTTCTTCCCCGCGCCGAGGACGATCTCCGCCCACTTGGGCACCTCGCCGGACGGGACCTGGATAAAGACCACGTCGCTCTCCTCGGCGGTCGCGCGGACGTTCTCCTCCGTGAGGTCCATGATCTTCTGATCGTAGAACCCACGCAGGGCGGGATGGTGCAGCGAGATGGGATCGCCCACGCCGTAGGAGTCAAGCACGTTGACCAGCTTGCCCTCCGGGTGCGCGACCATCATGCGGAGCATTTCCCCGCAGACGTAGCCGACTGCGCCAATGGCTGAATAACGAATCATGTTGCAGTTTCCTCCTTTTGAAATGAGTTTTTCACGTTCGTTCTGTTTCATTTTCTTGCATCCCCGCCAAAAAGAACCGCTCTTTTTCGTCAAATTACGACAAGCGGGCTTGCAATTTACCATTGATCATTGTATAATTTGCTCACGCATTTCGCAAGCGAAATTTTTTTGATATTTTCATTCCACTTTGGAATATATAAAGAAGCATGGAGGGAACAACACATGGCAATGCGGAAATACGCCGCCTTTCTTCGCACCGTGGAGACGGGCAGCATCACAAAGGCGGCGGAGGAGCTGGGCTATACGCAGTCTGCGGTGAGCAAGATGATCGCAGACCTCGAAAACGAGTGCCAGATGCGCCTGCTCACGCGGAGCCGCGCGGGGGTCGAGCTGACGAGCGAGGGCGGCGAGCTGCTGCCCTCGGTGCGCGCGCTGGTACGCAGCTACAACGATCTGGGCTTTGCCGTCTCGGAGCTGCACGGGCTGCGGTCGGGCCTTTTGCGCATCGGCTGCTTTACGAGCTTTTCCACAAGCGTACTGCCGAGCGTGCTCAAGGCGTTTCACGAAAAGTACCCCAACATCCGCATCCAGCTCTCCGGCGGCGAGTACGAGGAGATTTTGGACTGGCTGCGCCGCGGCGCGCTGGACTGCGGATTTGTTGCGCTGCCCGTCCCCGCGGAGTTTGACGCAAAGTTTCTCCTGCGCGACTCCTTTGTGGCGATTTTGCCCGTGGGACATTCGCTCTCGAACGCGCCGTGCTTCCCCGTTGCGCATCTGACGCAGGAGAATTTCGTCAAGCTCAACGAGAGCCCCGACTATGAGCTGGACCGCTTTCTCGACACCCTGCCGGAACGGCCGCGCACGACCTACGAGGTCACGGGCGACTTCACGCTGCTGGCGATGGTGGAGCGCGGGCTCGGCGTGAGCATCGTGCACGACCTGATCCTCCACCCGCGCCGCTACCGCGTGGTGCGCCTGCCGCTGGACGTGACGCAGTTCCGCGACGTGGGCATCGCCATCCGCCGCGGCGCCGAGCCCTCGTCGGTGACAAGGCTGTTCATTGAACACGTGCTCTCCTGCAAAACGCAGCTGGACAATTATTCGGAGATCGAATGAACGCGGCGCCCCGGAGGCAATCTACCTTCGGGGCGTCGTTATGCATAGAGCTGCGATCCTTTATCTCGTCTGTCCGAACTCCCACACGCCGCACAGCGGCATATGTTTGGCAACTCTTACTTTACCATATCCCCGGCAGGATTGCAACAGGAAAGCAGATAAAACGCGAAAAAGCCCGCCCCCGGTATGGTTTTTCGGGAGCGGGCAAAAAGTATATTACAGCGCGGCTTTGATCGCGCGCAGAAGGTCGTCATATTCCTCGAACGCGGGCAGCTCCGGGTGGTCCGCCTTGATCTTCTCCGTCGTGCGGAACAGGAAGCCCGCCTTGCTCGCGAGGATCATGTCGAGGTCGTTGTAGCTGTCCCCCGCGGCGATCGTCTCGAAGCCGATGCTTTGCAGGGCGCGCACCGTCGTGAGCTTGGACTTCTCGCAGCGCATTTTGACGCCGGTAAGCATGCCCTGCTCGTCGACCTCCAGCGCGTTGCAGAAGATCGTCGGCCTGCCGAGCTTTTGCAGCAGCGGCTTCGCGAACTCCTCAAACGTGTCGGAGAGGATGACCGCCTGCGCCTCGTCGCGCAGCGCGTCGAGGAATTCCTTCGCGCCGGGCAGCGGGTCGATCTGCGCGATGACCTCCTGGATCTGCTTGAGTCCAAGCCCGTGCTCGCGCAGAATATCCATGCGGAAGCGCATCAGCTTTGCGTAATCCGGCTCGTCGCGCGTCGTGCGCTTTAACTCCGGGATGCCGCTGACGCGGGAAAACTCGATCCAAATCTCCGGCGTGACGACGCCCTCCATGTCGAGACAGACGATATTCACTCAAAACCACTCCTTCTGTGAAGCCTTTTTCAGGACATAGTCCAGCATCTGCTCCCTGTCGATGACGTCCCTGTGCCGCACCTCGCGCTCGCGCAGGCCCGTGAGGTTCCGCGGGACCGGGACGCCGGTCTCGTTGCGCAGCTGCTCCATCACGTCAAACTCGTCGCCCTTCGCGCCGTGCCCCAGCCCCTCCAGCACCGCGGCGGGGAACTTGTAGGGCGAGGCGGTGGAGAGGATGACCACCGGCGCGTGCTCCGGGCATGCCGCCTTGTACTGCTGCGCCACGTCCCACGCGACCGCCGTGTGCGTGTCGCAAAGGTAGCCATATTCGCGCCAAACCATGCCGATGGCGTTTTTCGTGCCCGCGTCGTCGCAGCAGCCCTGCCAGAACAGCTCATGCAGCTTTTGCAGCAGCTCGTCCGGCGCCTGATAGCAGCCCTCGCGCGAAAGCTGCTCCATCAGCCGCTTTACGAGCGCCGTGTCGCCGGAGAGCATGAACAGCAGGCGTTCGAGGTTGCTGGAAACCAGAATGTCCATCGACGGCGAAACCGTTTTATAGAACGGGCGGTTCCTGTCATAGCGCCCGGTCTCCAGAAACTCGGTGAGCACGTTGTTCGCGTTGGACGCGCAGACAAGCCTCCCGACGGGCAGCCCCAGCTCACGCGCAAAATAGCCCGCGAGGATGTCGCCGAAATTCCCCGTCGGCACGACATAGTCGACCTTGTCGCCCATCTGGATGCGCCCCGCGCCCACGAGGTCCTTGTACGCGCGGAAATAGTACACGACCTGCGGGGCGAGCCTGCCGATGTTGATAGAGTTCGCGCTTGACAGGCGGATTCCCTTGCCGGATAGCAGATTCTCGCTGCTGACGGCGGAAAACACCTGCTTGACGCCGGTCTGCGCATCGTCAAAATTGCCGCGTACCGCGCAGACGCACACGTTTCGTCCTGCCTGCGTCACCATCTGCGCCTTCTGCACGGGGCTGACGCCGCCGTCGGGATAAAAGACGATGATCCTCGTCCCCGGCACGTCGCAGAAGCCCTCCATCGCCGCCTTGCCGGTGTCGCCGCTTGTGGCGGTCAGGATCAGGATCTCGTCCGTGACGCCGCACTTTTCCCGCGAGGCGGTCATCAACTGCGGCAGCATTGAGAGCGCGACGTCCTTGAATGCGCTCGTCGGCCCGCGGAACAGCTCGAGCACCGTGTCGTCCCCGACCGGGACCGACGGCGTCAGGTCCTCCGTTTCAAACTTCCCGGCATACGCGCGCTCCACCAGCCCTCGCATCTCCTCTTTTGAGAAGGAAGGCAGCAGCGCCGTGAGGATCTCCGTCGCCATGCCGCGCGTGTCCAGCGCCAGTACGCCCTGCCAGTCGAGCTTCGGCAGCGCCGCCATGCTGTACAGGCCGCCGTCCGGCGCAAGTCCGTTCAGTACCGCCTCCGCCGCCCCGGCTCGCAGGGATGCGTCGCGGGTGCTTTGATAGTCCATTGTGCAATTCCTCCAAGTCGTTTTTGCCTTTATCCCTCGAATTTTGTCGTATTATCCAAGTGCTGAGGGATTGTTTTTTCACGGTCCCTATGTTATATTGTTTTCGCAGAAAAGTCAAGTGTTTTTCTATAGCGCACACTTGTCGGCGAATTCAACAAAAGAAAAGAAGGAAGGTGCGCCCCATGGACATTGCCCTGTTGGGGTTTGGAACGGTCGGCTCGCACGTCTATGAGCTGGCGAAGGACCGAAGCGATATCAAAGTAAGCGCCGTGCTTTCGCGGCGGCCGCGCCCGGAGCTTTCCTGCGCCGTGACCGCGGACTTTGACGAGATCGTGCGCGACCGCGGCGTCGGCACGGTCGTGGAGGTCATGGGCGGCGTCGAGCCCGCCATGTCCTATCTCACCGCGGCGATGCGCGCGGGCAAGCACGTTGTCACTGCGAACAAGCAGCTCATGTGCGCGCATTATGACGAGCTTTTGGCGCTGGCGCGGGAATGCGGCGTCTCGCTGCGCTGCACGGCGGCGGCGGGCGGCGGCATTCCGTGGCTCACCTCGCTCGCGCGTGTGACGAGGCTGGACACGGTCGACGCCGTGGAGGGCATTCTGAACGGCACGACCAATTACATCCTCACGGCGATGACGCAGGGCGGCACGGACTACGCCGAGGCGCTTGCCGAGGCGCAGAAGCTCGGTTACGCGGAGGCGGACCCCACGGCGGACGTGGAGGGGCTGGACGCGCGGCGCAAGCTGGTGCTCTCGGCAAACCTCGCCTTCGGCGTCTCCGTTCACGAGGAGGACATTCCCTGCGTCGGCATTTCGCACATCGGCGCGTCCGACGTCGCCAAGGCGCGCGAGCTGGGCTGCACCTTCAAGCTGATTGCACGTGCGGAGCGCGCGCCCGGCGGCGCGGCGGCGTTCGTCTGCCCCACGCTCTTCTCCGTGAGCGCTCCCGAGGCGCACACGGACGGCGCGGGCAACCTCGTCTCGCTCTACGCGCGGCGCATCGGCAAGCAGAGCTTTTCCGGCGCGGGCGCGGGCGGCTTCCCCACCGCGTCCAGCGTGCTCTCGGACTGCCTCGCGGTACAGGATGGCTGCGGCAGCTACTACACCGACAGGGCGGAGCCCTGCGGCGTCGACAACACGTCCGTGCGCGCCCGCTGGCTCACGAGGATCAACGGCGCCTACCGCTTTGAGGACTGCACGGCGGCGGAGGCATTCGCGCTCTATCGTGAGAATCTCGCCTCCGACCCGACGGCGCTGCTCGCGCGCGTCGCGGAATGATAAGGAAAAGAGGATCGATCCATGCTCAAGGTTGTTAAATTCGGCGGTTCCTCCTGCGCGGACGCCGCGCAGTTCGCCAAGGTCCGCTCCATCGTGCTCTCCGACCCCGCGCGCCGCGTGGTGGTCGTCTCGGCTCCGGGAAAGCGCACGGCGGACGACCACAAGCTCACCGACCTGCTCTATCTCTGCGCCGCCCACGTCAAATACGGCGTGGACTGCGGCGACATCTTTGCCATGATCCGCGAGCGCTACCGCGATATCGCGCGGGACTGCGGGCTCTCGATCGAGCTGGACGGCGAATTCGACGCGCTGTGGGACAGGCTGCGCGCGGGCGAGGTGTCGAAGGACGAGCTCGCCTCGCGCGGCGAGTATTTCTCCGCCAAGCTGATGGCGGCATATCTCGGCTTCGACTTCCTCGACGCGGCGCTGTGGGTCAAGTTCCGCTTTGACGGCAGCGTGGACCGGGAGGCGAGCTACGAGGCACTCAGCCGCGCCGCGGGCGGCCGCCGCGTCGTGATCCCCGGTTTTTACGGCGTCATGCCCGACGGGCATATCCACACCTTCACGCGCGGAGGAAGCGACATCACCGGCGCGCTTGCCGCCGCGGCGCTCGAAGCCGACGTCTACGAAAACTGGACGGACGTCTCCGGCATTCTGATGGCGGACCCGCGCATCGTCAAAAACCCCGCGCCGATCCGCTTCATCACCTACAACGAGCTGCGCGAGCTGAGCTACATCGGCGCGCAGGTGCTCCACGAGGGCGCGGTCTACCCCGTGCGCGAAAAGCACATCCCGCTCAACATCCGCAACACAAACGACCCCGCCCACCCCGGCACCATGATTATGGAGACGGTGGAGGACGAGCAGGACGGCGGCGACTCGTTCATCACCGGCATCGCCGGAAAAAAGGGCTTTTCGATCATCAACATCGCGAAAACAGGGCTTTCCTCCGAGCATGGCATCCTGCTCCAGGTGATGGAGGTGCTGGAAAAGCGCGAGATCAACGTCGAATTCATTCTCTCCGGCATCGACTCCGTCTCCCTTCTGGTCGACTCGGCGCGGGTCAGCGGGCGGCTGTACGAGGTGCTGGGCGAGTTGCAAAAGGAGCTCAAGCCGAATAGTATTACGGTGGCGGAACACATCGCGGTCGTCGCCGCCGTCGGGCGCAAGATGGCGAACCGCCTCGGCACCTCGGGCAAGCTCTTCGCCGCGCTGGGCAAAAACGGCGTCAACGTGCGCATGATTACGCAGGGCCCCGACGAGCTGAACATTATCATCGGCGTCGAGGAAAAGGACTTTGAACAGGCGATCCGCGTCCTGTATGACAGTTTTGTAAAGGAGTAATGCTTTATGGATAAGGTAAACGTCGGTATTCTTGGCGCGACGGGCGCCGTCGGGCAGGAGATGATGAAGATCCTCGCCGAGCGCGATTTCCCCGTCGCCTCCCTGCGTCCCATCGCCTCCGCGCGCAGCGCGGGCACGAGCGTCAGCTTCCGCGGCGAGGACGTCACGATCGTTGAGGCGTCGGACGACGCTTTCACGGGTCTGGACATCGTGCTGGGCGCGGCGGAGAACGATATCGCGGAGCGTTTCGCGCCGTCCATCGTCAAGGCGGGCGCGGTATTTGTGGACAATTCCAGCGCGTTCCGGCTCGACCCCAAGGTGCCGCTGGTCATCCCCGAGATCAACCCCGAGGACGTAAAGCAGCACAGCGGTATTATCTCCAACCCCAACTGCACGACCATCGTGACGCTGGTCGCGGTCAACGCGCTTGCCAGGGAGAGCCCCATCGAGACGATGATCGTCTCCTCCTATCAGGCGACCTCCGGCGCGGGCGCAAACGGGCCCAAGGAGCTGATGGCGGAGGTCGAGGCGGGACTTCGCGGCGAGAGCTATGCGCCGCGCGTGTTCCAGTACCAGATCGCCTACAACGTCATCCCGCAGATCGGCGGCGAGCAGTACATTGGCTACACCAGCGAGGAGATGAAGATGCAGAACGAGGGCAGGAAGATTCTGCACCTGCCGGAGCTCAAGGTCTCCTGCACCTGCGTGCGCGTGCCGGTCGTTCGTTCGCACAGCGTCTCCGTGGTGCTGCGGACAAAGGAAAAGATCAGCGTGGAGCGCGCAAGAGAGCTGATTGCCGCCGCACCCGGCTGCAAGCTGGTCGACGACCTGCCGAACAAGGTCTACCCCATGCCGCTGGACACCTCGGATCAGGACCTTGTGTTCGTCGGGCGCATTCGCGAGGACCTGACCGACGAGCGCGGTCTCAACCTCTGGTGCTGCGGCGACCAGGTCCGCAAGGGCGCGGCGACCAACGCCGTGCAGATCGCGGAGCTGCTGCTGAAATAAAATGCTGCCCGCCTCGAGCTTCTTTTTCGAGGCGGGCAGTTTTTTTCTCTCTTATTCGGTTTTCAGGCCGCGCCTGTTAATCTCTTCGACGAGCGCATCCAGGTCATTCGGAAGCTTCATCGGCTCGCCGCAGAACTTGATGGCGTTCGCCACGTCCTTGAGTCCGTTTCCGGTCACGACCGATACCACGGTGTCGTTCTTCCCGATCACGCCCTGCTCGCAGAGCTTTTTGAGCCCCGCCGTGCCGGTCACGCCCGCGGGCTCGCCAAAGACGCCGCAGGTCGTGCCCAGCAGCTTCTGCGCCGCCATGATCTCCTCGTCCGTGACGTTGACGACGACGCCGTTCGACTCGCGGATCGCCATGAGCGCCTTGTCCGCATTACGCGGCACGCCGACCGCGATGGAGTCCGCCAGCGTGTTCTCCTCCATCGGCTCCCACGGCTTGTTCTCGGCGATCGCGCGGTTGATCGGGTGGCAGCCCTCCGCCTGCGCGGAGATGAGCCGCGGCAGCCGGTCGATAAAGCCGATGGCGTAGATGTCCTGCAGGCCCTTCCAGACGCCCGCGATCGTGCAGCCGTCGCCGACGGAGATGGCGAGATAGTCCGGCATCTTCCAGTCGAGCTGCTCCGCGATCTCCAGCGAAACGGTCTTTTTGCCCTCGG
>SVKP01000133.1 GCA_015068395.1 Oscillospiraceae bacterium
AGCCAGTGGATGTCCTCCTGGATCGCCTCGACGAACTCGGTGTCCTCCTTGGCGGGGTTGGTGTCGTCCATGCGCAGGTTGCAGATGCCGCCGAACTTCTCCGCCGTGCCGAAGTCGATGGTCAGCGCCTTGCAGTGTCCGATGTGCAGATAGCCGTTCGGCTCGGGCGGGAAGCGCGTATGCACCTGCATTCCCTCATAGCGTCCGCCGGGGCCGATATCCTCCTCCACAAAGGCGTGGATGAAGTTTTTGCTCTCGCTCTCCGCGCCGTCAACGGTCTTGACTTCGTCAGCCATAGTGTTTTTCCTCTCTTCCGTTGATAGAAATGATGCTGAATTATACCCTATTATTTCCCATTTTGCAAGCCATATCTACTTTTTCAGGATATCCCGCATCGCGTAGAGGAAGCCGTCGACGTCTGCCTCGCGCTCGAAGGCGGATACGCTCACGCGCACCGTGCCGTGCTCGAGCGTGCCCGCCGTCCGATGGGCAAGCGGCGCGCACTGATACCCCGCGCGGACCGCGACGCCGCGCCGCGCCAGCGCTTCGGCGATCTCCTCCGGCTCGCGCTTCCGCGACGCAAACGACAAAACCCCGAGCTGCGCGTCGGCGTCCTCCGCGGCATAGACCGCAACGCCCTGAAGCTGCCGAAGCCCGTTCGCCGCGCGCCGGATCAGCGCGCGCTCGTGCCGCGCGATCCGCTCGGGCGTCGTCGATTGGACGAAGCGGAGCCCCGCCTCCAGGCCCGCGATGCCGGGTATGTTGTGCGTTCCCGCCTCCAAACGGTCCGGGAGAAATGTGGGCATCTCCTGCCGGAGCGATTCGCTTCCCGTGCCCCCTTCGATCAGGGTCTCCGTCTCCGCGCCGCAGAGCAGCAGCCCCGTCCCCTGCGGTCCGTAAAGCCCCTTGTGCCCCGGCATTGCGACGAAAGCCGCGCCAAGCGCCTCCATGTCGAGCGGCATAATACCCGCCGACTGCGAGGCGTCCACGATCAGCGGGACCCCGGCGCGCCTGCACAGCGCGGCGATCCGTTCGATCGGCAGGGCGTAGCCGAACACGTTGGACGCCGCGGTGCACACGGCGGCGTCCGCGCCGCGGCGCAGCGCGTGCTCAAAGGCGTGGACGCAGGCGGAGGCGTCAAAAAGCGGCGACGCCGCGACGACGGTCTCCGCGCCGAGCGCGTGGAGCGGCCGGGTCACGGCATTGTGCTCATAGCCGGACACGACGACCCTGCCGCTGGGCGGAACCAGGCTCTTGATCGCAATATTCAGCCCGTGCGTCGCGTTCATCGTAAAGATCACCCGCTCCGGCTCCGAGACGCCGAACATCGACGCCGCAAGGCCGCGGCAGCGAAAAAGCGCCTGCTCCGCCGCGTGCGCGCTCGCGTAGCCGCCGCGCCCGGGCGAGCTCATGGTCCGCATCGCCCGCGTGACCGCCGTCAAAACCGCCTGCGGCTTGTGAAACGTCGTCGCGGCGCTGTCCAGATAGATCACAGCGCCACCTCCTGCCGTTTTCCGTTCGAGACGAAAAACACCCTGATCGGAAGCGTGCCCGACGCCTTCAAAAGCGCCGCCGCCCTCCGATACTGTCTTGCCGGGACCTCCAGCGTATAGCCGCAGCCGTTGCCGGTCATGCCGTTCCCGATGCGGCGTATCCTTATATAGATACCCGAACGCTCCAAAACCTGCGCCATGCTCTGCGCATGCGTGATCGAGCGCGCGGTGAAAAGATAATGGTCCATAGAGTTGCCCCCCTTTACCGCATGATATGAACGCGGCGCCGGGAGCGTGACAAAAGCTGCCCCGGAGCTTTGCTCCGAGGCAGCCGACGCTATCAAAATAATTATACCTTTGCGGTCTTTTCCAGCATGGCGACCGCGTGCGCCGCGATGCCCTCTCCGCTTCCCGTGAAGCCGAGCCCTTCCTCCGTCGTCGCCTTCACGCTGACGCAGGAGACGTCAACGGAGAGCGCGGAGGCAATATTCTCCCGCATCTGCTCGCGATACGGTGCGAGCTTGGGGCGCTGCGCCAGCACCGTGGCGTCCACGTTGACGACGGCGAATCCGGCTGACGCAAGCTGCCACGCAACATCGCGCAGCAGCGCGAGGCTCGACGCTCCCTCGTAGGCAGGGTCAGAGTCTGGAAACAGCTTGCCGATATCGCCCAGCGCCGCCGCGCCGAGCAGCGCGTCCATGACCGCGTGCAGCAAAACGTCGGCGTCCGAGTGCCCGTCCAGCCCGACGGGGTGCGGGATCGTCACGCCGCCGAGGATCAGCGCGCGCCCCTCGACAAGGCGGTGCACATCATAACCGTGTCCGATCCGCAAAGCCGTCATAAGCTGCCCTGCACCTCTCTCCGTTCCAGGATCGCGCGCGCGAAAAACAGGTCCATCGGCGTCGTCAGCTTAATGTTTTCCTCTGAGCCTTCTGTCAAGTATATCTCCTTGCCCATTCTTTCTACAGCGCTGCAATCATCCGTCAGCTCAGCGTCTGCGTCGACAGCGGACTGCAACGCGGCGCGCAGGAGCTGCGCGTCGAAGACCTGCGGCGTCTGCACGGCGTACAGCGTGGAGCGATCCGGCGTCTCGCGCACGACGCCGTTTTCGGCGACCTTGATCGTATCCTTGACCGGGATAGCGGGCGCCGCGGCAAAATTGACGCGCGCGGCTTCGATCACACGCTCGATCAGCTCCGGCGTCACAAACGGGCGCGCGCCGTCCTGAACGGCAAGCAGATCCGCGTTCTCGTTCGCCTCCGCAGCGGCGCGCAGGACGGACTCCGTGCGCGTCTTTCCCCCGACGATAACCTTGACGGGTTTTTTGATCTCATAGGTCTTGCAAAGCTCCGCAAAGCGGAGCAGGTCCTCCTCGCGTACGGCAAGGATGATCTCGCGAATGCTGGGCGAGGCGTCCATCGCCTCAAGCGTGTGCACGATCACGGGCTTGCCGCCAAGCGGGAGCAGCAGCTTGTTCTCCCCCTCCATGCGCCGGGACGAGCCGGCCGCTGCGATCAATGCCGAGCAGTACGGATGCGCGGGCCGGTGATTGGGGAACAGCTTCTTCCAGAATTTCATGTCCTTTTGATTCCTCCTGCGGCGGCAAGAACTCAAACCGCCATTTCTTTTGACAGCATCACCGCATTGACGCGCGCCTCCGCCGCCGGGTACTCAACGCTTTCCGCCAGTACGATCTCAGAAATAAGTATCTGCTTTGCGCTGTGCAGCATCTTGCGCTCGCCGTTGGAGAGTCCGCGCTCGCTGTCGCGGTGCATGAGCGCCTTGATTACGCTCGCGACCTCCATCAGGTCGCCGCTTTTGATCCGCTCCATATTCTCGCGATAGCGATGGTTCCAATTCGCAGTCATATTGATGCTGAGACTCGGGATCATCTCGATGACCTTCTCGATCACGTCGATGGAAGAGATAGAGCGAATACCGATCATTTCACTGTTCGCCGTCGGAATTTTCAACGTCAGACCGGAAATGGGCATCTTGAACACATAAAAGGGGACCACCGATCCACTGATTTTTTCCTCTACAATGTCCTCTATCACACCCGCGCCGTGCATTGGATGAACGATTTTGTCCCCAACTTGATACAAAAACACCCACCTCCTCTCTGTAAAACACGCTTTTATCAAGGCAGAAGCAAAATTGCGCATAAAAACCCAAAGTTATTATAGTGCTTTTTAAATGATTTTTCAAGATACACTATTGGAAAAAACTTCAAACCATTTATGGTGAATATTAACAAAAATCATCCACAATCCATTATTTCAGACGACGAAGGCTTTTCCCGGTCACGAATCTCATACCGAACGGTTTCAACGAAGAGACGAGGTCAATTTTTTTATTTTTTATGTAAAAAAGTGTTTTACTTATTCGAATCATGTGATATACTCTTAGATTGCAAGAGAATGGTGGGCGTATGGGCCACCTGTGGGAAGGTGATTGGGTTTGTATCTCGGCAGCGTCCGATTCTTTAAAAATCTCATTTTTGCCGCGGTCTGTATCCTGATCCTGATTCCGACCCTGCTCGCCATCAATTTTTACAGGCAAATCGGACAAGGTTCCGCAGTCGCTGAAACGCCGCCGACGGCGGAGGTCGCGCCGGACGACGCACCCGAGCACAATTCCCCGCAGAGCACCTTTGAGCCGGACAGGCAGCCTGCCGCGGAGCCGGAGGGCGAAATGGAGCCTGCGCAAGGCAGCGAGTCCTCCCCCGCAGACGACGCGCCGCTCTCAGCCGATCCGCCGTCCTATCAGAGCCTTTACCCCGACTTTTATGCGCCGCAGCCCTACGCGGCGACGGAACGCGCGGAAAAAACGATCTATCTGACGTTTGACGACGGTCCCTCCGACCGGACGGACGAGGTTCTTGATGTGCTCGCGGAAAAGGACGTGAAGGCAACGTTTTTCGTCACCGGCAAAACGGACGAGGCGGATCTGGCGCGCATGCGCCGGATCGTGGAGGAGGGGCACACGATCGGCATGCACTCCTATTCCCACGATTATTCCGTGGTTTACGCCTCAGTGGAAGGCTTTCTCGAAGAGTTCTACAAGAACTTCCAGCAGATACGCGAGGCGACCGGCACCTCCCCGACCGTCTTCCGCTGCCCCGGCGGCAGCATCAACGGGTATGACGGCGGCTTCTATCAGGAGATCCTCTCGGAGATGATCCGCCGCGGCTTCGTCCCGTTTGACTGGAACATCTCCAGCGAGGACGCCGTGACGACCCACGTCAAGCCGGCGTCGCAGCTCGCGGCGAACGTCGTGCGCGGCGCTTCGGGCAAGATCCGCGGCTTCGTGCTCTTCCATGACAGCGAGATGAAAACCACGACCCCCCAGGCGCTCGGTCCCGCAATCGATCAGCTGCGAAGCATGGGCTTTGAGTTCTCCGCGATCACGCCCAATACGCTGCCGGTGCTTTATAATTATCCAAATTAACCAATACAACGGAAAGAGGAAAAGAAACATGAGCAAGAAAGACAACTTCAGCCAGGCGATGTTCGAGATGTTCGGTCTTGGCAAGGCCCCGGACGAAAACGAAGAAGCCGCCATTCAGGAAGAAATGGCGCAGCTTGAGAACTTTGTGCCCGCCGAGCCTGTCGCTCCGCTGCCGGAAGAGCCTGCTGTCAACGAGCCTTCCTTTGCGGAACCGCCTGCTTTCACAGAGCCGGAGGTCCCCTCTTTTGTGCCTCCCGCTTCCTTTGAGCAGCCGCCGGTCTTCGACCCCATCCCTGAGCCTGTCGCTCCGGCTCCCGCCCCGGCGCCTGCACCTGTCCCTGCGCCTGTTCCGCAGGCAAAGCACGCGTATGTGCACCGCGAGAACTGCACGTACTTTGCCCCTGGCACCTCCATGGAGGGCACTCTCCGCTCCGACAGCGACGTGGAGATCGTCGGCGACTTCAAGGGCGAAATCGCGTCCGACGGCAAGGTGACAATCCACAGCAACACCCAGAGCAGCATCGCCGCGGCGGAGCTGGTTCTGGTCGACTGCGTGCTCATCGGCGACGCGATGGTCAGCGGCGACGTGTCCATCAACGAGTCTTCGTCCGTCTCCGGCAACATCCGCGCCGCCAATATCGTCTGCTCCGGCATCGTCAAGGGCAACCTGAACGTTCAGGGCAACATCACGCTGACGGAAAACGCGCAGGTCATCGGCGACATCAAGACCGGCACGCTTGCCATGTCCCGCGGCGCGAAGGTCTCCGGCAAGATCGACATGGGCGGCAGCGCCATCTGATTGATCTTCCCCATCTGCTAAAAAATCATCCTGAGCTGAAGAAAAGCTCAGGATGATTTTTTTATGTGTTGTTACGGGATCGCGGGCGTCCAGTAGTTCTGCCCGTAGATGTCGGTCAGGCGATAGGTCGCGTTGGCGCGATCCGCCTTGATATAGGTGTTGCTGATCTGTGCGCCGTCGTGATAGGTCCACTCGTCGCCGAAGAGATAGCTGTCCTGATACGTGCCGTCGTAACCATAGTAGTCGCAGACGAAGTCGATCCTGTCGCCCTCGTTCAGCTCGTAGGCGCTCTTGGCAACGGTCTCGGTCTCCCCGCCGATATAGACGCTGCGCCAGCCGGCAATGTAACCGTAGGGATTGTCATTGTCAAACATCAGCAGCAGCTCCGCGCGCTCGCCGTTGACCAGGCAGGGCACATAGCCGGAGATCGCGTAGCTGTCCCCATCGTAGACGTCGGCAATGTGATAGTACGGAACCGGCTGGTCGTCGATGGAGAGCCAGGAGCCGTCGAACTCGCCCTTGAGCGCGCCGTCCTCGGTAAAGCTGAAGGTGTTGTCGAGGCCAAGGTCGATGTAGCCCTCGCCGTCGTCATAGAACACACTCAACGCCAAGTCGTTCACAAGGCTCCACTGCTCCTCGCTGAGCCGGAGCTCCGGCGCATCGCCCGTCCAGACAAGGTACGAGGAATCCAGCTGATTCTCCGTCAGATACGCCGCGGCGCGCTCGGTGTCCATCGTGCGCCCGCCCGTGAGCGTGCTGGACAGGACGCCCATGAGCAGCTGGGAAACCATGTCGCCGCCCGCGATGCTGCTGCTCCCGGAGGATGCAGACGAGCCCAGCAGCGCGCCCAGAGGATTGGAAGCGTAGTTGGAGACGCTGCTCGAAACGCTCTGGCCAGCCGCGCCCATGCTCGCAAACTGCTGGATGCAGCGCGTGTACTCGTCGTCCATGCCGATGTCGCTGTAGGTCTTTGCCGCCGCCTTGACCTTCGAGGTCTTTTGATACGGAAAATAGATGGAAATGCCGTAGGCATTCGAGACCGTGGAGGACGTCTTGTTGTACTTGACCGCGGAAAGCAGGCTGTTGGAGAGCGCCTTGCCCTCCTCGGTGCCGAGATTGCTGGCAAGGTGGACCAGATCGACCTGGTCGATGCGGTTCGACGCCGCGAATTCGCGCGTATTGCCGCGCGCTCTGGAAACCGCCTTGTACTCGCTGCCCTGCACCATGCCGGCAGTATCGACAGCAAAGCTCTTGAACGTGTCCGGGACCGTCGCCTCAAGCTCCGCGAGGTCGACGACGGAGAGCGTCGTATCCTGCCCGCGGCACTTTTGCGCGCAGACGCTGACAAAATCGTCGACGATGTTCTTGCCGATCTCCAGCGTAGACATCGAGGTGTTCTTGGAAAGCGCGGTGAGCCAGTTGGTGTAGTACCAGCCGACGCCCGGCTCCGTCTCCTCGGAGGCGATCATATAGTCGGCGTATTTGGTGAGCATCAGGGCGTTTTCCAGCGTCGCCATCAGGCAGGCGTCGAAGCCGATGAAATCAAAGGTCACGCCGCCGTCGGAAAGCGCCTTGTTGATGCCGCCGAGGTCCATCGAGCCCGCGGTCTGATTCTTCTCGTCGTAGCCGTAACCGCTGAGGGAACCGCCGCCGTGGTCCCAGAAGATCAGCTCATTGCGGTTCGCCGGGTAGTTTTTCGCGCAGTACTGAATGAACCCGGCAAGATTGGCGGGCAGCGTCATCGGCGAGGTTCCGGCGTTCTTTTCGAGCAGGCGCAGCCCGCCGTTTTCGACCTTGTAGATCTGGTTGACGCTGCTGGAAACCACATTGTTCTTCCACTGCTTGCAGCCGCCGGTGAACACGATGATGTTGACCTTGTCGCTCAGCGACGCGGCAGCCATCTCCTGCAAGTCGGAGGTCCCCATGCCATACTTGGACTCAAGGTCGGTGCCGCACATGTATACCATGATCGTGACAGTGTCGCGGCCGCTGCCGAGGATCTGCGTGTGCGGCGCGCGGACGGTGCCGGAGGCGGTCGTCGAAGCGGGCTTCGGAGTGGCGG
>SVKP01000134.1 GCA_015068395.1 Oscillospiraceae bacterium
CACCGCCTACCGCCTCGCCAAGCACGACGTGGAGCTCTATCCCGACATCATCACCGCCGCCGAGCCCGGCGGGACGCCCTACTACACCAACAGCTCGCATCTGCCCGTGGGCTACACGGAGGACATCTTCGCGGCGCTGGACATTCAGGACGACCTGCAGACCCGCTACACCTCCGGCACCGTGTTCCACGCCTTCCTGGGCGAGAAGCTGCCCGACTGGGAGTCTGCGGCACGGCTCGTGCGCAAGATTGCGGAGAATTACCGCCTGCCGTATTACACGCTCTCGCCGACCTACTCCGTCTGCCGCGACCACGGCTATCTCAGCGGCGAGCAGTTTCCCTGCCCGCACTGCGGCAAGACGACCGAGGTTTACAGCCGCATCACCGGTTACTATCGCCCCGTGCAGAACTGGAACGAGGGCAAGTCGCAGGAGTACCGCGAGCGCCGCACCTATGTGCTGAACCACTCCACGCTGACGCACAAGGGCCCACGCGAGGAGCCGGACGATCCCGCCGCGAAGGCGCAGTCCGGCGTGCGCAGCGTACAGCGCGCGATCCTCTTTGTCACGCGGACCTGCCCCAACTGCCGCATTGCCTGCCAGTATCTGGACAAGGCGGGCTTTGCCTACGAGAAGGTTCTTGCCGACGAGAATACCGAGCTTGCGTTGCAATACGGCGTCAAGCAGGCGCCGACGCTGGTGCTGCTCGACGGGGAGAACGTCGAGAAGATCGCCGGCGCGGGCGCGATCAAGCAGTATGTGACCGCCATCGCCTGACACGCTGCAAAAACCACACCGGCAGCGGCCGCAAGGCCGCTGCCGATTTGTTGAGGAGCAGAGGGAAGAATCATGTATGATATCTTGATTATAGGCGGCGGCCCAGCGGGGCTGACCGCCGCGGTCTATGCGAGGCGCGCCGGAAAAAGTGTGCTCGTGCTGGAAAAGAGCACCTTCGGCGGGCAGATTACCTGGTCGCCGCGCGTGGAGAATTTCCCGGGCTTCGCGTCGATCACCGGCACGGAGCTGGGCGACCGGCTGCTCGCGCAGGCGATGGAGCAGGGCGCGGAGGTCGAGCTGGAGGAGGCCGTCGGCGTCCGGCACGACGCGGCGGGCGTGAGCGTGTTTTGCGACGGCGGCGCGGAGTACCGCGCGCGTTCGCTCATTCTTGCGACCGGCGCGAAGCCGCGCAAGCTGGGCGTCCCGCGGGAGACGGAGCTGACCGGCAGCGGTGTGAGTTACTGCGCCGTCTGTGACGGGGCGTTCTACAAGGGGCGCGCGGTGGCGGTCGTGGGCGGTGGCAGCAGCGCGCTGCAAGACGCCCTGCTGCTTAGCGAGACCTGCACGCAGGTCTACCTGATCCACCGGCGGGACAGCTTTCGCGGCGAGCAGAGGCTTGCGGAGGCGCTGGACAAGCGTGCAAACGTCAAGTTCGTGCTGGAGGCGGAGGTCCGCGAGCTGCTGGGCGCGGAGGAGCTGCACGGCGTGGTGGTCGAGCAGCGCGGCGCGTGGCGCGAGCTGACGGTCGACGGCCTGTTCATCGCCATCGGCGGCGAGCCGGACAACGCGGCGTTCGCCTCGCTGCTGCAACTCGACGAGACGGGCTATGCCGAGGCCGCCGAGGACTGCGAGACGCCGACGCCCGGCGTGTTTGTCGCGGGTGACTGCCGCACCAAGAATGTGCGCCAGCTGACCACCGCCGTCTCCGACGGCGCTGTCGCCGCCCTCGCCGCCGTCCGCTGGCTCGACGCAAAATAAATATTTTGCCCCTCCCGCCGCGGCGGGAGGGGCTTTGCTCATCTTTACCAGATGGTCGGGAAGGCGCTGAAGATCGCGCCGGTTTCGCCCAGCGTAAAGGGGAACTCGACCTGATCGACCACGCCGGTCGAGACCCAATCCGCCTTCTGCTCGTCATAATCCTGACGGTGGATGTCGGCAAGGATGCGCCCGCCGCTTTGGTCGGCGTTCAGCTCCACCGTAAAGTCGACCGATTCGACTGTCATGTCGGCGCCGCGCCCCACGGCGGCGGCGTAGAGTACGCCGTCAAATTCCTGAAACAGCGACTGGCTTGCGGAGAGCCTCTGCTCGATCAGCTCGGCGGAGAAGCGTGTTCCCAGCCAACTGCGAAGCGCGTCCAGCGACGTGACCTCCGGGTCGTCGATGCGCTGATACGGCATTTCGCCGTCGCCATACCCGGTGGTGTAGGCGCCCATGCGCGTGTCGTTGTAATCCAGCGGCGCGCCGCCTTCGAACCAGTACCACATCGCAAGCGCGTCGTAGTAGTCGCCGAGGATGCGTGTTTCCAGCGACGGGTCGAGCAGCCGCAAGCCGCGCTCATTCAGATAGCGGCAGATGATCGCGTAGGGGACGGTGAACTCCGGCAGCCCGGAGGCGTAGGCGGCGATCTCATACTCATCGAAGATTACGTTGAAGCCCTCCGCGTCGAGGGAGACGTTGTAGATCTTGCGTTCCCGGATGCTCTGGGCAAAGTTTTCGAAGTACCAGTTCTCCTCGCCGCGGTCAAAGATGTCCTCGATGATCGTCTCCGCGATCAGGTCGTGGAGCCTGGGCGCGTCGTCCGTCAGGTCGGCAAGCTCGAAGAAGGAGCCTGTGCCGAGATCAAAGTGTAGGTTTTCAAATGACTCGACGCCGTGCGCGCCGCCCCAGTAATAGCTCTCGAAGAGCTGGATCTCCAGAAGCTCGTCCGTCTGCCGGGTATAGCAGACCTCCGTCGCGCCGTAGTATGCGGTGAAATACGTGCGGTACTCCGGGTCCGTTTCCAGATACTGCTGCTTTGCGGTTTCGCCAAGCTCCCCGGCGGAGGTCAGCCCCGACAGATAGGACTGAACGCCGCTGTTGAACGCGTCTACCACCCGGCGGACAGCCTCGGGCGGCTCCTGGCCCGCGCCGCCGTCGCTCTCGGCGCTCAGCACGGGATATTCGTAGGAGGTCGTGGCAAGCACCGTGCTGTCATTGTCGTCGAGCACGCAGCGGTCCGCGGCTGTCTGTGTGGTGAGCGTGTAGTGCCAGACCGCCTCCTTTGCCGGCTCCGGCTCGCTCTGGGGCTGCGGCTCGGAGGACGAGGGCTGAACGGCAGGCTCCGTCTGCTGTGCGGGCTCCTTGGCAGGCTGCGGCGCGGACTGCCCGGAACACGCGGCGCAGGAGAGCGCAAGGAGCAGAGCCAGCACAAGAGAAAGTGCTCTTTTCATGTGAGTTCCCCTTTTCCATATGAGTTCCAGAGCATTATAACACAGCGCCTGCCGATTTGCACCGTCAAAAAAAGGTTTCTTCTGGAATTTGCAGAAAAACATCGGCTTCCTTTCTCCCTCCCGCCTCATAATGCAAAAAACGTGCCGGAGACGGCACGTTTTTTGATAGGAAAACAGGTTTTACGCCTTGAAAAGGGAGTGGAGGTTGCAATAGGCGTAGACGGCTTCGATTTCGTCGCCCTCGCAGAGCATGAAGCACGCCTTCGGCGGTTCGCCGGGCTTGAGCGTCTTGCGCTGGTTGCCCTGCTTGGTCTGGATCGAGATCCATTCGATGTAGTGCTCGGCGAGCATCGGATGCTCCACCTCGCCGACCGTGACAGTGACCTTGTTCCCCTCTACGGTGTAGACCGGGACGTGCTTTTCGCGCGCGCCGTCGCTCGTGCCGGGAATGATCTCCTTCATCGCCTGTCCGCAGCAGGTGATCGGGCAGCCCTCCACCTTGATGGCGGCGACCATGTTGCCGCAATGCTCGCAGATAAAGAACTTCTGCTCCATGTCCGGTTCCTCCTTATATTTTTTATTATTGGGTCCCTTTTTGCATTATATCGGAAACCGCAGCCCGGCGCAAGGGCTTTCCTGTAAAAGAGAGGGGAGATTTTTCCGTATGGAACTTTTGCGAAAAAGGCGCGTCTAATCGGTTACAACACCCTGAGGAGGTTAACACAGATGAAAAAGATGATAGCATTGCTTTTGTGCTTATGCTTCGCTCTCGGCGGCTGCGCGCAGAGCGCGCCGATCCAGCATACGGAGGAGGACGGAGGCGTGACGCCCGCGCCGGTCGTCGCGGACAGCCCTGCCAGTCCGGCGGAGAGCTTTGACCAGCTGGCGCTGCGGCTCGCCGCGCTGCCGGAGCTGCCGGAGGAGCCGAACGAAGAGGTCCTTTGGGCGGAGCTCGGCGCGCTGGACCGCGACGCCCTCGGTGAAGACGGGTACAACGAGGCGTACGACAAGCTCTGGCAGGAGTTCAGCGCGAAACAGGATGCCTATTATGACGCGGTGGGGGCGCTGCGCGGGGACGGCGTCGACGATACGCTGACTCCGGCGTTTCTGGCGTACACGCTGCGCACCGCGGAGCTGCTTTTTGACGGCGCGTCGGAGAAGAACGTCGTCTACTCGCCCGCCAACCTCTATCTCGCGCTGTGCATGCTCTGCGAGACCACCGACGGCGAGACCCGCGCGCAGCTGCTGGACCTGCTGGGGCTCTCCGACGTCGAGCAGGCGCGCGACGCGGCGAACACGCTCTGGCGCACGCTCTACCGCGACAGCGCGACCGACAAGACGCTGCTTGCCAACTCGATCTGGCTCAACGAGCAGTTCAGTTTTCGGCAGGATACGGTCGACCGGCTGGCGAGCGACTATTACGCCTCGACCTTCCGCGCGAAAATGGGCGACCGGACGACGGACGCGGCAATTGCCGAATGGATCAACGAGAACACGAACCATCTGCTGGAAAATGCGGCGAATGGTCTGAAAACCAACCCGGATACGCTGATGATGCTCATCTCCACGCTCTATTTTAAGGGAACGTGGCGCAGTCAGTTCAGCGAATTCGCCACCGAAGAGGACGTCTTCACCGCCGCCGACGGTACGGAGCAGCGCGTCGATTTCATGCACAAGTCGGTCGACCGCGGAACTTACTATCGCGGCGATACCTTTACCGTCGCATATCTTCCCTTTACGGACGGCAAGCAGATGTGGTTTCTGCTGCCCGACGAGGGCGTGACGCTGGAAAGCCTGCTCTCCGGCGAGGCGGTGGACCTCGCGTCCCTGTCCGATCCCTCTGCCGCCGAGATCCGCTGGAGCGTGCCGAAGTTTGACGTGGACAGCGACCTCGACCTCATTCCGGCGCTCAAGACCCTCGGCGTGACGGACGTGTTCGACAAGTCTGCCGCCGACTTCTCCCCGCTCACGGAGCTGGACGCGGTGGTTTCCGCCGTCAAGCATGCCGCGCGTGTGAAGGTGGATGAGGAGGGCTGCGAGGCGGCGGCGTTCACCGCGATTTCGGTCGAAACGACCGCGATGATGCCCGAGAGGCTGCCTGTGATCGAGATGGATCTGAACCGTCCCTTCGGCTTCCTGATTACCGGCGTGGACGGCCTGCCGCTCTTTGTCGGGGCAGTAAACACGGCTGAGTGAGCCTGTAAACCAACGTTGCTCAAAAGGACAGGGGCTGCTTTGCAGCCCCTGTCCTTTTGTAAATAGGCGAATAGAGAATGTTTACTTCTGCGCAAGCCAACGAATCGCGTTGGCGGCATAGAGCCACGCGCCGAAGGGGAGGGCGCTCTCGTCAATGTCGAAGTCGGCGCTGTGGATGTTGTGGCACGTCTGCTCGCGCGCGCTGTCACTCGTGCCGAGATAGGCGTAAGCGCCCTGCACGTCGAGGATGTATTCGGCGAAGTCGTCGCCCGTGAGCGAGATCGCGCGGTCAGTGACGACGCGCTTTTCCGGCCATGTCTCGCGCACGAGCGCCGCTGCCTCCGCCGCGGCTTCCGGGTCGTTGACGAGCGGGGAGGCGATGCCGTCCCATGCGAGCTCCGCTGTGCCGCCGTAGAGCTTCGCGGTCTCGGTGGCGAGGGCGGTGATCTGCTCGCGCAGGCGCGCGCGGGTCCCGGGCGTCACTGTGCGTGTCGTGCCCTCAAGCACCGCGGTCTCGGCGAGCGCGTTGTAGGTCGTGCCCGCGTGGAAGGTGCCCACGCCGAGGATCACCGGCTCCACCGGGTCGCAGCGCCGCGTCGCGAGCGCCTGCAGCGCAACGACGAGCTGCGAGGCGATGTAGAGCGCGTCCACGCCGAGATGCGGGGTCGCGACGTGGGTGGAGAGCCCGTGCACCGTGATCGTGAAGCGGTCCACACCCGCGTTGTTCGGGCCGGGCTTGAGCCCCACCGTGCCGGAAGGCAGGTCGGGCGCGCAGTGCAGCCCGAACACCCGCGTCACACCGTCCAGAAAGCCCTCGGCGAAGAACGCGGGTGGCGTGTTGCCGAATTCCTCCGCAGGCTGGAACGCAAGCCGGACCTCGCCGCCGAAGCGGTCAAGGTTTTCAGAGAGCAGCTTCGCCGCGCCGAGCAGACAGGCAGTGTGCGCGTCGTGCCCGCAGGCGTGCATCACGCCCTCGTTCTGCGAGCGGTAGGGCGCGCAGCCCAGCTCCACGATCGGCAGGGCGTCGATGTCCGCCCGCAGCGCGACTGCGCCGCCACCCGCGCCGGTTCCCCGGATCGTCGCCCAGACGCCGGTCTCGCCGATACGCCGATGCGCGACGCCGAGCTGATCCAGCTCCTCCTCAATGCGCGACGCGGTGCGGTATTCCCTGAGTCCCAGCTCCGGGTGCATGTGAAAGTCGCGGCGCAGCGCCGTCAGCTCCTCCTGCAACGCCAGCGCCTGCTGCTTCAGTGCTTCCATGTTACGTCCCCTTTAAGAATATATAGTAAACTCAAATGCTGCTGCCGTTGTCGACCTGACTTGCATCGCAAACGACCATAAGGTCAGGCTGTACCACTGTATTCACGTCGTCCGGGCTGTCTCCGGCTTGCTCGTTCAACCGAATGTCCAAAGGCGCAGCAAAGATTTCGCATGGTTTCCCTTCCAGAAAACGGCTGAACTGAGTAAGCAATTGCCGACTGATCCTCTGATGGGCTATACTGGGGGACGCCAGTGCGACGAGTTGGCCGTCGTAAAGCTCATATCTTTCACCTTCAGGTAAATTCAGAAGGTCCCGGTATGTGTGCTGCTCCTTCTGTGGCGGCGGTTTGGAAATCACTCCTCGCAATCGTGTTGAGACCGACGTTATCAGCCCCTTGATTATATCTCTTTTGCGCATTTTGCGCAATACCGATTTAATGCATGCACGCCTTTTCAAAACGTACATTTTCAAAAAGTATTGCTGAAATAGTGTTGCAGAAATCACAGGAAAGATGTATAATAACTGAAAGCGCATAGACTATCCGCGTTGAACAAATAAATATGGGCGCACCATATTGAGAAAGGGAAGGTACATAACATGGCAAAGCTTGATCTTACCAAGTATGGCATCACCGGTGCAACGGAGGTCATCCACAACCCGTCCTTTGATTTCCTCTATGAGGAGGAGATCAAGCCCGAGCTGGAGGGCTTCGACAAGGGCCAGGTCACTGAGCTTGGCGCGGTAAACGTCATGACCGGCATTTACACCGGCCGTTCGCCCAACGACAAGTTCATCGTCATGGACGAGGGCTCCAAGGACACCGTCTGGTGGACGTCTCCCGAGTACAAGAACGATAACCATCCCGCCTCGCCGGAGACCTGGAAGGCGTGCAAGGAGATCGCGGTCAAGGAGCTCAGCGGCAAGCGCCTCTTTGTGGCGGACGCCTTCTGCGGCACGAACGAGGACACGCGCATCGCGGTGCGCTTCATCATGGAAGTCGCCGGGCAGGCGCACTTCATCAAGAACATGTTCATCCAGCCCACGGACGAGGAGCTGGAGAACTTTGAGCCAGACTTCGTGGTGTTCAACGCCTCCAAGGCGAAGGTCGAGAACTACAAGGAGCTGGGATTGAACTCCGAGACGGCGGCGATGTTCAACGTCTCCGAGCGCGAGGCGGTCATCATCAACACCTGGTACGGCG
>SVKP01000135.1 GCA_015068395.1 Oscillospiraceae bacterium
GCTCGGCAAGATCGTCGACCGTGCCATCAAGCTCCACAACTTCACCATCGCGGCGGAGGTGCTGGACAACATCAAGGCGACGGGCTACAAGTACTCCACCCGCGCCGCCATCACGATCTCCGTCGCGGACATGACGATCCCCCCGGAGAAGTACACGCTCATTGCCGAGACCGAGCAGCGCGTCGTTGAGATCGAGGACCAGTTCAAGATGGGCTTCATGACCAACGAGGAGCGTTACCGCCAGGTCGTGCGCGAGTGGGAAAAGACCACCGACGACGTGACCAACGCCCTGCAGGCGAACATGGACAAGTATAACCCCGTCTTTATGATGGCGGACTCCGGCGCACGTGGTTCGATGAAGCAGATCCGCCAGCTGACCGGTATGCGCGGCCTGATGGCGAACACCGCGGGCCGCACGATCGAGATCCCGGTCAAGGCGAACTTCCGCGAGGGCCTTTCCGTGCTGGAATACTTTACCTCCTCCCGCGGCGCCCGCAAGGGTCTTGCCGATACGGCGCTTCGTACTGCGGACTCCGGCTATCTGACGCGCCGCATGGTCGACGTCTGCCAGGACGTTATCATCCGCAGCGACGACTGCGGGGCGACCACCGGCATCATGGCTGCCGAGATCAGCGAGAACGGCCAGGTCATCGAGCAGTTTTCCGAGCGTATCAACGGCCGCTATCCGGTGCATGATGTGCTCAAGCCCGGAACGGACGAGGTGCTGATCTCCAAGGACCACATGATGTCCGCGGACGACGCGAAGCTTCTGGAAAGCTTCGACATCCATTCCGTTGAGATCCGCACGGTGCTGACCTGCAAGGCGCACAGCGGCGTCTGCGCGAAGTGCTACGGTATGAACCTTGCGACCAGCAAGCTGGTCGGCCCCGGCGAGGCGGTCGGCATTATTGCCGCCCAGTCCATCGGCGAACCGGGCACGCAGCTGACGATGCGTACCTTCCACACCGGCGGCGTCGCCGGCGGGGACATCACGCAGGGTCTTCCGCGTGTCGAGGAGCTGTTTGAGGCGCGCCGTCCCAAGAAGATGGCGACGCTCAGCGAGATTTCCGGCAAGGTCCGCTTCGAGGAATCCCAGAAGGGCAGCCTTGTGAACATCATTGTCACCGCCGACGACGGCGACGTCCGCAACTATGCCATTCCGCACACGGGTCTGCGCGTGCAGGACGGCGATACGATCGAGAAGGGCTTCCAGCTCCAGGACGGCGCGCTCAGCCCGCACGACATCCTCCGCATCCGTGGTACCTCCGCGGTGCACGACTACCTCATTCAGGAGGTCTTGAAGGTCTACCGCCAGCAGGGCGTCGATATCAACGACAAGCACATCGAGGTCATTGTGCGCCAGATGATGCGCAAGGTCCGCGTGGAGGACGCCGGCGACACGACGCTGCTCTCCGGCGCGATGGTCGACATGCTTGAGCTGGAGGACGCCAACGAGAAGGTGCGCGAGCGCGCCGCCGCGGGCGAGGTCAACGCCGAGACCGGCGAGGCCCTCCGCGAGGCGGAGGCGACGCAGCTGCTCATGGGTATCACGAAGGCGTCTCTCGCCACAGACTCGTGGATGTCCGCCGCTTCCTTCCAGGAGACGACCAAGGTACTCACCGAAGCCGCCATTAAGGGTAAGGTGGATCACCTTGTCGGACTCAAGGAGAACGTCATCATCGGCAAGCTGATCCCCGCCGGCGCTGGCCTGACCGCCTACCGCGACTTCGCGCAGGAGATCGTCCCCGAGCCCGAGAAGCCCGAGGAGCCCGACATTCTTGAACCGCTCCGCGGTTACACCAACGCGATCTAATCCCCAAAACAACGCAGCCGGAAAGGGAAATCCCTTTCCGGCTGTTGCTATAGAACGAGGGGAAATGATAGAATTTTGGTGCAGCAAAATCTATACGTCACAGAACGGCACGTTTAATAGAAAAGCGTTGGAATAGAATCGACAAGCGACGTGTTCTACCGATAATAGATTGCGCTCCGCGGAGTCTATTAATTATAGACTCCGCGGAGAACGCTGCGCGCTTTTTGCTTGCAATAGCCGGGGATGGGTGCTATACTATATTATATTTTATCAAAAAGAGGTGGGCGGTTATGAACAAACGATTCTGTAGTATTTTGTTGGCGCTGTGCATGGCGCTTTCGCTGCTGCCGATTCACGCGCTCGCAGCCGACGGCACGGGGGAAGATGCCGCGACGCCGGAGGACCAGTCAGAAGACCTCTTCTATGAGTACATGCTCCAGCTTGCGCGGGAGGAGACGGCGCAGTCGTCCCCTGTACTGATGGAGCGCAAGCAGATCGACACCGCGGGTGCAAAGCTGGATGGGTATGCCCGCATCCTCTATGATGAGCTTGCTGAAAAAATCAGCGATATTGCGCAAAACGGCGGCTCCACGGTGATATCGATTCCCTACACGGCGTTTGGTATTGCCGCGGGAAACAAGTGGACCTATTCATATTGGGGCGCAAGTGATTGGGATGGGGCTTCCGAAGCGTTCAAAAAGTTTTTGAACGATGTGAAAAATAGTTGGGGCGACGTTGCGGACGCGCTTTTGGTGGACTGTCCTTATGCGCTGTACTGGTATGACAAGACGGAGGGGAACACCTTTGGAGGTCAGGGTTATTCCGGTGACGGAACGAACATTTTTGTTGATGACCCCAGCTTTGTCATCACGCTTTATGTGGCGTCGGAATACGCTGATGGCGGAGACAACACAGTGGTTTCACGGGGGATGATTTCAAGTTATCAGGTCGCGACGGCGGTGAGCACTGCGAAACAGATCGTTGCGGAAAACGCCTCCAAGCTGGACTATGAGAAGCTGGAAGCCTATAAGGATGCGATCTGCGGGCTCGTCTCCTACAATACAGCCGCGGCGGAAAATGCGAATACGCCCTATGGCAATCCGTGGCAGCTGGTCTATGTCTTCGATGGCGACGAGACGACCAATGTTGTCTGCGAGGGCTATTCCAAGGCGTTCAAGTTCCTCTGCGACCTGTCCGACTTCCGCGGGAAAACACAGTGCTATCTCGTGACCGGCTTTATGGCGGGCGGAACTGGCGCCGGAAGGCATATGTGGAATATCGTCACGCTTTGGGGAAAGAATTACCTTGCGGATGTGACAAACTGCGACGGGGATACGGTTACCGACTTCCTCTACCTGAAGGGGGTGACCAGGCCTGTGAGCGGCGGTTCGACCTACGGCGGCAGGTATGCGGATTATACGATCCCCAAATACAGTACGACGATCTCCTACTGGTATGACAGCGATCTGGTTTGGAATACGGCGGACCAGAGCATTCTCGAGCTCTCCACAGCGGATTTTGATCCGGAGCTTGAGCCGACGGAGCCTTCTGAGTTCGGTATCCTTGACCTGAGCGTTGACCCTGAGCGGGGCAGCGTGACGGCGAAGGTGAAAAACCACTATGGCGATGACGCCCTTCTGATTGTAGCGGTATATGATGCGGAGGGGAAGATGCTCGAATGCGCCTGCACGCCGCTTTCGCTTGCGATGGGGCAGGAGTCCTCATGTCCGGTTTCGCTGTCTCTGGCGGGGTGGACAGAGGTTAGCGTGTTCATTGTCGACGCCGATACCTTCGCGCCGCTGTGCGAACCCATCGACGCGGAGCTTGCCGGGTAATTGCCGGGCGAAATGTGCAATACAACCGAAAAACCCTCTCGAAAGAGAGGGTTTTTCTCCGTTTTGTGCTTGACTATTGCGGGGATGATATGTTATAATTCCCGTCTGCGTGGTGTATCCGCGCAATTATGAAAAGAAAGGAGAACATGAATGCCTACTTTTAACCAGCTGGTGCGCAAGGGCAGAGAGCAGGGCAGCTACAAGTCCACCGCTCCCGCGCTGCAGTACGGCCTGAACACCCTCAAGAACAAGCAGACCGACCTCAGCTCCCCGCAGAAGCGCGGCGTCTGCACCGCGGTCCGTACCGCGACGCCGAAGAAGCCGAACTCCGCCCTCCGTAAGATCGCCCGTGTGCGTCTTACCAACGGCTACGAGGTCACCGCTTACATTCCCGGCGTGGGTCACTCCCTGCAGGAGCACTCTGTGGTGATGATCCGCGGCGGCCGTGTCAAGGACCTCCCCGGTGTGCGTTACCACATCATCCGCGGCACGCTTGACGCGCAGGGCGTCGATGGCCGCAGACAGGGCCGCTCCAAGTACGGCGCGAAGCGTCCGAAGCAGAAGTAAGCCCCCCAAAAGTAGTTTGCCAAACGGTTCTCTATCAATATTTTGATCGAATATGTAGACAAACCCTCTTTGGCAGGCAAAACGCCCCGGCTTTACGGGGTGAGTACCGATGACATCATTTTATAATGAAGGAGGGAAGCATAGTGCCCAGAAGAGGTAATGTTCCCAAAAGA
>SVKP01000136.1 GCA_015068395.1 Oscillospiraceae bacterium
AAGCCGTTGACCAGCTCGCCCTCCTTCTTCAAAAGGCTCTCCGGGATCAGCACGGGCATTGCGACGTTCGTGTGCCCGGTCTTTTTGAATTCGGCGTCCATCAGGCGCTGAATGTTCTCCCAGATCGCGTAGCCGTAAGGGCGCAGGATCGTAAAGCCCTTGACGCTGGAATACTCCACGAGCTCCGCCTTGCGGCAGATGTCGGTATACCATTGCGCGAAGTCCGTCTCCATACTGGTGATCTGTTCCACTTTCTTGTCCTGTGCCATAATAATCCTCCATGTGCTGACGCACGCAAAATGTAATGAACAATCCTCCGTACATGGAGGATTATCGCCGTGTTTCGCGGTTGCCGCGCGAGCGGCGAGCGAAACGGCATTTTTGATGTAGCGTGATTATTCACGCTATAAATACTCCTTTTAACTGGCTTGATTTCCGCTGTATTATAATCGCGGCGTGCGAAAAAGTCAAGTTTCCGCGCGATTTGCAAGGGCGTTGTGTCCGCCCTTACTGCCCGTGGTACTTGTCCTTCAGCTCCTCCAGCCCATCGCGGACCTTTGCGGCGCGGTCCTCGAGATCGCGGCGGACCTCCTGCTCGCGCTCGCGCAGGGTCTCGCTGACTTCGCGCCCCTTTTCCACAGCGGTCTTCACGTTCTCCTGCAAGCGTTCGCCGTATGCGTTCAGCTTTTGCTTGAAGCGCTCAAGCTTGGCGGTCTCCAGCTTCCAATAGACCGTGCGCACGGGCGGGACGACGCCCATGAGGATCTTGGCGAAGCCGAACAGCCCGCTGGGGGAGACGCGCGCCTTGCCGTCCTCAATGCCGCGGATCATCTTTTTTGCCACGTGCTCCGGCTTTTGCACGGGGAAGGGCTTTTCGAACGCCACCGGGTTCGCCACGTGGAAGAAGTTCGTGTCCGTCGCCACGGGATAGAGACAGGTGAGCTGCAAATTGTCCGGCTTTTCCAGCCGGATCGCCTGCTGGAAGCCGTTGAGCGCGAATTTTGACGAGGAGTAGATCGCGTAGCCGGGCATCGCCATCTCACCGATGGCGCTGATGGTGTAGGCGAGGATGCCGGGCCGACCATCCAGATGCTGAATGTATTTGGCGTAGGTGTAGATGGGCGAGAGGGTGTTTGTGCGGAACATCGCGTCCACGCGGTCCCAGTCGGCATAGTTGAATTCCTCGTAGTACGGGAAGCCCGCGTTGGCGTAGAAGAGGTCGATCTTCCCGAACAGCTCCTCCGCCTTTTCAAACACGCGGTCCACGCCCTCCCGGGTGCTGATGTCGCAGGAAAACGGCGTCACATTGCTCGCAAAGTCGCTGAGGTTGTCCACGTGCCGCGCCACCGCGAGGATGCGGTTACCCTTTCCCCACGCGAGCTGGCGCAGCACCTCAAGCCCGATGCCGGAGCTTGCCCCCGTGAGCACAATGGCCATATTTTCGACGGCGTTGAGCCGGTCTGTCTCTTTCATATTTTAATCCTCCGTGTGCTGACGCACGCAAAAGTGATGAACAATCCTTCCGTATCCGATCCGTCTTGCGGACCCTCGCACAGCATTATAGCATGGACGGAAATCGTGTTCAATACAAAAAACCGGGAGACGGCTTTGTTTCCGCCTCCCGCTATGTTTTCATTTACATTCTGGCAAGCACCGCGTCGATTTCGGACGGCTCCGGCATCGAGCGCAGCGCGCCGCGGCGCGTCGTGACCAGGTATGCCGCCGCGTTCGCAAAGCGCAGCATTTCATGCAGCCGCGCCTCCGTCAGGTTTTCCACTCCCCGCGTCAGGAGCTCGTGCAGCACCGACGCGCAGAACGTGTCGCCCGCGCCGGTCGTCTCGATCACGCCGCCCAGGGCGCAGGCAGGCTCAAAGACGGAGAGCTCTCCGCAGTGGGCATAGCTCCCGAGCGCACCGGCGGTGACATTGAGCAGCCGGATGTTCGGATACCGCTCGCGCAGCGCTGCCGCGCCGCGCGTAAGATCGTCCTCGCCGGTCATGAAGCGCAGCTCGTCGTCCGCGATCTTGAGCACGTCGCACTGCCCGAGTCCCCAGGCGATCTGCGCCCGCGCCGCGTCCGCGTCCCGCCAGAGCGGGGGGCGGAGGTTGGGGTCGAAGGAGATGAGCGCGTTCGATGCGCGCGCGGTTTCCAGCGCTCGCTGCGTCGTCGTGCGGCAGGGCTCGTCCGTCAGGGACAGCGAGCCGAAGTGGAAGACGCGGCAGCTGCGCAGCACGGCGTCGTCCAGCTCGTCCGCGCAGAGCCTGACGTCCGCGCCAGGATTGCGGTAAAAGGTGAAATCGCGGTCGCCGTTTGCGTGCGTGTGTACGACGGCGAGCGTCGTGCGGACCTCGCCGTCCCGCCGCAATCCGCGCACGTCGATCCCCTCGGCGCGCAGCGTGTCCGCGAGCAGGTCGCCGAAGCCGTCCGCGCCGACCTTGCCGAGAAAGGCGCAGGAATGCCCCAGCTTGCGCAGCATGGCGAGCACGTTTGCCGGCGCGCCGCCGGGATTCGCCTCAAAGAGCAGGTTTCCCTGCTCGCTTGCGCCGTTTTGCGTGAAGTCGATCAGCAGCTCGCCGAGCGCCGCGACGTCATAGGCAGCGTCAGAACGTATCCTCATCACTTGCAAGCTCCTTTAAAATGCGTTCGCGGCAGACGCCCACGTCCGTTTCGCGCACCCGAGCGCGCAGGGGGAGGACGCAGTGCGGCGGGACGGACAGCTCGTCGATGCCCATGGCGAGAAAGGCGTCCGTCAGCGTGAGGTCTGTGCCGAGGTCGCCGCAGAGACAGACGGTGATGCCGTTTTTGTGCGCGTTGTCCGTCACCAGCTTCAAAAGCCGCAGCACCGCCGGATGATGCGTGTCGTAAAACCGCGCAAGCTCGCTGTCCTGCCTGTCGCAGGCAAGCGTATACTGCGTCAGGTCGTTTGTGCCGCAGGAGAAGAAATCCACCTCCCGCGCGAGCCGGTCGCTCAAAATGGCGGCGGCGGGGGTCTCGATCATGATGCCGAGCCGCACGTGCGGGGAGTACGCAAGCCCCTCGGACAGAAGCTCGCAGCGGACCTGCTCGCAGAGCTTTTTCGCCTCGCGGATCTCCCAGACGCTCGTGACCATCGGGAGCAGGATGCTCAGCTCGCCGTACACGGAGGCGCGGTACAACGCGCGCAGCTGCGTGCGGAAGATATCCGGGCGATTCAGGCAGATGCGCAGCGCGCGCGTGCCCATCGCAGGGTTCTCCTCCTTTGGAAGCTCGAAGTATCCGAGCTGCTTGTCCGCGCCGACGTCCAGCGTGCGGATGACGACCTCGCGGCCGCCCATGCCGGTGAGCACGCGCTTGTATGCGGCAAGCTGGCGCTCCTCGCTGGGAAAATCGTCGCAGCCAAAATAGAGAAATTCGCTGCGGAAGAGCCCCACGCCGTCGCCGTCGTTTTCCAGCACCTCGGAGACGTCCTCGGGGCTTCCGATGTTGCAGAGGATGCGGATGCGTCTGCCGTCCCGCGTGACGTTTTCACAGCCCTTGAGCCGGGCGAGCAGCTCGCGCGTTTTCAGCTGCTCCGCGTGCTTGCGCATCAGCTTTGCGCGCGACGGCTTGTCCGGCTCCAGCACGGCGACGCCGGCGTCGCCGTCAAGGATGACCTCGCGCCCGGCGTATTCGCTCTTGAGCTGGCTGCCCACGCCGATGACGGAGGGAATGCCCATCGTGCGCACCAGAATCGACGTGTGGCTTGAGCCGGAGCCACCCTCGGTGATGAAGCCGAGGACCTTGTTCTTGTCGAGCTGTACCGCCTCGCTGGGCGCCAGATCGTCCGCCGCGAGGATCACGGGCACGTCGCTGTCGATCCCGCCCTGCACCACGCCGGACAGGATGCGGATGATGCGGCCGGAGACGTCACGGACGTCCGCCGCGCGCTCCTGCATATAGGTGTCCTCC
>SVKP01000137.1 GCA_015068395.1 Oscillospiraceae bacterium
GAGCATATGCCCGGTCTCCACCATCACGCGGTTGATGGCGTCGAAAAACAGCTTGTTTAGACCATGCTGTTCCAGCAAACGCCGGAACTTCAACAGCGTGGTTGCGTCGGGCGCATCCTCCTCCAAAAAGTTGATCCCGACGAACTTGCGCATAGCATAACTGTCGTACGAGTCCGAAAGCGACGCCTTTTGTGAGAAGAAAAAGACGGACATCGATTCCTTTGACGCTCCCGAGAGCATAAAGAAGGAATTCTACGACAAGCTGGATAAGCGGATAGATGCAATCCGTCAAAAAGATGATATGCAGCTATGCGGCGGAATTTTCCTGCGGACGAATATAAGAAAAATGGAAAGCATTTTGCAATCTATTGATGAGATAAAAAGGCGTGGCCGCAGCAGTATGGCAAAACGCTTTATTGAAGCGTTGGTCGCCTGTACACCTGAAAACATTTTGTCGGCGCAATGTTATCATAGCAAAAGCCTTATCAACAGGGTGCGCGGCAGCAAAAAATATGGGATTTGCTCACATTGGACGACCGGGTGATTCATCCTGTGCTAAAAGAGGAGCCACCCAAGCGAGGACTATTCTAAATTCAACGCGAGCACCTTTTCCGATTTGACGCCACTTCCAAATACATATTATATCCATAGAGAAGCTCCGGGGCATCGCGCCCCGGAGCTTCTACTTTCATTTTCGGAGGTCGTTCCCACATGAAAAAGGATGTCAGCAAAGTCAAGTCCATCGGCACGGCAATGTCCAGGGCGCTGATCATGGTGACGATCACGGTCATCAACGTGTTCAGCAAAAACAAGACGAACAAGTAAAGGAGGCGTCGATTCGTGAACAAGGAAATCATCGTTACCGCGGCGAAGGCTGCCGCGAAGGGCCTTGGCAAGGTGATCGTCTTCCTCGTGGAAAACGCGGACAAGATGATTGTCAGGACTATCAATCGCCCGAAGAACATGCGATAAGCGTCATAAAAAAGGAGGTAATCAACATGTCAGCCAACGTAGAAACCATGATGTATGTGCGCCAGAAGCCCTGGCACGGGCTTGGCACCAACGTCCCCGAGGCACCCGCCAGTGCCGATGCTCTCCGCTTCGCCGGGCTGGACTGGACGGTGCGGCAGGAGCCTGTCTTCAACTCACGCGGCGGGATCATCCCCGGCTACAAGAGCAACGTCCGCGACACGGACAACAGCGTCCTCGGCATCGTCGGCGACCGCTACAAGGTCGTGCAGAATGCTGACGCCTTCAACTTCACCGACGACTTGATCGGCGGCGACGTCCGCTATGAGACGGCGGGCTCGCTCCGTGAGGGCAGAACAATCTGGCTGTTGGCCAAGATGCCGGAGCATCGCGTTGCCGGTGACAACGTGGAACCCTATCTCTGCTTCACCAACTCCCACGACGGCAGCGGCGGGCTGAAAGTCTGTATGACCCCTATCCGCGTGGTCTGCAACAACACGCTGAACCTTGCCCTCGGCTCCGCGAAGCGTATCTGGAGCATGAGGCACACCGAGAACATCCGCGAACGGATGCAGGAGGCGCGGGATTGCCTCGCTCTTGCGGACGATTACATGAGCGGCTTGGCGACATATGCCGACAGGGCTGCGAACAAGACGCTCTACGACAGCGACGTCAAGGCGATCCTCAACGAGCTGTTTCCCGTTACGGAGCAGTCCAGCCCCCGTGAGAGGGCGACCGCCGAGAAGTGCCGCAATGAGTTCATGGTTTGCTACTACGCGCCGGATATCAGGCGTTTTCGCGGTACGGCATGGGGTGTCATCAACGCCGCCAGCGATCTCGCCACGCACTCCATGCCGCATCGCAACACGAAAAACTACGCGGAAAACAACTGGGGGCGCATCATGGACGGCCACGCGATCATCGACAAGGCCGCAAAGCTGGCGATGGCGGGGGTAGCGGCATGAGAAGGCTGATCCGTGTATCGACCAAAAACATGAGCCGTGAACAGTGGCTGGAGCGTCGGCGTAAGAGCATCGGCGGCAGCGAAGCGGCGGCAATCGTTGGCTTGTCCAAGTGGGCAAGCCCATTCTCCGTCTGGGCAGACAAGACGGGACGGCTCCCGGACAAACCCGATACCGAGGCCATGCGGCAGGGACGCGATCTGGAAGACTATATTGCCCGCCGCTTTATGGAGCAGACCGGCAAACGTGTTCATCAGGTCAACGCCATGCTTTATAGCTCGGACTATCCATTTGCCCATGCGGATGTCGACCGGCTTGTGACGGGTGAGGACGCCGGTTTGGAGTGCAAGACCACGGCGACGCTCAATTTGAGGCAGTTCAACGGCGTGGAGTTCCCTGAGCAGTATTACGCCCAATGTGTCCACTACCTTGCCGTAACTGGCGCGAAGCGCTGGTATCTGGCAGTTCTCGCCTATGGCAAGGGCTTCTTCGTCTACACACTGGAACGCGATCAGAATGAGATCGACGCGCTGATGGCTGCCGAGGCGGAGTTCTGGAAATGCGTCGAGCAGGATACTCCGCCGCAGATCGACGGCTCCGAGGCAAGCTCCGACGCCTTGCAGGCTTTGTATCCTTTCAGTAACGTTGAAACGGCGGCCTTGTTTGGACGGGACACCGTGCTGCGGGAGTATATGGAGCTGAAGGAGCAGCGAAAGGGTCTCGATGCCCGCATTGGGGAGATCGAGAACAGCATCAAGGCGGATATGGGAGAAGCGGAATCGGGACGGTGCGGGCTGTTCGACATCAGCTGGAAGTCCCAAACGCGCCAGACCTTTCAGGCGAAGGAATTTGCGAAGGATCATCCAGCAATCGACCTAACGCCGTACTACAAGGCCACCAGCGTTCGACCGTTCAAGGTAACGGAGCAGGAGAAGGAGGCCGGTTGATATGTATGAGTACATGGCGGAGCTTCAGGAACGGTTTCAAATCGTCTCCCGGAGAACCGTCAGGGCAAAGCGCGACGCTCAGGCAGCCTACGACACGCTTCACGCGCAGCTGAACAAGGAGCAGCGGAAACTGTTGCTGCGGCTGTTTGACGCCTTTGTCAGCTATCGTGAGGAAAAAGCGTTGGACAGCTTCGTAACCGGGTTTCACCTTGCTGACAGTATCCGTACTGAACTGGCTGCAATCCCGCCCTATTCGTTTGAACCGGAGAGCGGCGAACTGGAGCAGGAGGTGTGCGATGGACGAGATCATTGACTACATCATCGCGGTCGGCACGGCGAACACGACCACCGGCAACTGGCATGTCGCGTACTACGAGCTGTCGGAAGCGTTTGATTTCGCTACCCCTGAGTACCTGCGGCAGCACCACGACGAAATACTATATGAGCTTGACCGCAGAGCTGAGATCCTGTCCGAGACGTGGACGGACTATGACGAGACCGGGCAGCCGGAGGGCTTTGACAGTAACTTTGCCATTGCCTACTGCCTAAATGCAAATGATTTTGAGGAGGTTATTTGACTATGGCTAATTCCATGATCCGGCAGGCGACCGCGCAGACCACCGTGCGGCCTGCTGATGAAAAGACGTCGATGCAGGCGTACATCAAGCAGATGCAGGGTGAGATCAAAAAGGCGCTCCCAGCCGTGATGACCCCGGAGCGCTTCACTCGCATCGTGCTGTCCGCCCTGTCCGCCAACCCGAAGCTGGCCCAGACCACGCCGCAGAGCTTTCTCGGCGCGATGATGACGGCTGCGCAGCTCGGCGTGGAACCGAATACCCCGCTTGGACAGGCGTACCTTATTCCTTATTATAATAGCAAGGCCCGGTGCAGCGAGTGCCAGTTCCAGCTCGGTTACAAGGGCCTGATCGACCTGGCCTACCGCAGTGGCGACGTGAGCGTGATTCAGGCACAGGTCGTCTACGAGAATGACGACTTTACCTACTCGTTCGGCCTGGAGCCGGAGCTGAAGCACACGCCTGCCCGAAGTGATCGCGGAGAGCCGGTCTACGTCTATGCCGTATTTCGGACGAAGGACGGCGGTTTCGGCTACGATGTGATGAGTATGGAGGACGTCCGCAGTTTCGCGCAGCAGTACAGCAAGGCGTATGGTTCCGGCCCGTGGCAGACGGACTTTGAGGCAATGGCGAAGAAGACCGTGCTCAAGCGCGTGCTGAAGTACGCCCCGCTGAAGAGTGACTTCCTCCGTGGGGTGGCACAGGACAACACGGTCAAGACGGAGATCAGCGACGACATGTACGCCGTGCCGGGGACGGTGATCGAGGTCAGTCCCGACACTGGCGAGGTCGTGCAGTATCCCACGGACGGAGGCGATGCCGTATGAACGAGCCGGTCGACATCATGGGCGTGATGGCGTTTCCGAATCCCAACGGCGTCCGCGACATACGGTTCGTGGACAGCCGGTACAACACATTATTTAAGGTGCCGGACGGTGAGAACGTGGTCATAAGGCGTCCTGACGGTAGCATTTCGGTAAAACCCTGCCTCTACATCGACGATTACCACGCACGGATCGGTAACTATGTGTATCACATCCACGAGTTTGCTGAAGTCATGGAGCAGAACGGCAACACCTATGAGCCGGAGCCGTGTGAGAGCGGAGACGATGAACATGAAACGTGAACATGACGGCATTGTCTACTGCACACGATGCGGTCGCATGGCTTTCCTGAACGAAAGCAGAATAAGGCGGCTGCTTTGGCGCCTGTGCCCCGTGTGCAGCTGGTGCAGAAGGGGGTTGCCGCCGATCTGGCCGTTGGAATAGGCCCTTACAGGGAGGCGAGAGTATATGAAGATCGGCTACGTCCGCGTCAGCACCGCAGAACAGAACACCGCCCGACAGGAAGCACTGATGCAGCAGCTCGGCGTCGATGAGGTCTACATCGACAGGCTAAGCGGCAAGGACACCAACCGCCCGGAGCTGCAAAGGATGATGGAGTATGTTCGTCGCGGCGATAACGTTATCGTGGAGTCGATCTCCCGGTTTGCCCGTAACACCCGCGACCTGCTGGAACTGACGGAACGGCTGAAAGATAAGGGCGTGGAGTTTGTCAGCCAGAAAGAGGCAATCGACACCTCTACGCCCACGGGCAAATTCATGCTGACGGTGTTCGCCGCCATCGCCGAGTTGGAGCGCGAGTATATCCGGCAGAGGCAGCGCGAGGGCATCGAGATTGCCAAGGCAAATGGTGCCTACAAAGGCCGCAAACCGATTGTACGGGATAACTTCGACGCGGTAGTCGCCCTGTGGCGTCGCGGCGAGATCACAGCGGTCGAGGCCCAGCGTCGGTTGGACATGAAACCATCGACTTTCTACCGCAAGGTGCGGCGGAGCTGAGTGCTTCGCCGCGCCTATTTATAATGGTATGTCTTTGGAGTGTAGGCCAACGGGAGAGAGGGAAAGCCTACCAATAGGACTATATATTACATTTTGAAATAATGCATTTCTAAATCCAACCATAAAGACACATTTCGATTGCTTAAGGTTTGCCTGCCCCGACGGGCAGGCTGCTTATCCTACAGGTATAATGACATCAATAAAATCGGGGATATCGGGGAGTTCCCGGAAATCCCCGATATTTTATCCCCACAGTACTCGCTTGTACAGAGATACAATAGAGCCCTTTAGACTCTCGCAGATGCTTTCGTAGCAAATTCGCTGCACGATCAGCTCGATTTCTGCAAGCTCGGGCCGTAAGTCTTCGGCTTGCAATTCAATTTGCTCAAAGCCGTCAACTAGTTCAATATTTTCCATGATCGTTCGATTAACTTCGTTCCAGTTACTGGGACTGACATCTGTTCCCTTGAGGAAAACCGGATCATCAAAGCGAATATAATCTTCAATCTGTGAGTCGCCGAGGATTACCTGATCCAACCATTTCGCCATTTCCCTATGCCATGACAAAGGTTGTAGCAGAACGCCTATGCCACTTGGCGACAGGAGGGCAAGATTCATATAGGCTTCACGGTCACGCTCTCTGCTTCCACCGCTTTGAAACTTTTCCCGCAAACTTCGAACAACCTTCCGAAGACTACGATACTGTTTCTCCTGCAAATCACAGAGACGGGATAATTCATTCTTCTCTGCTTTCGTCCACGCGTATTGCAGAAACGCATCATCACTTATCCGTAATGTATCCTCAATTCGTAGTAAAACTTGTTGCGATGCATTACCAACAGAATACACCTCTTGCCAGCACGGTGAATAGGCACCATCCTTACCATACTTGCGCCAGAACCAATACTCCTTGTGCGAAGCAATAGATGCACAGCGACCAAACAGATAGTCCGGCAGCGTTCGGGTATAGCTTTTCAGTGAGGTTCGCGGCAGGGCGCGGTTCTCCCACCAAGCACAAAACGCCTCATACAAGAAGCAATGGCTCCGCTCATATTGTTTCTTGGAGTCGTCCCCAAAATGGATTGCATCATCGAGAGCAAACGTTTCCTTTTGAAAAGTGTCTGCGCTGTGCTTTACAAAACCAAACGGCTTTCCCTTATTCTTGAAAAACCAGAACAAGAAGTACGGCGCAATCTTCTGGATCCTGCTGCTTGAGAGGGCCTCCTTGATCTGCAAGATTGTTTTGCATACGCTGTTGCGTTTAATTTCCGCAAACGCATACTCCTCGTATTTGCCCAAGCCGTTGAACGGCTTCGCTTTGTCTAGCAGAGGGTACTTCCTTCGCGTTTCCGCATTACCGGTCAATCTTGCACAGGCCCTGAAAAAATCAACGTTTTGTACAGCGACTATGCCTTTCTCTTTGAGTGCTTCCAACTCATTATTGATGGTTTCAATCGGGTTCTCGTTCAGATACTTGCTGAACTGTGCGACTAAAGCGTTCTTACTCTCTATACTATTATCTCCCGTCGCAGCGCGTTTCAGATTTCCTTCAAACTGACAAGCAGTATGAAAGAAAAGCACAGCTTTCTTGAGACTAAGAAGTTTCTTCCGCAAAGCTTCCGCCTGCTGCGTATCCAGGTGTTGCTGCCTCTTGCAATAGTCATAATAAACGGCAAAAAATCCCTCAATGTCCTCCTCTGTGAGCCAAAAGTCTGTGAGCTCATCCTTTTCATCCACCCATTTGGTAAAAGTAGACTTTCCGTCCGATACTTGTCCTAGGATATACTTTTCGCAGTGCAGATAATCGTGATAAAACGACTGCGCCCCAGGCAGAGTGGCCTGCACATGATACGCAAGCGACAGGAAATGCTGATTGGCTGGCTCACCAATCAGCTCACAGGGACGGATGAACTGCCGCTGATCCCGGTCAAAGCTGGTTCCGAACACAAACCCGTTTCCGGCAAGGGCACATACCAGCGCCCACTCAAATTCCGGGTGGTTCTCTTTCACGCAAAGCTCCGCCTCCCGATTCAGTACCGCTTTATAAAAGGCAATTGGGTTGTGGCTGGGCAGGCCATGTTGAGAGCAGAACCTATGAAACCGTGTCAGAATATCGATGATCTCAGCCTCATGTGCATTTGCCTCACCTAAATCTTCGCTGGGACATAATTGACCACCATATTCATCCACTGACAATGTATAGGAACATGGGAGAAGTAGCGTTCTGCTGCCCCTGTCGTGCAGCAAGGCATCCTCTCTCACCATTTCATTGACGATTTCCAAAACAGATTTCATGCGGGATCTCCTTTGTAACTGCGGAGCCAGAGCAGTTCCACAAAAAGTCGAAAAATCAGGAACTGGAACCGGATTGTCAGAATTTAAATCTGTGGCAGAATGGATATGCTCGAACGATTCTCCTGCAGTTCAGCCGTCGGCAGTTGGGGCGTTCGAAGTAAAATGGCACCATATGGCGTCAAACAAGGAGGTATACCATGATTGAGGATCTGAACTTTAACTGTGACAGTGGAGAGCCTGACACCAAGGCACTCTCCAAAGAGGCACGCAAGAAGCTGAAGAAAGCGGCCGCCAAGAAGGCCGCGCGCAAGGCGAAGGCGAAACTGAAGACCTGGAAAAAGGCCTACAAGGCGAAGACTAAGTCGAAGCACCTGGCTAGGATGCTGGATGACGAGAAGTCCCGTCGTAAGGCGGCTGAGGCGGAACTCGAGAAGGTGCGCAAGCACAACGACAGCGAGGCCATCTGATGAGCGGCAAAGATCGGCTACCGGACGCCTCCCCTTTTGGGGGGGCGCTCGGATACGGCTTCTACCGAAGCGAAGGAAAGCTCTGGCTGGGTGATACGCCGGCTGCAAATTTCGACATTCTGTCCGTAACTCCGCTGTATCCGCCGGATCCGGGCGGTCAGGCAGCTGCGTACCAAATCGAGGTATCTGCCGCCGGACAGCGTCAGTGCATTGTCGCAAAAGCTGACAAGCCGCTCCTAAAGCAGCTCTGTCAGCAGGCACACACCTGTCGGGTGTTCGGTGCAAAGGCGGAGCAACTGCTGGATGCCCTCGTCATTGAGATGGCGCTCAAGTCGAGCGAAAGCGGAGTGTTTCTCGAAAGCTACGGCTTGTTTCAATTGGATGGCATCTATCGCTTCCAATGCGGCGGCGAAACGCTGGGTACTGCTATGTCCCGGCCGGTGGTGCTTTTGCCGGAACTAACTACCCTTCAATTGGTGACAAGTGAAGCACTCAGTGTCTCGGAATCCACGGAGGTGGTTCTGCGGGCATCGATGGAGCACATAACAACTGTGTGGCCCACATTCTGCTACGGACTGCTCAGTTCGATGCGCTCCCGCCTTGTGGCAGAGGACATCGGAATTTTCCCGACGCTCTTTGTTACAGGCACGCAGGGCTACGGCAAGACCACTGTAGTACGTCATTTCCTTCTCACCTGCGATAGGCGGAGTCCGCACGGCATCTTTGGGATGCTTGACCGCGATTCAACACTACAGGGCGTGCGTCAACAGGTGTGCAGGTACCGTGATCAGGCCTTGCTCCTCGATAACATTGACCGCACCGAGCGCGGCGAGTTGGATAAGACCCAACTCAAGCTCGTCGAGGAGTGCATTCACATGGTTTCGAACGAAAACCAACGCGCAAGCGCGGGCACGGGTCACAAGCTCAGTATCTGCCGCTCCGGCCTAGCCATCACTGCGACGGGCATCCCATCAGTGGACAGCGTTCTGACCCGGCTGATTCTTGTTCAGCTGGATAAACCCTTGAAGGATGGAAAGCCATCAGACCGCGTTGCCGCAGCAACAGCCTTACGCGGCTGGTTGCTATGGCTCCTGCCGAGCCTTGATGAGGCGGTTACCTCCTTAAAGGAACGCCTGCAAAACTTGCCCAATGATCTCGAAACCCGCCTCGCCACGACCGAGGCCCTTATGAACTGGTCGGCGGAGCTGTTTTTGAAGTTCTCGATTGACTGCATGGCGCTGTCCCCAGATGTCCACGCGCGCTTTGTCGAGAGGTCACGTTCGGCATTTCATTCTTTGCTGGAACATCAGCAAGCTCTGGTAAAGAAGCTCCATGCTTCCACGCAGCACAATCTAGCCTGGTATGTCAGAAAAATATACCAGAGCGGGACATTGGACTTCGCTGCCAAGAAGAAAAAGGTAAGCAGCAAAGAGCAGTGCTATTCGGATGACGAGATTTTCTATATTACCCCCGAAAATCTGGCCAATCTTCTCCGACAGTACGATTCCGCCCCACATGTTTCCAAGCGAAAGCTCGGAGCAAGGCTAAAAGACGTCCTCATCTTGGACGAGGGCGAAACGGAGCACTTTGCTCAGACGAGGCTTGGAAAAAAACGAATCCGCTTTCTGACCATCGACCTGCGCAAGCTGGAAAAGAAGGCTCGTTAGCGCGGTTTGGAAATGCTTCGCTTCGGCAGAGTACCGATGATGCGCTAATACATTACTATGATATCAGATTTCAGCGAGAATGACCAGTACAAAAAAGCATCCGCCTCCCGCTGAAAAAAGAGATCAAACACACAGTAGCAGCGCACCGACCTCGAGACTCATGTCGTTGAGCATAAGGAGGGCTTAGGAGACTATCTGAGTTCAACAATGGAAACACCACGCATAAGCTTTCCTTGGAGGTGATCCGTATGACAATCAAGCATACGCACCCGCCGGTGCCGGATCAGGAGGAGCAGCGCCGGCTGTTGCTGACGATCTACAAGGCTCTGGTGCGGAAACTGCGGGATAAAGCCGCATAACACACAAGAATCTAAAAAGAAGGGAGGTGTCCGCCTTGGACGCGATCTATGCGAGGCAGTCCGTCGAAAAGGCGGACAGCCTCTCTATTCAGGGGCAGATCGATCTCTGCCGCAGAGAGACATCGGATGACGTCCGTATCTACCAGGACAGGGGCTACTCCGGAAAAAACACGAACCGCCCGGACTTCCAACGCATGATGGCGGACGTTGAGCGGGGACTGATCCGAAAGATCGTGGTCTACCGGCTCGACCGCTTCTCCCGCTCCATCGCGGATTTCGGGCGGCTCTGGGAAACCCTGCGTCGGCACAGCGTCGAGTTCGTCTCTATCAACGAGACCTTCGACACATCCACGCCGATGGGACGCGCCATGTTGAATGTAATAATGGTATTCGCGCAGCTTGAGCGTGAGACGACCGCCGAGCGCGTGCGCGACAACTATTATCAGCGCTTTCGGCTCGGCGCATGGCCGGGAGGCCCTGCACCTTACGGCTTTTCAAACGGAAAGCTCCCGGATGAGAACGGAAAACTGATGCCGTCGTTGTTCCCTGATGAGAACGCGCCGGTCGTGGAGCGTATCTTTCGGGCCTATGCGGAGCCGGACGCAACGCTGGGCAGCGTGGCGCGGGAGCTGAACCGTGACGGAATCCATGCGCCAAGGCGTGAGACTTGGGACAATGTGGCGCTTTCACGTTTGCTGCATTCTCCGGCCTATGTGATGGCGAACGAGGAGGTCTACTTGTACTATCAGGCAAAGGGCTTGCAGATCAACGGCAGCGTCGAGGATTTTGACGGGCTTCATGCCTGTATGCTGATTGGCAGACGTGACCGCAGCGCAGGAAAGTATCAGGACGTGCGCGACCAGCATCTGTCGCCGGCGAACCACATGGGACTTGTGTCCACGGAGGTTTGGCTTGCCTGCCAGTATAAGCTGGACGACAACCGGCGGCTCGGCGGGAACGGCAGGGGAAAGTATACCTGGCTGTCCGGTTTGCTGAAGTGCGCGAGCTGCGGATATAGTGTCAAAGTCAATCGGGACGGTAAAAAATTCTATCTTGTCTGTAGCGGACGATCCAATCTTAACCTCTGTAAACAGTCAATACATGTTGATTTGCGCGAACTGGAGGAGACTCTATCGGTCGAGTTGGAGCGATTACTGTCTGAATGTCCGGACGCAGAGGACGAGACGGATGACCCCTGCTCCGCGGAGCTTGTGGAGATTGACAGGAAAATTGACAGGCTTATGGACGCGCTCGCAGAGAGCAGTGAAATGAGCATGGTGTACATTAACAAAACGGTGGAGCGGCTAGAGGCACAGCGCCGTGAACTGTTGAATAAGCAGACGGAGCGCCGAGCACATCCCAGACCGCGCTTCAATAGGATCCACTTTGAAGAGCTGGACTTTGAGCAAAAGAAGCTGACTGCGGCACAGTTCATTCAAGAGATACGGCTTGCCGGGGAAAATGTCGAGGTGGTCTGGAGGGTATAAGATAATAGTGGCAGGAAGAGCGAAAACTCCTCCTGCTGCTATTTTTTTTCAATGCAAATTGCCACTTGCATCTGTGTGGGACGTGGACAGTCTGGACTGGAAGGGTATCTCCGCGTCCGAAATCACGAAGCGCGTGACGGGGAAGGTGGGCTGCGGCTCGATCGTGCTGTTCCACAACGCGGGCGAGCACACGCCCGAGGCACTGCCGGAGGTCCTGCGCTTCCTGAGACAGCAGGGGTATGAGGTGGTCCCGATTTCGCAGATACTCCTTTCGGGAGACTATACCATTGACCACACCGGGCGGCAGTGCGCGAAGGCGCGGGACTGAGCGCAGCGCTGCCGCCGTTCCAGTGGACTAAATTCTTGTACATATTGCCGAAAAATTAGAGCTTCTACGGTGCGTCGAGCTGCTGAGGAGACGGAAAAGCGCGCGATAACCGCAAGCGTGGAGTACACGGTCGATAAGGCGCGCCAGACCGCGCCCGCCGCGCCGACGGCTGCTTCCAAGAGCGGCACCAGCATCACGCTGACGGCGGTGGAGGGCTGCGAGTACAGCAGGGACGGCGGGCCCTGGCAGACTAGCCCGAGCTTCACCGGGCTGAAGACGAATACCGCATACACCTTCTATCAGCGCTATGCGGAGAAGGATAACTATTACGCGCCCTCTTCGAGCGACGGGACAACGATCACCACCAACGCGCACACGCACGAGTGGAGCTATACCGCCAGCGGCGCGACCATCACCGCCACCTGCGCGGACACGGACGGCGGGCATGAGGGCAGCACCACCGCGACGCTGACCATTGTAAAGCCTGCCCACACCGCTTACGGCGACGGCAAGAGCGCGGAGGCGACGATTACCGGCAGCATCGACGGCGTGGAGAATCCGAGCGTCGTCTATAAGAAGGGCGACGCCACGCTCACCGCCGCCCCGACCGGCGCGGGCAGCTACACCGCGAGCATCACGCTCGGCGGCGCCACCGCGAGCGTGAGCTACAAGATCGCCGAGGGCTCCGGCACGGACGCGGTCGTGCCGGAAATCGTGATGTGGAGTGCCACCGACGTCGACGTCCGTGCGGTCGAGGGACAGGAGTATGTGATCGCGCTCAAGGGCGCGCAGCCCGACTGGACAAAGACGGTGGACGCCGCCGACGGCTTTGTGACGTTTGAGAACCTGACGCCCGCGACTGAGTACACCGTCCACACCCGCGTGAAAGCGACCGGGAACACCCAGGCCGGCGCGAGCGCGAGCACAGACATCATGACGAGCCTGATCGGTTATGGCTGCGATGGCTTCCCGGTGGTCGGCAGGACGGTGACCATTGTCCCCGAGCCGGAGGACACGACGGGCCTGACCTATCAGTGGTTCCACATCAAGAAGGAAGAGACCGACGAGGGCGTGGAGCATACGGTAAAGCTCAACGCCATCGAGAACGGCGTCATGTCCGGCATGGGCGACGGCACGTTCGCCCCGAACGGCACGACCACCCGCGCGCAGCTCGCCACGATCCTGTGGAACATGGAGGGCAAGCGCAAGGTCAGCGGCGGCGTCAGCTTCAACGACGTGGGCAGCGGCGACTGGTTCTATGACGCGATCAACTGGGCGAGCGCGCAGGGCATCATCCTCGGCTACGCCGACGCGAACGGCGCGGGCAAGGTCTTTGCCCCGAACGACCCGATCACGCGCGAGCAGCTGGTCACGATCCTGTACCGTTACGCGAACCTCAAGGGCGTGAACACGAACGCGCAGGATAACCTCAAGGGCTTCACCGACGCGAAGAGCGTCAGTGCCTGGGCGACCGACGCAATGCGCTGGGCGGTCGGCAGCGGCCTCGTCAGCGGCAAGACCGCGACGACGCTGAACCCC
>SVKP01000013.1 GCA_015068395.1 Oscillospiraceae bacterium
ATCGAGCTCTCCGCCGACGGGCCTGTGCGCCCGCCCTACGCGGTATACTATCAGGGCGGTCTAACCTGGCCGCACGCAAAGCTCGGCATCCTGCTCTCCCTGCAACGGATGCTGGACGCAAAGCTGATCGAACTATAATAAAAAAGACGCCCGCGGGCGTCTTTTTTATTATATAGGTATATCAATGACCGGGACCCCTCGCGTCAGGGCATACTCGATGGTGCTCCTTGTGCCGCCGGGAACCCCGTCGTGCGCCGCGATCAGCAGGGACGAGTGGTCGACCATATAGCGGTTTCTGCGCTGCATACAGCCGGGACTGTATTGCATGGAGACCATCGTCTCATAGTCGCAGCGCTCCAGCAGCGCCTGATAGCGCGCGCGCGAGCTCTCGCTCCAGCGATCCGCCTGCGTCGGGCAGGGCAGCGCCGCCTCCAGCGTAATGTGCGGATAGCGCTCCTTCAGTTCCAATACGATCTCGCAAAAATACAGATCGCAGCCCTCCGCCATACCGCAGATAAAGTGCTCCGTCCCTTCCAAAATCGCGCTCTCCACCGCCGCGCGGAGCCTCGCCTTGAGCGCAAGGCAGCGCACATCGTCCTCATTGGTCCCCCAGGGCAGCTTTGCGGGGCGGTGCCCCGTGAAGCTGCATGCAGACTGTCTTCCCCGCAAAGCGCCGTCCCCCCTTTCACGCGCAGTAATTTATTCAGCAAACACCATTATAGAACATTTGTTTCCCGATGTAAAGCCTTTTTTCGATTTTTGATTGACAAACGCGCGAATATGGTGTATGGTATACGCGAACTGAATCACGGTCTTCGAGGCGGGGTGAAACTCCCCACCGGCGGTTACAGCCCGCAAGCGGCAGAAATGCTGCACGAATCGGTGAAATTCCGATGCCGACGGTCACAGTCCGGATGAGAGAAGATGTGTATACGCCAATTCCCTCGCTTCTTTGCGTCATGCACCCGAAGGCTTGTCTTTCGGTGCAATTTCGTAAAGGAGTGTTTTATTATGTCCAGTTCCGCATCGTTCGCAAAAGAGGCCCAGCGCACCCACAAGCTCGCCGTCGCAGGTATGCTCTCGGCGGTCGCCTTCGTACTGATGTACATCGAGTTCCCCATCCCCGCACTGATCCCGGCTTTCATCAAGCTTGACGTGTCCGATCTTCCCGAGCTGCTTGCCGCGTTTGCGCTTGGCCCCGTCTGGGGCGTCGTCGTGACGCTGCTGAAAAACATCCTGTTCTCGATCCTGCACGGCACCTCGTCCAACTACGTCGGCGAGCTGTGCAACTTCCTGCTCGGCAGCGTGTTCTCGCTGACCGCGGGTCTTATCTATCACCGCGGCAAGAGCCGCAAGACCGCTCTTTTGGGCGCAATCGCGGGCGCGGTGCTGATGGCTCTGATTTCCGTCCCGGTGAACTACTTTGTCGTCTACCCCGCCTACGTTGTGGTTTACGGTATGCCGATGGAAGCGATCATCGGCATGTACCAGTCGATCAACGCCTCGGCGGACAGCCTGATGAAGTGCCTCGTGCTGTTCAACCTGCCCTTCACGCTCTGCAAGGGCCTGCTGGACGTGGTGCTCTGCTTCCTGATCTACAAGCCGCTCAGCCCGATCCTGCACAGATAACGAGAAAGGTCATGATTCCATGAACGTTTTCCCCTTCGGCACGCTCTCCGACGGTACGCCTGTCACAGCCGCACGGCTGGAAACCGCCTCCGGCGCAAGCCTCACCGTACTCGACTATGGCGCGACGATCCAGTCCGTCTGCGTCCCCGGACGCGACGGACGCCTTGTCGACGTGGTACTCGGTTACGACGGCGCGGCGGGCTACGAGTCTGGTCACGACTATCTCGGCGCGACGATTGGCCGCGTCGGGAACCGCATCGGCGGCGCGCGCTTCTCGCTTGGCGGAAAGGAATATACGTTGGCGAAAAACGACGGGGAAAACCATCTGCACGGCGGCGCGCGCGGTTTCGATAAGAGGCTGTGGACGATGGCCGTGTCGGAGGATGCCATCGTCTGCGAACGTCTGTCCCCCGACGGCGAGGAGGGCTATCCCGGCAATTTGCAGGTGCGCGTGACTTTCACGTTCTCTGCTTCCGGCGCACTCACCATCGCCTACGACGCGGAGACGGACGCGGACACGCTCGTAAACCTCACGAACCACTGTTATTTCAATCTCAACGGTGGCGGCAGCGCGATGGGCCACTATTTGCAGCTTTTCGCGGAGCGCTTCTGCGAAAACGACGAGCATTGCCTGCCCACCGGACGCCTGCTGGAAACGGCGCTCACGCCCTTTGATTTCCGCCTTGGCAAGACGCTCGGCGCGGACGTCGGAGCCGAACACGAGCAGCTACGCCGCGGCGGCGGATACGACCACAATTTCTGTCTTTCCGGACGCCGCGCCGCGGTGCTTCAGGGCGAGAAAAACGGCATCGGCATGACGGTCGACACCGACATGCCGGGCTTGCAGCTCTACACCGCGAACTTCCTCGCGGAGCAGCCGGGCAAGGGCGGCGTGATGATGGGCCGTCGCGAGGCGGTGTGCCTGGAAACGCAGCTCTATCCCAACGCGATGAACTGCTACGGCTTCCCCTCCCCCGTGCTGCGCAAGGGTCAAAAACTACACAGCGAGACTGTGTATTCATTCTTTACCGAAGCATAAAAGGAGACGATTCCCATGGATTCCGTCATCGCCGCGCTCAAAGCGCAGGAGTTGAGCGGCGGCAACGCCTTTGCGGCGTTTAACCATTTGGAGCTGGAGCACGTGGAGCCGGACTACGCTGTGTTCCGCCTTCACATCCAGCCGGAGAGCAAGAACCCCTACGGCTATGTTCACGGCGGGATGCTCGCCGGCATGGCGGACAACGCGGCAGGCTATGCCGCGCACAGCGACGGCCGCGCCTATGTGACGCTTTCAAGCCATCTCAACTACATGCACAATCAGGCGGGCGGCGTCATCCGCGCCGAGGGGCGCGTGCTGCACCGGGGCAAGACCACCTGCGTCGTGCGCGTGGACATCCGCGGCGAGAACGGCACGCTGCTGGCGACCGGCGAGCTGATTTACTTCTGTGTCGATCCACAGACCTACGGTCCCGGCAAATGAGGAGCCTGTAACAAAACCCTCGCGGCTGTTGCCGCGAGGGTTTTGTTATCAGAAATTGAATTAACCGCGAATTGTCTTGCCGTCCTCGGGGAGTCCGGCGTCCTCGGTACCGCCGACCATCGTCTCGTAGAAGGTCGCAATCAGGCTGACGCTGACCGTACCGACCTCGTTCACTTCCTCTTCCTCGCCGTCCTCATTCGTCTGCTTGACGACCTTGACCGTGGCAGCCTTATAGCTAACGTCATCGATCAGGCAACGGCAGCGGCTGTCGCGCAGGCTCTTAATGATCTGCTCCGCCGTGTCAAAGCTGTCGGTCGTAAATCTAAGCGAGAAGCTGCGACGGATCTGGTTGCCATCGCGGGACACGGAGGAAAAGTCGATCGTGTACTCCTCGGAAGCGGTCAGAATATCATTGAGCAAGCCGATCTCCGCACGGGAATTGTTGTAGCTCTCCATGCGGGGGCTGTCCTGCGCTCCCTCAAGCTCTTCCAGCTCCGTCTTCATATCGCGCATGTCCTTGACCTGCGCCTGAAGGTTACGCAACTCCACGGAAAGCTCTTCGCGGCGACTGCGCTGATTTACAAGGTCCTTTTGTACCGGCGAATAAACAAAGTAATAGTACACGCCACCAATGACCAGCAGGGCAAAGATGATCATCAAGATTTTCTCGCCCGTATTCATCGCACGATTCATCTTGTTCATTTCTTCGCCTCCTCAACCTTATTGAGGTATACAATGACCGTTGCCTGCACGACCTCGTCCTCTTGAGCGAACTCAGTCCCCGCTATTCCGTTCTGCATTTTGGCGTCGGAAACCGTGCAGAAATCCACCATTTCCTCGCGCATCAGTTTCTGGGACATCTCGTTGATGTTTTTAAGCGTCTGGCTCTTGACGGAAACGGTCAGCACGTTGCCCTTGATCGACCAGTCGCCGACCTCCACCGATTTCATCATCCCGCGGCGAATCAGCTCCATTGCCTCCACACGGTCGACGCGCTCCATCTCCTCCGCCTTCATGTCGCTGTACGTGTAATGCGCGTAGAGCTCGTTCAGCTTGCCGTAGTTCGCCATTTCAAGGTTGAGCATGTCAATATTGCTCTGCATCGCATCCGCCTCGCTGCGAACCGCTCTAACCTTGTCAAACTGGTCAATCACGCCAAACTTCGCGAAAGCGGCGGCTGCTGCGATGACAATTAACACCGTCGGAATCGCGGCGACCCAGTTGAATTTCTTTTCGTTGACCGTTGCAAGGTTGATCGTCCGCTTGGTGGGCACGCGGCCAACGTTCTTTTTCTTTCCCTTTTTCACCTGGGCATCGGCCGCCTGCGGCGCCTGCGGATTCGTTTTATCTGTTTTAGGCATATCGTTCTTCTCCTATCCCATCATTCCATCGTGATGCCAACAGCCGCCAAATACCTGTGCCAGTCATCGATTCCCTTGCTGCCGTGTACGAGCTCGCCTGCCTCATGGAGCTTCATGTTCTCCAGATTTGTGCGGATTGCCTCGCGCAGAGGCTCAATTGCCGCGCCGCCGCCGCAAAGCCAAACATCGGAAAGCGTGCTGTCGGGGTTGCTGAAATGATAGAAGTTCAGCGCGCGCGCCAACTCGACGGCGATATTGTTATAAGCGTTAACGCAGTATTCCTGCTTCTGGCAGTCCTCATAGTTGCTGATGAAGTAATTGTGCGCAAGGTGCACATCCACGCCCATCTGCTCGGCAATCAGGTCGTCAATGTTCTTGAGTCCGAACTCCAGAACGCGCGTGACCATGTGGCGGTCGCCCTTGAACATGTTCATACGCACCGAGCGGTAGCCAAGGTCGAGAACGCAGTACTCGTCGGCGGCAATGCCCTTCTTCTTCGCGGCGCGTATCACCGAGATAAACGCGTACTCGACGGGCGCAGCCTTCGCCATCTTGAGACCGGCGACCTCCAGCGTGGTACGAGCCTCCTCCAAAACGGCATTGGGAACCGCGACCGCCATCAGGTCCAGCTTATCCTCCTCGCCTTCCGCTTCCGCCTTTGCCTCGCCGAGCACAGCGTAATCGAAGGTGTAGTTCCTCGGTTCTTCGGACAGATAGTCGGAAAACTCGTACGGGATGTTGATTTTTACCTGGTCTGCGCTCATACGCGGCACAGAGATGTTGCGGAGGAAGCAGATCTCATTGGGAAATACGATTGCTGCCTCTGAGGCGCGAATATGGTTCTCGCGCATCACGTCTCGCAGCACACCGCCGACCGCTTGAGCGGAAGCGACGCGCCCGTCCTTCATCAGCCCCTGCGGCATGGGCGCCGTAGCGACCTTTTTTGCCTCTCCGTTTTTGCACAGCGCAATGGAAATGGAATCGGTGCCCAGGTCAACGCCTAATATACTTTTTGCCATATTCTAACCTCTTTCCGAAGGTAATTAACAAATACTCCTTCTACTTTTCGACGTCTCGAAAAGTGCCACCTCCCTCTGATAGGGAGGCTTAGGATGCGTCCTCTTTGGCCCCCTCATTGAGAGAGCTGGCGCGAAGCGCCTGAGGGAGTCCTACCCCAGTAAACCCAGATACCAGCTCACAAGCCCGTCGCCGAAGAGCAGCATCAGCGCGTCCGCCGCAGCGATCGCGGGACCAAAGGGGAACGCCTGCGAACGGCGTTTTTTGAGTAGCAAAGCAAATACTAGTCCAAGCACGGCACTGAGCAGCAACGCGAATAACGTGCCGATCAGCCCAAGATACAAGCCTGTCAAGGCAAAGAGCTTAATGTCGCCGCCGCCGAGGGAATCACGCCCAAGAACACGGTCCATCACCATGGAAAGAAGCAACAGCCCGCCGCCGTAAACCAGCGCGGCAACCAGCGAAAGCAACGGATCGATCCAAGATTCATACAGGAACGGCGCGGTCACGACCCAGACAATTAAACCAATCAGCAGGCATCCGTCCGGGATGATCTGCGCGTCCAAATCGGTCAGCGTCAGGAAATAGAGGCAACAGAGAAAAACCAGATTGCGCAGGCAGAGCAGCGTAACGGCGAAGCGGTCCACGCAGGCGAGCGTAATGAGAGCAAAACCGAGTTCAACGAGCATATAGCGCGCCGGAATAGGCTTCTTGCAGTAGCGGCACTTGCCGCCGAGAATGATCCAGCTCAGAATCGGAACGAGGTCACCCGCCTCCAACGTATGCCCACAGTCCGGGCAGCGGCTGCGACCCTTGACAAAGGACTCGCCGCGCACTGTGCGCCACGCGGCGCAGTTGAGGAATGACCCCAGCGCCGCGCCAAGAAAGACGGAAACAAGAATCACATAAATTCTCGCCGCGCCATTCAGATGTTGAAGCATAAAAACGTCCTTTTTATGTAACCGTAATCACACCCGTATTCGGGTCGATCGATACGATATAGAACCCTTCCTCCTTGGTCTTGGCCGGAACCTTGATGCGTGCGCCAAATACGGTTTCAATGGTATCGTTGTCAATCGTCCATTTTGGCTTCTCCTGTGTAATGGGGACATTGATTGTTAAATCGCCCTCCCCAGACAAGAAATTGCTGTTCACCACAGAGCAGGCGGCGCGCACGTTCGCGAAGTCGGCCGCCTCGTGTGCCCTTTCGATCCGCCCGCTGAAGACCGGAAGCATGATTGCAACCAACGCGGCAATAATGGCAATAACTATCAGCAGTTCGGAAAGCGTAAAGCCTTTGTTGTCATTCACCTTATCATCGCCACCCGTTTCGATTTTTTCTCACAGGGCAAACGCAAAACCCCGGGCTTCCCGGGGCCTTGCGTTCTCCCCTGCGGGAGAACACCGCCCGGATGTTCCCGGCCATCCGGGCGGTTAAACAGAATCAGCCAAGAGTTGCGGTGGGAGTATCACTAGCGAAGCTAAACTCGATGGAAGTGGCACCCTTGGGCTGACCGGACAGGGTAAAGGGCAGGTTCGCGGGGGTCTCCTGCCAATCACTCGTCTGCTGGGTCATGGTGACGGACTTGGTGAACGAGGTCGTGCCGGACTTGTTGTTCAGGTAGTCCATGGACGCCTCAGCGTAAGCGGAACGGATATTCGCGATGTCGGCAGCCTCGCGTGCCTTCTCAACCTGACCGCCGAAGGTCGGGATCATGATAGCGACGAGAGCGGCAATGATCGCGATGACGATCAGCAGCTCGGCGAGCGTAAAGCCCTTGTTGTTGTTCTTGCACATAATGCTTGACATTCCTTTCAAAATATGTTTTTGTCTGTTTCCGATGCTTCTCCGGAAAAAGCACCGGGATTTATTTCCAGCCGCCGGGACGGCAAGAAACCAAAGTGTTGTCCGGCTCGGTCTATCCTCAGCCAATCGCGCTGTACATACCAAACATCGCGAGGTAGATCGCAATGACGATGAAGCCCGCGATACCGGCGATGAAAATAAGGATCGTCGGCTCCAGCTTGGCAAGCGCGGACTGCGTCGCCTCGTCCAGCTCGGAATCATAGAAATTGCCGATGGTGGAGAGCGTCTTCTCCATTTCACCGGAGCTTTCACCGACCGCCGTCATCTCAACAAGAATGTCGGGATAGTCCGTCAAATCGCGCATCGAGGAGCCGAGGCTGCGCCCCGCTTCCAGCTGCTTGGAGACCAGCTCGGTCTGCTTGCTCAGGTAATAGTTGCTGATGACCTTCGCCGTGATGGAAATCGAACGGTCCATTGTCAGACCGGCGCCCATCATCGCAGCCATCGTGTGCGCAAACTCGCTGGCGGAGGAAAGCTCGCGGATCTTCCCCAAAACAGGCACCTTGAGCGACGCCTTGGAGAGATTGAGCTTGCCCTTTTCATTGCTGCCGTAGAGCTTGAAGCAGAAGAAGATGAACAGGAAGCCCGCAATCAGGAACAGCGTGTCCTTGCGGAAGAAATCAGAAATCGCAATCAGCAGCTTTGTAATGCCGGGCAGCTCCGCGCCGAGGTCCGCAAAAATCGCTGTAAACGAGGGCACGACCTTGACCATCAGGAACACGACGACACCAAATGCCACAATCAGAATGAAAATCGGGTAAGACAGCGCGCTCTTCACCTTTTTGCGCGTCTCGTTCTGCTTTTCATACTGTTCCTGCAGCGTCTTGAACGAGCGGGAGAGGTTACCGGTCGCCTCTCCGGCACGGATCGTTTCGATAAACGTGATGGGCAGCAGCTTTTCGCCGTGATCCGCAAACGCCGCCGACAGGCTGCGTCCGCCCTCCACGTCCGAGGCAACCGCTTTCACCACGCGCGACAAATTTTTGTCCGTGGTCTTTTCCGCTACCAGATGCACCGCGCGCGCAATGGGGATACCTGAATCGAGAATGATGGCAAACTGGCTGCACATCACCGAAAAAGCGCGCGCGTTCAGCTTGTTCGCGGAAAGATCCAGACTGAGCAGGCCGCCTTCCCGTACCTTGACCGGGCTGATCTTGAGAATAACGTCGCAATTTTCCTTAATTCTTCTCGCCGCGTCAAGCTCGTCAAAGCCCTCGATCATGCCGGAGACCTTCGCGCCGTCACGGGAGAGCGCGGTGTAATTGAACTGCGCCAACGGAGATTCACCACCTTAATGTATGTCGTTGATTGAATAAACTCCTTCATTTTCGGCTCCCTCTTAGAGGGAGGCTAAAAAGGGAGCTGACTGAGGGAGTCATACCGCGTTCTTCTTAATGTAGTCCTGATCGTGCGCGTAATGGATCGCCATATCGCGGCTGATCGCGCCGGTGCGCACCAGCTTCACCAGAGCTTGATCCATTGACTGGCCGCCGATGTTCGTGCTGGTCGCGACCGCGTTGGCGATCTGCGGCGTGTTGCCGGAGCGGATCAGGTTGCGGATGGCGTCGGTGACGATCATCAGCTCGCACGCCAGTGCACGCCCGCCCTTGATCTTGGGGATCAACTGCTGGGTCAGTACCGCCATCAGCGTCATGGAGAGCTGCAAACGAACCTGCGTCTGCGAATCGGCGGGGAAAACCTGCACGATACGGTCCACCGCGTCCGCCGCGCTGCCCGTATGCAAGGTGCCGAAGACCAAGTGGCCGGTCTCGGCGGCGGTGATGGCAGTCTCGATCGTGTCGCGGTCACGCATCTCACCGATGAGAATGACGTTCGGGTCCTCACGCAAGCTTGCGCGTAAGCCCTCGGAGAAGCTTCTGGTATCCTTGCCGACCTCGCGCTGGTTGATTGCGCAGAGGTCCGGCTTGTAAACATACTCGACAGGGTCCTCAAGCGTGACGATGTGCGCCTTCATCTTGTGATTGATCGAGTCAAGCAGTGCCGCGAGCGTCGTGGACTTACCGGAACCGGTCTCGCCCGTGACAAGCACGATGCCCTTGTGCAGATTCGTCAGCTGCGGAACCGCGGGCGGGAGGCCCAGATTCTCCATCTTGGGGATTTCCTCGCGCAGAAGACGCAGAGCCAGGCTCGGCGCGCCCTGCTGCTTGAACAGATGGATACGGCAGCGGTTGTCCGCGAAGGTATCGGCGGAATCCAGCTCGCCGACCTCGTCGAAATGCTCATACTCCTTGCCCGCGAGGAACTTCGCGACGTCGATGCAGTCATCAAGCGTCAAAACCTCTTCGGACATGTTCTCGAGCTGGCCGTCCTTGCGGTACTTGGGCGGCAGGCCACAGATCAGATGGATATCGGACGCGCCCTCTGCCTTTGCCTTTGCGACCAACTCTTCAATGGACATCATAAGCAGGACCCTCCCCTATGTGTCAAATCTTATGGAACGTCAAAAAGCTGCTGCGTCCGGGCTCAGTCGCCCTCATGGACAATACGGAGCACCTCTTCGCCCGTGGTGATACCCTCGCGCATCAGGCGGAGCGCGTTCTGGCGCAGGGAGACAAATCCGCTCTCCGGGCGCTTGAGCTCCGTTTCAATGGCGTCGCGCCCCCTCTGCTCATAGATGAGGGTGCGCACCGCGTGGGTGACGGGCAGCATTTCAAACACGGCAATTCGGCCGCGATAGCCGGTGTTGTAGCACTCCGCGCAGCCTGTGCCGCGATAGAGCTGCATGCCGGGCTCCATCTCGATCTCGAGATCCTCCAGCTCCTCCGCCGTGGGCGTGTAAGCCTTGCGGCAGTTGGGGCAGATGCGGCGGACCAGACGCTGGGAGATAACGCCCTTGAGCGCGCCGGCGATGACGTAGGGTTCCACGCCGATATCGCGCAGACGCTCAATGGAGCCGACCGCGTCGTTGGTGTGGATGGTGGAAACCACCAAGTGGCCCGTGATAGCGGAACGCATCGCGATGGACGCGGTCTCGCCGTCACGAATTTCGCCGACCGCAATGATGTCCGGGTCCTGACGCAGGATAGCGCGCAGGCCGCTGGCAAAGGTCATGCCGGTCTTTTCGTTGATCTGAACCTGGTTGATGCCGTCGATATTGTACTCAACGGGGTCTTCCAAGGTGACAAGGTTGACCTCCGGCGTATTGAGCTGGTTGATGATGGCGTACATCGTGGTCGTCTTACCGCTTCCGGTAGGACCGACGATCAGGATCACGCCGTTGCGGTTCTTGAGCATTTCCTCGTACTTCTCGAGGTCCGGGCCCACAAGCCCGACGCTCTCCTTCGACACGCGTCCGCCGGACTTATCGAGCAGACGGGCGACGACCTTCTCGCCGTAGACGGTCGGGAGCGTGTTGACACGAAGGTCGATGTCCTTATCGCGGACGCGCACGTTGAAGCGGCCGTCCTGCGGGACACGGTGCTCGGCGATATTCAGCGCGCTCATGATCTTGATACGGGAGATAACGGACGCCTGAATGTCCTTGGGAACGGTGAGGATGTCGCGCATGATGCCGTCGACACGCATACGGACCTGCATCAGCGTCTCGCGCGGCTCCAGATGGATATCGCTCGCGCGCTCGGTGACGGCGCGCTCGAGGATGGAGTTGACCAGACGGATGGTCGGCGCGCTGGAAGCCGAATCGTCGCCGATCTGGTTGGAGACGAACGCGTTCTCCTGCACGTTGCCGGAATCGCCGCCCGTGGACTCGCGCTTGATCTCCGCGATCGCCTTCGCGGCGCCCTCGCTGCTGTAGAGGACCTGGATCGTATGCTCAATACCGGCCCTCGTCGCCACCACCTGAACGATCTTGCGCTTCGAGGCGCGGCGCGCCTCCTCCACCGCATAGAAGTTCAGCGGGTCGCTCATGGCAAGGTGCAACTCGTCCTTGACGATGCGCACCGGGACAACGTTGTACTGCTTGGCAATGTTCTTGGGCAGGACCTGTGCGAGCTCCGTGGGAACGGAGACCTTTGTCAGGTCGACAAATTCAATGCCCAGCTGCATTTGCAGCGCTTCGATCAGATCGTTCTCAGTAACGATGCCGTTGTTAATCAGCACCGTGCCGAGACGCTCCTTCGTGCCTTTTTGCAGTTCAAGCCCTCGTTTCAGGTCTTCTTCAGTGATGATCCCCGCGTCCATCAGCAGGTCGCCCAAACGCTTTATTGCCATAACTGTCGCCTTTCCCGGCCCAAGTGGGCACATTCTTACATAAATCTTAGTTGAGTATAGCATAGCCTATTTTGCACGTCAAGCAATATTTCATAGTTTTTTAACATTTTCCGCGCGTTCCGCCAGATTTCTCAAAATGCGTTTTTTGAGAACATTTCCGAACCAGCCTTTGTCCACTCCGTACGTATACACTATTTATTTTGAAGGTCTTGCAAACGTCCGGGATGCAGACTATAATGACTAAGGTTTTCGCGCAGAATCATTAGGAAGGCAGGCCGTCAATATGAAGGAACGATGGCTTCGGTTTTGGGGCAATATCGACTCTTTGGACGACAAAATATACTATTCGATCATGCTGGTCGGCAGCTTCGCGACGGTCCAGGCGTTCATTTTGGCGGTGGCGCAGGGGCTGAACAGCTCCGCGATTCTCACGACGGTGCTTGCCGCCGGATGGATGATCGGCATGCTGATCTACGGCGTTTTGCACCCGGATCACCTCGCAAGCTGCCGCGTCGTGCTTGTCGTGGTACTCAACTTCATACTGCTCCCGCCCGCCTTTTTCTCCTGCGGCGGGCTGACGAGCGGGATGCTGCTGTTCTACCTGATGTCTCTGTTCCTCACGGCGGTGCTGCTGCGCGGGCGCACGCGCATAGTCGTGTTTCTCCTCTCGCTCTGCGTGCTCACCTTCTCAGTCTATTATGGCTGGCGGCATCCCGAGCTGGTGCTGACGCTCACCGCGAGGCAGCAATTCGAGGACGTCACGGCGACCTTCTGCACGACCGGCCTTGCGCTGGGCGTCATGGTCACAGGCATCCTCAACGCCTACAACGCAGAGCGCAAAAAGCGCGAGGCGCTGATGGCGCAGCTCACTGACCTCTCCGTGCGCGACGCGCTCTCCGGGCTCTACAACCGGCGCGAGCTGTTCCGGCGGCTGGAGCTGATCTATCAGCCGCAGGAGCGCAAGGAGCACCTGGTCACCGGGGGCTGCTTCCTTGCGATGTTCGACGTGGACAACTTCAAGCGCCTCAACGACACCTACGGACACCAGTTCGGCGATACCGTGCTCAAGGGCGTCGCGCAGGTGCTCTCGGACCAGTCCCGGCACGAGGACGGCGAGTTCGCCGCCCGCTACGGCGGCGAGGAATTCATCTGCCTGCTCCACGCGGACAGCGCCGCCGAGGCTTACGCCCGCGCCGACGGGATACGGCAGAACGTCGCCGCGCTCAAGTGGCAGGACGTGCCCAGCCTGACCGTGACCGTCAGCGGCGGGCTTGCCGCCTGCGCGGAGCACAAAACGCTGGACCTTGCGATCCAGAACGCCGACGGTCTGCTCTACAAGGCAAAGCACGCGGGCAAAAACCGGGTGCTCACCGACGAAGTAATCTGAGGGATACTACATTTTTATGTGCGAACGCCGTCCCGCATGCGGGACGGCGTTCGATTTGCCCTGAAATGGTCATTTATCCGCTTCGCGCAGAACTACGATATATTCCACGCCGCTTTCAAGGTCGTGGACCGCTTTGACACGGGCACGCAGCAGCAGCGTCGCCCCGCTCTCCGTCGTGAAGCGGAAGGGCTCGGAAAAGCGCTCGCCCGCCTCCCCGTCCTCCGCCGCAGCGGCAAGCGCGCGCAGGCGCTCCCGCGCGGAGGGCTCCACGCGGCTGTAGAAGCTGCCGTTTTCCAGCTCGAGCCGCAGCTGCGTGTCCGAAAGCCCCATGCGGGCGTAGAGCCCGTGCAGCTCCACGCGGTACGACCAGCCGCCGCCCTCCTTCGCGCGCACGAACACAACGCTGTCGGTCGTGATGCGCGAGAGCAGGCGGATGCTGTCGTTGAGCGCAAGCACGCCCGTCTGGTTGCGGACGGAGCCGTAAAACGTCCTGCCCGACTCGTCCGCGTGGAGGAAGAACAGTCGGACGCTCACGCACAGCGGCGAGCCGTCTGGCCGGAGGAAGCGCAGCTCGCCCACCGCGCCGTCCTGCCGCTCCGCCTGCCGCAGCAGGGCGCGCAGGCGTGCCGCGTCCTTCGGGGCAAGATACCGCTGGATCGACGGAATGCTCTCCCGCGCGCCGTCGAGCCCCAGTTCTTCGCACAGCTGCCCGCTGCACCGCGTAATATCCACCTTGTTTCCGCAAACGCGGAAGAAGCCGACGGGGCCGAGAATGCTGTTGAGCACATCGTCGCTGAACACATTTCGGTCCAGCAGCTCGCGCACGTGGAGCTGCTCAAGTGCGGCGAGGCGGAAGCCCCTCGCGTCGATCTGGCCGGGGTCCGAGATCAGCTTCTCGTAGTCCTCGACCGCCATCGGGTGATAGAACAGGTAGCCCTGCACATAGCGGCAGCCGAGCCCGGCGAGGAAGTCCGATTCCTCCCGCGTCTCCACGCCCTCGACGATGATCGGCACGCCCATGGTCTTTGCCATGTTGACGATGGACTCCATGATGTGCATGCCCTTCCTGTCCGCGCTGTTCATCTGCAAAAACCGCGCGTCGAGCTTGATAATGTCGACGCTGATGTTGCGCAGCATGTTCAGCGAGGAATAGCCGCTGCCAAAGTCGTCCATCAGGACGCGGAAGCCCTTTTCACGCAATCTGGCAACCGCCTCGGACACCGCGCCGCCGTCTGCGTAGGCGGATTCCGTGATCTCGATCTTGATGACGTCCGGGTCCAGCGCGTATTTTTCCAGCAGACTGCCGAAGAACTCCGGCACGTCCATGGTCAAAACGTCGATGCGCGAGACGTTGACGGAGATCGGCAGCGGCGTGTGTCCCTGGTCGATCCACCGCCTCTGCCAGGCGAAGACCTCCTCCCAGACGTACTTGTCGAGGTCGGTGATAAAGCCGTACTGCTCCAGCACTGGGACGAACGTGCCCGCCGGGACCTGCTCGCCGCCGGATTTGCGCCAGCGCACCAGCGATTCCGCACCCACGACACGCTCGCTGCCGAGATTGCACTGCGGCTGGAGCTGGAAATAGATTTCGCGCTCGCGCAGGCCCTTCTGGAAATCCGAGAGGATGCGGTAGTCGCGGTCCGTCTTCTCGTACATCGCGGGGTCGAACACACGCACGCGCGTGCGGTAGTCCTCCTTCGCGTGCCTTGCCGCGGTGGCGGCGCGGTCGTAAAGCTCCTCGACCGAGCTGCCATCCGCGGGGCTGATGCCGAAGGCGGGCATGAAGCCGACAGAGGTGCCGTACTTTTTAATCAACTCGTGCAGCTCGTCGAACAGCAGGTCGATGTGATCGCGCTCGTAGGGCACGAGCAGCGCGAAATCGTCCTGCCCGAAATAGCAGGCGACGCCGCCGGAGTTCTTCTCCACGCGCGTGAGCTTCGCGCCGATCTGCGCGAGCAGCTGGTCGCCGTGCATGCGGTCGTACCACTCGTTGAACAGCTTGAAGTGCTCCACGTCGATTGCGACCACGCACCATGGGCCCTTCGCGGCGCGCAGGCGCTTGCCCGCGAGCTCGAAGAATTCGTCCTCATGCAAAAGCCCCGTCAGCGCGTTGCGCTCGATGGAGACGGCGGTGCCGTCGTCCATGTCGCCGTTGGGGTTGACCTTGTCCTGCACGTCAAGCAGGAAGGAAAGGTATACGCCGTCCTGCATGCCGCTGCCCGGCCCGCCCATGGCGACCTGCTCGACCCAGCGCCAGCCGCCCGCGGCGAGCTTGTAGCGGAAGCGGTGGCGGAGCTCGCCGTGGTTTTCGGGGTCGCACAGCTTTTCCATGATGAGGTCCGGGTCGCACTCACGCAGATACTCCGGCTGGTCGTCCGGGTAGACCATGTACTCCGCGGAGTGAAGGAACAGCTCGCGGAAACCGCCCTCCGTCCGAGGGACAAAATACTTGCCCTCCGTGTGATAGAGCGGATGCGACTCGTTCCGATTCAGGTCGATCTCCACCAGCTCGTCGTAGCCCGAGAGCATCAGCTCCACCAGCGGCGACGCCGCGCGGTCCGTTATCACTCCGGCACTCTTGCCTGACAGCATACTGCGTACGCCTCCGAAAACAATAGAATAGGCTCCCTCTTTGAGGGAGCTGTCGCGAAGCGACTTTTCGAAACGTCGAAAAGTAGAGGGAGTCCCTTTAGAAAGATTCCTGCAAAGCATTTCTACTTAACACGTCATGCGGTTAAGAGAGCGCCTGTCGCGGCGCTACGGTGACGGGGTTGTAACATAGCTTGGCGCGACAGGCTTGATGCTGAATGTGTTTTCTGTGATCGTCGTACCGTCCACGCCGTTGACCTTGCCGTTGATCTTGATCGTGACGATAATGTAGTCGCCGCTCCTGGAAAACTCAGGCACGGCCTTGAAATCCTTGCTCGAAGCGTCGCCGCCGTAGGCGCCGTCGCCGATGCTCTTCACGCCGCCGGAATATTTGACAACCATATGGCCGTTCGTGTCGGCGGCAAGCTCGCAGCCGGAGCCCAGATCGTTGGCGTGATCCGTGAAGGTCACCTTGCTGTCGTCCACATCAATGTCGCTGGCATAGGTCAGCTCGTTCTGGACAAAAACGGAGACTGCCGAGCAGAGCAGCTGTGCATCAGACTGCTTCATGAGCTTATCATAGTGCTTCACCGCAAGGTCGATGACCGAGGCAATGATGCCGCCCGCGATGCTCATGAGAAGGATGGTGATCAGCATCTCAACGAGGGTCAGGCCGCACTGCGCGCGCAGCTTTTTCCGCATGCGCCTGGCAAAATCAGGTATGCTTCTCATAATATTTCAAGCCTCCCTGATCTGTTTTAATGTCCACACTGTCGTCAAGAGTGATCGTGCCGCTGTCTGTCCGTCCCTGCTCATAAATGTTTTCGGCGGGCTTTCTCAGGCAATTGCCCGAAATCGACACCTGGACCTCCGTTCCGCTCGACGCCGCATACTGCGGGAACAACGCGACCTTATCGCTGTCGCTCATGTTCTTGTTCAGCTTTGCTGTGGTAACGATCGCCCCCGCCAGCAGCAGGCCCGCGAGTGAGATGATCACCATGGCAAACATGCTTTCGACCATGGATTCACCCCGCGTGGAGCGCACACGCGAAAGCAGCTTTTTCATCATGTTCCGCACCCCCATACTACTTCTTCGCCTCCACACGGGCCTGATTCACCGGGAAAACGACGGTGCTGGTTCTCGTGTAGCCTGTGATGACCGGCACCTTGATCTCAACAGTCTCTTCGCCGACCGTGATGTATTCGGATTCCTCGCCCCAAACAGGGACGTCGGAATAGGTGGCGCGGGCGCCCTCAAAGATCAACGTCATCGGCGGCGCCTTGACGTCAGAGCTTGACGGCGTGATGACCATTTTCAGGCGCCAACCGTCGTAGGTCGTGCTGACCTTCATTTCCAAGCTGTCATCCGTGCCGACCGAAAGCGTGAGAACCTGATTCTCGAATACGCCGGAAATCATGGCGTCCGCCAGCGCCTGCGCCAGCGCGTTGCCGCCGCTGTATTCCCGCGGCTCATTCTCGGCGGTGTTTTCCTTGTCACGGTGCTGCACAATGGTGACGGTTTGGTCCTCCAGCGACTCGCGCAGGAGCGTCGCGGCGGAGGTGACGGCAAGATAGTGCACCTGCTCCTCGCGCTGCCCCCTCAGGCGGCTGACGTTGTTGAGCGCGGCAGTAATGATGGCAAAGCTCACCATCGTTGCCAGCAGAAAGCCCACGAGGGCGAAAACCACCGTTATGCCGCTGCTGCTGTTCAGTTTTCTTCTGATTTTCTCCACTCTTCTTCCTCCCTCTCCCCCCTCCCTCGCGGGAGGGGGGATAAAGCCGAGACTTACTCTGTGACTTCCAGATGTGTCGAGCCTGTGAAGAACGTCAGCACACTCGTATTGCCCTCATAAACCTCAAGGCTGATCTTCACAGTGTAGCCCTTTGCGGCAAGCTTTCCGGTGCCATTGACGGTCAGCAGATTTTCATACCCCGTGAACCAGGTTCCGCCGTTGTCCACGCTGAACCGCTCCACGACCCGCCTGTTCTCGTCGCCCGGCGTCAAGTTCTCGAGCTTGCCGGAGTAGGTATTGTACACCAGCGGGCTCTTGGCTTTTGCCGCATCGGTCGCCCGGCTCCAGGTGACGCCGCCGTCGACGAGGCTGATGGCGCCGTCCTTCAGCTTGTAGGAGTAGGTAACGTCCTTGGGGTCGCTCTTCATGACGTCCTTGACCTTCTGGTCGGCGGGATAGAGCATGTAGCCGTCGAGAACATCAATGTAGGCGTAGTCGTTGTCCTTGAACGCCTCCTTCTCCTTCTCGTAGAACGTGATGGCAATCGTCGATGTGCCATTCTGAGCATTCAGCGTAGTCACGCCATAGATCTTGTAGGACCACGGCTCCGACCTCTTGAAGCGGAATTCCAGCGTGTCGTTCACGCCCGGCACGAAGTTGCCGTCCAGACTGGCGACCGAGTTGAGCGGATAGTAGCCGTTCAGCCTCTCGTCATCGTCCTTGGTCGGCGGGGAGACGGTCAGCGGCTTGCCGACCTCAGCCATTCTGAGCTTCGACAGCACGAACGTACTCTCTATCTCGTTGGCATCGTTGTACAGCACGCATTTGACGTTGTACCAGCCCATACCGCTGGTCTGCGTCCACTGGCCCACGAGCTGGAGCTCCAGCGGCGTGGAGACGTACTCAGACTCATAGAAGCGGGTGCGCAGGCGCGGCGCGTTGGCGTCGTAGCTCGGCGTGCCGACGGCGGTGGTGTACCAGCCGTCGAAGGTATAGACGTTGGTATACGTCTTCCCGCCCTCGTTGTGGACCACGGAGTAGGTATCCATCGCATTGTTGAAGGTACCCGCCAGCTTTCCGCTCTGCGCGGCGGTCTTCCAGCGTGTATAGATGGTGTTAAAGGTGTTTGCGGGGATCTGCTTATACATCTTCGCATCGGGCAGGGTGGGATAGTCGGTCTCGCCGCTCACCAGAAGCGGAGCTTCGCTTGTGGTCTCAGGGATACGGCTGTAGACGTTGAGCTTCACGTCGTCGATCGTCCAGTAGGCGAACAGCGTCAGGTTACCGGCGGGCACCTGCACGGGCGAGTTATCATCCGCGTAGCAGACCGTCTGGACGCCGTCCAGATCCTTCAGCACAACCTCTCTGCCGCCTCCGCCGGGCCCGCCGGACGCGGTGTACCAGCCGGCGAAGTGGTGCTCCCTGGTGACCGCCGCGGAGCCTGTGGGACGGTAATCATCCTCATTATCTTCGCGGATATCCGGCAGATAGGTGACATTCTGCTCGTAGAGGTAGTCTTTCGGTTTGCACGTATTCTGGTTCACATTGTTGTAAATCACCTGATACGTGTTGCGGGCGAAGTAAATGCTGAGATGCTTGTAGTAATTTACTTGTTTACCGGTTCTCACATCCCGGGTGGTAAAGCCATTATTATTAAAATCAGTATTGTATGCGTATACACTAAATCCATCAAACTTGTTATTTAGTGTATAAATATAATAACCGTATGTACGCTCATCATACTGAATGAAGCTATAATCCTCTCCGGAGTTGAAGTGCGACTCAACCGGTGTCTCGCCTGCATTTCTGGCATCCAGCTTCTCCACATAGAATCTGATCCAATAATCACTATCAAAGCTACCGTTGTTGGGTGTAAAAACCAATTCGGTTGAAGAATAAGTATTCTTATTTCTTATCCAGTAAGAATAATAGAAGCTGTCCACAAACGGCATAGAGCTGTTAACCAGAGTATTGTCCGCGGTTTTCACCGTCCAAAACTTCCGACCATTTTCCGGCCACTCAAACCCCGGGTCGGCGACCTTCAACGGCTGCTCGTAGAGGCCCATGATAGTGATATTTTTGTTGTTGCCGCCCTCCTTCTTGTACAGGCCCTTATAGTTTCTGGTGTTCATCCAGCTGTAACCGACCGCAGCCGTCACATCCGCCGCGTCATAATAGGGAACGATAACGCCGTAAAATTCCCAGTCCCAATAATCGGCGTGGTAAAAGTCCTTATAATATACGCGGTTATAATCAAGGATTCTGCCGTAGACGTAATCCCTGCCGTCAATCGTGATGATAGCGCTTAGCTTCGATGTGGCTAAGGTATCGTCGCCGCCATCGGAGTCATATCTGCGCGAGCGGTTGGCATAGGCGTCGATCCACTGGTCGTTCACGATCCACAGGTCGCGGTCGTGATAATTGTGATAGAAAGTATAACAGCCGCGGTCATTGTCCCATTTGACCTCATACAGGCTGTAATTGTTCAGGCTGGCGTCAGGATAATGCTGCTTTTTCGCGCGCGTATAGACTTCGGCGGTTTTGCCGAGCTTGAAGGTAAACGTATCCACCTGCCGGTCGTAGTAGATCTTGAACACCGCGGTGCCGGTGTCGTCCGTCTTATAGGATACAGTCTTGTTGCTTCCCGTCGTATAAGCCGTCTGATTGTTGGACCAGTAGTAGTTGAACAGGAACTGCTTGTTCTTGATCGTGCCGTCTACATTCGGTACTTCATTTGTTGTATAATTCGTCTCCTCTGGATGATAGTTGCGCTCATAAAGACCTTTCCTTGTGCCAACATATACATAGTACTTGCCATTATATTCTATGCTGTTTGGCTGTTGCGTGTCATACTCACTATAATCACCTTTATAATAGGTACCACCGAAAATACTCCAGCCTGTACCGACATAGTCGAACGAATAATATGCCGGTGTGGTAGTTGATGTTGTCTCTTTTATCGTCTTTTCGTCCTGTATGGGGCTGAGCAAATACTCGCGGTCGCTTTCCATGTCGAGCCCGTCGCGAAGAGTCTTCTTGCCATCCGCAGACATGCCGCTGAAGACCGTTCTGGAAAGCTCTATATAGTCGAGCTTCGCATAATCGCTGACGTTCACCTTGTTCTCAGTCTGGAAGGACTTGTAGAACAGATAGGTCTTGTTCGCGTCCGCAAGGCTGTGGGCGTTCGTCACGTCCTGAATGTAGATCTCAACACGGACAGCCGCCTTTGTGTCCCTGGTCCAGTGCGCGCGCGCCATGATGCCGTGGGTCGACATGTTGTATTCTTCCTTCAGCGTGCCGAGCACGTCGTTCAGGGTCTTCCCGTCAGGCGCGGTATCTGTGCTGGTATAGATCGTAATGGTCTTTTTCAGCGTTTCCGGATTCTCCGGGTCATACGATTCGAGGTCGTAGAACTCCCACTTGTCGATGTAATAGTCCGGGCGGAAGACATAGCCGCGGTCAAGCGCGTTTTCGGTTTTTTTGGCGGCCTCGCTGACGGGCATCACGTCGCTGATCGACTCGCGGATGTGCATGCTCTTCGAGGGGATCGCCGCGGACGAGGCGACCTTTGTCATTTCGCTGTCGAGATAGGTGCAATGGACGCCCTGCTCGAGGTCGAAGGCAAGCGTGTACGTGATCCACTCATAGGGAACGACCGGGTACTTATCCTTATCATATGTAAGCGTCTCACTGTTGTAATTCGCCTTGTCAATGTACGCGTTCTCGATCTCCTCATCCAGCAGGTTCATGCCCTCAAACTCGGGCAGCCCCTTCCAGAGGACCTCGTTAATCTGAAGCTTCATGTTGACATACAGAGTGAGCGTTGCGCCCTCCTGATAAGACACATGCTGCGTAACATAGTCCTCCAGCGCGCTCAACGCCATCGGAGAGGTCTCCGTGTTGTTGGTGGTATCGGTGACGGCGTCCCTGAACTCGAACTTCACCGGGACCGTGATCAGCTCACCGTCGCAGAGGACGACATAGGTGATGTCCTTGTTGATCTTGTAGGTCAGCTTGCCCTTGCCATCTTCCTTGGTGTAGATGCTGCCGCCCGAGCCGTTGTCCGTTATGATCGTGCCGTCCTTCGCGAATCCGGCGGCGGTAACAAAGCCGGTATGGCCGGTGATCGTGGGATACTTCGACTGGAGGTAGTCGCTGTCGACGACGCTGTAGCCGCTGTCCTTCAAATCCGTGGGGATTCCCTGGACGTTGAACGTGTTCTCCTCCAGCAGCGGGTTGAAGCGGTAATCCTCCTCCATCACGGTGAAGCCCGCCTCGCGGTACTTGGCGGTCGTCACGGTGGTGTCGATCGTCACATTGCTGCCGCTCTTGGTCACGAACACATCATCGTCAAAGGACCGGTACTCCACCTTGACGCTGTTCATCACCTCGCGGTAGAGCGCGTAGATGACCGGGTCGTCCGCGTCCTTCAGGCTCTCCTCGATCGAATCCGCCTTGATCGACATTCTGTTGATCTTCCCGTCGGACAGCACCGTGTCGTAATTCAGCACGTACACGGCGTCGGAGAACGCGGCGTTCAGCTTGCCGCTCGCGTCGCTGTAGCTGAACAGCGCGTTGGTCTTGTCGATGGTAAGCGCGTCGATCTGCTTGCAGAGCTCGACGAGCCCGCTTTCCGAAACGCCAAGCTTGGTAAGCGCGTTCGTTTCATTCATCTTGCCGCCGACGTAGAGCCAGCCGACGAAGACGCGGCCCTGCTGCTTGTGGTTGAAGGAATAGACGTCGTAGGGAACGTCGATCCTCTTGCTGGAAAGCTTCGCGCTCTCCGGCTTGTTGTTGAATTCCAGCGAGACGGTATCCTGGCCGAGCATGGCGACGGTGTAGACCGCAATGTCCTTGCCGCTGTCATCATCGGCATAGAAGTCGTTATAGTGATCCAGCCCGTTCGTGGGATAGACATAGAACGCGCCCATCGTGACCTTCGTCAGCTTGTACTTGTTCGCCTCGGACTGGCCCTTGGTAAATCCGGGGATGGTCGTGTCCTTGAGCTCGGTGCCCGTGATCTGGTGCTCCTGCGCGGAGTTGACCGTCTTGGCGCCCTTGCCATAGACATAGTATGCGTTGGTGGGCGTGCCGCCGGTCGTGAACGCGAACTTGTTCTCCTCCTTGAGCGCGGCGATAAGCGTCGGTGCCTTGATCGTATTGCCGTGCGCGTCGACGTACGTGTCAAAGGGTTCCTTGATCGGGTCGTCGTAGCAGAAAATCGTGTAGCTGTTCTTGACGTTCGCGGCAGACGGAACGAAGCCCGCCGCCCGCGTGGAGGACGTAATGCCCTCGTTGAGCACGAAGCCTGCGGAATAGCACTTTTCAAAGCTGCTGCCGGCGCCGCACTCGCCCGCGAGACCGCCGATCTTGGTGGACGCGCTGATGTAGCAGTCGGCATAGCTCTCGGTAACCTTGAGCGCCTTGCTCTGGACTCTGCCGACGAGACCGCCCGCCCAGGACTTCGCCTCAACGACCGTCGCGGCAAAGCTCTTGTTGATCTCGACCGCGCAGTTGGTCTTTCCAATCAGGCCGCCCGCGGCGCTGGCGCTGTTGTCCGCCTTCATCCAGTCGACCTTGTCCGCCGTGGTGGACGTGGTGCTGTTCGCGCCGAGGATATCCATATAGAATGCGCAGGAGGCAACGCTCACCTTGTCGGCGGTCGAGCTGTCCGAGCCGAGCAGGCCGCCCGCGGCGGTCTTGCCCAGAACAACAACGTCAACCGACTCGCAGTCCGTAAAGCTTGCAGCCTTGTCAGCAATGCCGACCACGCCGCCCGCGGCGCCGCCGCCGGTTACCATCGCCTGATGCATCACGCAGCCCTTCACGGTAAGCTCATCCGACACGGTACCGGCGAGGCCGCCCGCGGCGCCGCCGCCCGTCACCGCATAGAGCTCCTTGTCGGTTTCGCCGCCCGGCATAAACGTGCAGCCGCTCAGGGCGAGCTTGCCCGTGACCGTGCCGACCATACCGCCGACCGTGCCGTTGCCAACCACCGTGCATTTTTCAAGCGAGCAGACCTTGAGGTCAAGCTTGTCGCTCGGCACAGCCTCACCCACGAGGGCGCCCGTCGGCGCATCCCCGCCGATGATCTCGGCGTTGACCAGCTTCACAGAGTTCAGGGACGAGCCCTTGAAGCTCTTGAACAGGCCCTGGCCGTTTATGGTAAGATTGCTGATCGAATAGTAATTGATCGTGCCCGCTCCCTTATCCGCGCCTGTGAAGGAGATAAGCTTGTCGTTGCTGATGGGCACAAAGCTCAGGGAGGGATAGACCGCCTTCCAGCCCTTGTTATCGCCCTCCGTGCTGGCAAAGTCCAGCGAAGCCTTCAGCTGCGCGTTGACGCCGCCGTCCGTGCTCTTCGTATAGTTGAGGTTTTGCAGGTGGCGGCCGTACTCGATCAGCACGACAGCCTTGTCCTCGGTGTCAAGGGGCTTCGAGCCGTCGGCGAACATGCTGTTCGTCGACGCCGCGCCGACGGCGGGCTGCACCGTGTCTTTGAGAGAAGCATTGGTGCACTCGACCTCTGCCGTGACCGTGATATTCTCACCGGGCATGAGGTTCTTGTTCGCATCGGGGTCGCTGCAGAACTGCGCGATAAAGTCCTGACTCCGTCCCTTGTCATCCTTTTTCAGGCTGTCCAGAACGATGGATGTGGGGTCAAGGAACTGTCCCGCAAGCAGGTCATTTACCGTGACCGCGGCAAGGTCAATGGGGTCGAGCTCATGGCTCCTGCCGCTCTGCTCTCCGGTCACCGTCACATTGAGCCTGAGGTTGAGCGTCGTGCCTCTCAGGGATTCGTCAGTGGGCAGCTGGACGCTGATCTTCGCGATCAGCTCCTCGCGGTTCTCGATCTCGACCTTGCAGCCCAGATCGCCCGTCGCCTTGCTGACCACTGCGGCAGCCGAGCTGCCCTTGTAATAGCCGACGGTGCTCTTGTAGGCCAATCTGCGGCTCTCCGCGCTCTCGGTAAGCGCCGTGGCAACTTCCGTACCGTCGCCGTAAGCCGATTCAAACACCGACACCGCATCGGAAAGATCCGATTTTTTATCGGTCTGCACGACGTAAACAGCGTCAACGGAATGGCTCTCCGGGTTAAACTCCACAAGCCAGCCGCTTGCGCTCAGGTCGGCGCTGATGCTGTTGCTCGGGAGAACACACTCCGCCGCATCCTTTGCCAGCAAGCAGTAGGCGCCGCTGGTGTAGTACAGACTAGTGTCTCCGATCTGTACCGCTTTTGTAAGCAGCTCCTCGTCATCCGCACCATACCGCTCCGCGCGCAGGGTCAGCTGGTTCTGCGCCGCGCTGTACAGGTTCTCAGCGAGGCGGTCCAGCTGTGCCTGCTTCGTGCGGTCGCGCATCAGCCCCGCGCTGAAAATGCCTACGGCAGCCAGCGCGGCGATGATGGCAATGACAATCAGCAGCTCCACCATCGTAAAGCCGCTGTTGCCAACCCTTTTCAGCCGTTTCTTTTCCATAGCAGTTCCTCCATTCCTTCTCCCGCGTCCGGGAGAGCCCCCCCATTTTTTACAGTCTCCATCCCATCAAAAGGACACATGAACCCATGTTTATATACTTATTTGTATGCTAACACAGGCATTCCGGATTTTCAAGCCTTTCCCACCGTTTCCATATTCTTTTCTATAATATCGACAAAATATTCAAAATATTAAGGGCACTATACCATATATATGGTTATCCTGAATCAAAATAATTCCGGCGGGAGCATGTCCCCGCCGGAATTCCTGCGTCATTCTTCGCCAAAAGCCTTTTTTCGAAGCGCCTGCCCGGTCTCCGTCCCGGCAAGACCGCCGATGGCGGTCTCCTTGAGCGCGGCGGGCAGGGCGTCCCCCACCTCGCGCATCGCCGCGATACACTCGTCGACAGGGATGTACGGCCGGACGCCCGCCAGCGCCATGTCCGCGCTGGAAAACGCCGTCATGATGCCCGCCACGTTGCGTTTGATGCACGGGATCTCCACCAGCCCCGCCACCGGGTCGCACACGAGACCCATCTGGTTGACGAGAGCGATCGCGCAGGCGTCGGCGCACTGCTGCGGCGTACCGCCCATGACCTCGGCGAGCGCCGCCGCCGCCATGCCCGCGGCGCTGCCGCACTCCGCCTGGCAGCCGCCCTGCGCGCCCGCGATGCTCGCCTTGTTGGCGATCACCATGCCGAACGCGCCCGCGGTGAACATGCTCTGCACCACCAGCTCGCGCGGGAATTCGCGGTCCTCGTAGAGCGAGACGAGGCAGCCCGGCAGGATGCCGCAGCTCCCCGCCGTCGGCGCGGCGACGATCTTGCCCAT
>SVKP01000138.1 GCA_015068395.1 Oscillospiraceae bacterium
CCCGGCCTCGGCGACGCCGGCGACCGTATCTTCGGAACGAAATAAATCGCTCCTCATTTGGCAATTCTGTGTCGAAAGGCGCATTTGCAAATATCACAATTCACATCAATGAGAGGAAGTTCAACAACCCATGAGTGCATCCAGAGAAAAGAAGGTCCGCCAGGAGCGCGGCACCGACTACGTAAGCCCCAAGGAAGAAAAAGAACGCAAGGAATGCGCAGAGGTCCGGCGCACCACCGTTATCTTTACGATCTGCGCCGTCCTGTTCGTCTTTGGCGTCGCAGCGATGGCGCTTTGGAACAGCGGCACGATCCAACGCGGCGCGGCTGCCGTCCGTGTAAATGGTGAAACCTTTACCGCTGCGGACTTTGCCTATTATTACTATAATGCGCGTGCAAACCTGCTCAACAGCAGCGCCGGCAGCGAGGTCGACACCTCCAAGTCTCTTCGCCTGCAGGATCATACCGCTGGCGCCGGTACTTGGTTCGACTATGTCTCCAACAAGGCTGTGCAGGCCCTCACCAACGCCGCCGCCGCGGCGCAGGCCGCAAAGAGCGCGGGCTTTACCGCCGACGACAAGATCAGCGAGCAGCTTAACGAGGCTCTTTCCAGTCTGAGTGACGCTGCAACCAGCTATGGCTACACCACCTCGCAGTATCTCAAGGCGATCTACGGCCCGCTCATGACGACGAAGGTCCTTGAGCGCAATCTGCGCATGACCGCGCTCGCCGACGCGTATGTCGAATCCATCAGCGGCGCCGACAATTTCAGCGACGCGGACCTGACCGCCGCGTATGACGCCGATCCGGATTCCTTCTGCACGGTCCATTTTGAGTCCGTCGCGTTCCTCGCCGCCGATTACATGAGCAGCGATGCCTCCGCCGAATCCAGCACCGAATCGGGAACGAGCGATACCGACTCCGACGTTGCTGCCGCCGCCGCGCTCGGCGCCTCGCAGGAGGCCGCGGCTCAGGCAAGCGTCCGCGTCAAAAACGGCGAAAGCGCGCAGGCAGTTGCCGACGAGTTGGGAGCCAGCTACAGCGACTACAAAACTTACAAGGATAGCTCCGACCTCTCCACGTGGCTCTTTGACGCCGCCCGTCAGGAGGGTGACGTCACCGTGCTCGACTACTATGGCGCCGGCGCGCAGCTGGTCGTCTTCCACGGCAAGGAGCGCGCCGATTTCTTCCCTGTGAACGTGCGTCATATTCTTGTTGAGGACGAGGCGAAGGCGAACGAGCTGCTCGAACAGTTCAACGCCGGCGACAAGTCCGAGGCATCCTTCGCCGCGCTTGCGGAGGAAAACTCCACCGATACCGGCAGCTCCTCCAACGGCGGCCTGTACGAGAACGTTTATGTCGGCCAGATGGTCAAGCCGTTTGAGGACTGGTGCTTCGACGCCTCCCGTCAGGTTGGCGACGTCGGCATTGTCCAGACCGACTATGGCTATCACGTCATGTACTTCTCCGGTCGCAGCGACACGCCCTACTGGAAGACGCTCGCGGCAAGCAAGCTCGCCACCGACTCGGTCAACGCGTTGACCGAGTCCGCGACCTCCGAGAGGCTCAACGGCATTCGGTTTATCGACAACTGATTTCCCGGCTTTTTCCGTGCCCGGCTGTACAAATCGTGCCGCCGGGCATTTTTGTATGTTTTTGCTAAAAACGCGTAAAAATGCGTCCCACCTCTCAGCGGAATTGATTGACTTACCCGGTGGAATCTGCTATGATATTATTGCTATTTTATATAGGGGGAAAGTCCTATGAGAGATCTCAAGCACTTGATCTACTTCGAAAACCTGCTGCAGGAGGCAAATAACGAGCTTGTCAAGCAGGCACGCGAGGAGGGAAAGAAGGCGCTGGGTTACACCTGCTACTTCATGCCAGAGGTACTGCTGGATCTGCCCGGCTGCTTCTCCGTTCGACTGCGCGCGCCGCGGAGCGGGTCGCCGGACATGGCGACCTATTACATGTCAAACCGCACCTGCCACTATGGACGCGCCCTCTTTGAGCGCGCGCTGGAGGGCGGCTTCAACTTTCTCGACGCGCAGCTCGCCACGGAGACCTGCACAGTGACCTGCCGCTTCCAAGAGCATCTGGCGGAGATGGACGTCATCAAAAACCCGGATTTCTTTGTGGAATTCTCGGACGTGCCGTTCAAGAAGAACGAAAACAGCATGGTCCACTTCCGCAAGCAGTTACAGGCGCATGTGCTGGACAAGCTGCATGAAAAGTTTGGCATCGACGTCTCCGACGAAGCACTGCTGAAAGCCGTTGAGGAGCACAACGAGGTCTGCCGCCTCATCACGGAGATTGGAAACTACCGCAAGCTTCCGAATCCCCCGATCACGGGATATGAATTCCAGGTCATCCAGCTCGTGACGCTGACCTGCCCGAAATACCTGATCCTGCCCTATCTGCGCGAGACGGCGGAGGAGCTGAAAACGCGCGAGCCGGAGCCGAAATTCCCCTACCGTTGCCGCGTCGTGCTCGCAGGCGCCGAAAACGACGACCCCGACTTCACCAGGCTCATTGAAAGCTGCGGCGCGATGGTCGTTGCGGACCGCCACTGCTACGGTTCGCTGCCCGGACGTGAGGAGATCGTCATCGCTCCCGGGCAGGCGCCGCTGGATGCAATCGCGCGCCATTATCTGGAAACCAGCTATTGCCCGCGCTTCATGCCGCAGGGCGAAATGCGCGGACGCAAGAAGTACCTCGCGGACATTGTGAAGGAATACAACGCGGACGGTCTGATCGTCGCGTCGAACAAGTTCTGCGAGTACTGGAGCTATGAGCGCACGATGGACGCGCTGATCCTGCCGCGCGACTACGATATCCCCACCTGCTCCATCGAGAAGGAATACGTCAATGCCTCCACCGGCCAGCTGCGCACACGCTTCCAGGCGTTTGTGGAGAGCGTGGAGATCAAGAAACTACAGGAGGCGAAGTGAGATGAAGCTCCTTTCCGAAATCGGCGGCAAGCTGAAGGAAGCCGCTCAGCTGTTCCCCAGCCCCCGGGACGTCAAGCTCCCGAAAAACGTTGACGAGCTCAAGAAGGCCGCGCACGACTTCTGGTACGGCAAGCCGCACGAGGAGCGTCAGCTCGGTAAGCTCTACGTGGACAAGACCGGCCTCTACAAGCATCGTGAGTGGCGCGGCGTGAAGGACACGTTCTACTACTTCAACATGATCTGGCTCTACAACTATGGCAACATGGTCGCCGACATCATGAAATTCGGCGGGCCGGTGCTGTTCGCCAAGGGCCTGTGGCGCTATCGCTGGCTGGGGCAGACGTATCTGCCTGTGCTGCACTGGTTTGACCGCGGGCTTGAGGGCATGCGCGGCGAAGCCCTGCGCGCGAGCGCGTGGCACTACCGCGCGATGGTCTGCGTCACGATCAACCAGTTCATGAAGATGTTCCAGTCCGACGCGAATCTCCACGGCGGCGAGCACAACGACGCGTGGCGTCACACCATCGCGCACAAGGAAACCGTTTGGGGCGGCGTGTTCTACCCGTGGTCGGACCAGTTCACCAACATCCCGATGGAGATGATCCCCTACTTCGTCACCTGCCACGTCAATAACCACACGGTGCTCCACTACATCGACGCGGTGCAGTCCATCGGCCTGCCGGGCGACCCCTGCCCGATGTGCCAGGCGGAGGCGGGCTTGTTCGTGCTGGACGATATGCCTGACTACGCCCCCTTCGTCGTCACGACCAACGAGGCGTGCGACGGCTCCGTGGCGTCCACGGCGATCCAGGACTGGTTCCTGAACATTCCGCTCTTCGCCCTGCCCCAGCCGATGCAGTTTGACGATCCGCTGGTGCAGGAGCACTGCGCGAACGAGATCCGCGAGCTGTGGAAGTTCATTGAGGAGCAGACCGGCGTGCCGTTCAACTTCGAGCTGCTGAAGAAAAAGCTCGAGGCGCAGAACGAGCTGCAACGCTTTGAGTGGGAGAAATGGGACGTCGCGGGCAAGACGAGCTACTATCCCATCAACGGCGTGGCGCAGGCGCTCTACCGCATCTATCAGACGCAGTACGGCGACCATTACATCTGGCACGACACCGACAAGAAGGTCAGCAAGATCCTCGCGCGCTGCGTCGAGAAGAAGATCGACACCTTCCCCAAGACGCGCCACCGCGTGATCGCGTGGTCCTGTGCGCCGCTGTACTATTCCCACTGGTGCACCTGGGCGTACAACTGCTGGGGCCTCAACACGATCATCAACATGGACTCGTTGATGTTCGACATGACCATCCGCACGGACAACCTGGACGACTGCGTGATGGACATGGCGCGCTACCACGAGTGGGCGCCGATGCGCCGCATGGCGGTGGGCGGACTGCACCACATCTTCGAGCTGTGGGACTACATGGAGCGCTTCAACTGCGACATGGTCATGATGTACGACCAGCTGCAATGCAAGGGCATGCAGGGCGTCGTAGGTCTCTTTGAGGATGAGTTCCGCAAGCGCAATATCCACGCCATTTGGATGCCGCATGCGCTGCCCGACAAGCGCACCGTCTCCCGCGGCGAGATACGCCGCATCATCAACGACTATATGACCACCGTCATGCACGAGGAACCGCTGGACCCGTCGCTGCTTGAGTTCGACGACGACATGAGCTGGTAAGGAGGAAACGTCAATGAGAAAGATTGCATCCGGAAAAGCAAGGAAAGCCGGCCTTCCGGTCAAGCTGCTGGGATTTTTCTTCCGCAAACACAGCGCAAAGAACCAGGGAAAGAAGCGCGGCTGCCTGCTGTTTAAGGTCCTCGGCAAGCTCTTGGGCATATTTGCCGCGATCTACGCGGTCCTCTTCGCCGTGTTCTTCTTCGACCTCGACGGCAAGCTGCTGTTCTATGTGGTCGAACCGTTCCTTGTCAAGCACTACGACAAAATGGAGCGCAAGAACCCGCTGGATATGCCCTACGAGATCAAATAGTCTCTCCCATGGAAAAAATCTCCCTCTTCTTTCGAAGAGGGAGATTTTTGTCAAATCGTCTCAGCTTTTGAACTTTTTCAGGATCTCGTCGGACGCCTTCCATGCTGCATAGAGCGCATCACGGTACCCGCCCAGCTTTTCGTAGGCGTCGACCGTCTCGTCGATCCGTTCACGCAGAAGGATCAGCCGCCCCTGCATTTCATCGCGCTCTTCATCCGTGCAGTCATCCTCCACCGCGCGGGACGCCATATCCAGCATCTCCTCAAGCAGCGCCTGCACCTCGTCCAGCATAGCCTCCGCGAAAATAGGGTCCATATCCATAGTAACGCCCTCCTTTGCGAAGTATTATACTTGATGGTTTGAAAAAAAGCAACAAGTATAGCAGAAAATTTCGAATCTTCTTACGCGCCGGCGTCCAGTGCGCGGACAACGCCGTCCAGCGCATAGAGATTGATCGTACCACCGTACTCCATCGCATCCTCCAGAGATTTGAACCATGCGCCGGTATCGCGGTTATAGCACATGATATCCTCCGAGACTACATAGCTCTTTCCGCCGTAGTTCACAACGCTTGTGCCGATCCACGACTTTGCATCGACCGCCTTCAGTTTTTCCAGACGGACAAAATCATAGAAGTTCTTTTCGCTGTTGATCAGCGTCACGGCAAAGTCGCCGATGTCCGCGGTATAGAGGAAGCGGCTGGGATCGGTCTCCCCGCTGGGATTGGTCAGGGACATATATTCCTTATACTGCTTGTTTCCGTTTTCGTCCACATAGTCGACCTCGAACCATCTGTTCACGCGGCCGATCAACTCCGTACTCCGGTTTCCGAGAACGATCAGGTCGATCTCCCCTGCGCTGTTGCGGCGTGTAAAGACGATCTGCCGCGCCTCAATGCGGTCCTTGTCCAGCTCGGAGACGCTGGTGAGTACACCGTCGTTGAGCACCATGGCGTTTTTCGCAAGCTTATCGGTGCCGACTACGCCCTCAGAGACCACCAGCGCGCCGGAAACGCTGCTGCTCCTCGTCCCCAGGATGACTTCATTCGGCTTGTTTTGCGCAATGGTCACCACACGCCCCGCCTTATCGGCGTCCGTATAGTTCAGCTCCAGCATCTGCGTGCCGCAGAACATGGTCACCTTTCCGCTTCCGTCCACATAACCGAGGGCATTGGACGTGGCGTTGACGCTGTTCGCCTCCATCACGCCCGCAATGCGTCCGTCAGCGGACAGCAGGAGCGTCATTTGCTGCCCGGGGTGGTAGGCAGTCATCCCCTGCTGTGCGGAGGGGATCACGCTGAACACCGTGCCGCCGAGCACCGTGATGGAAAGCGGCTCGCGCGGATTCGGCATCGCGCCTTCATAGTGAACGGTCACGCGCGTATCGCAGACATACACCGCGTTATTCTGCACGGAATAGGTCGCCACATCATACTTCTTGAGGTCGCGCGTTTTGATCTGCACGCCATTGCGCCAGATCGTATAGTTCTTCGCATGGCCCGTCAAATCATCGAAGCCGAGCGACGAGCCGTTTTCTGTGACGATCAGCGCCGATTCCCCCTCGATGAGCCCGGTAAAGGCAGTCCCGGCTCCGGCAGTGACGGCTGGCGACGGCAGGAAGGAAACCGCCTTCTCGTCCGCGTTAAAGATAATGCGGCCCTTGAGTCCGTTGAACACCGTGCTTGCCATCGGTACCGCCATCGGCGTCTCCTTCGGCGCGGTCTTTCCGTCCGTCGTGCGCATCACGCCCTTGACCATGTCGATCGACAGAAGCGTCAGCTCCTCGCCGAGCGTCATGAGCGTGCCGCCGCCCGCCTTCTCCGCGCGCAGCGCGCCGACAAAGAGCTTTGCCGCCTGCGCGCGCGTGATCGCGTCGCCGCCGGGGACCGAAAGCCCAGCCGTCAGGCCCGCGGAGGCGCCGAGGTCAATGTATCCCTGTGGCCAGACGCCGTTGGTGTCCGCGTCGGTGTAACCCAGCACGCGCATGAGCACCGTGACCGCTTCCCCGTAGCTGATGTCCTTTTCCGGCTGGAAGGTCCCGTCCGGGAAGCCATGCATCAGGCCCGGCTGGCTCTCCCCTGCCGCCGTCGAGGCAAGGTTGATATAGCCTGCCGCCCAGTGCGAGGCGCGCACATCCGGGAACAGCGTGCGGCTACGATAGCGCGCGACCTGCTCCTCGCGCCCCTGCAGCACGATCGACATCTTGCAGAACTCTGCGCGCGTCAGGTGGTCGTTGGGACGGAACCTGCCGTTCTCATCGCCGCCGATCACGCCCAAAAGGCGGAGCACCTCCACGTTCTGTGCGGTCTCCTTGTCCGATATGTCCGCGAAGCCGCCGGACGTATCCGCGGCAAACGCGTGCAGCGGAAGCAGCGACAGGGCGAGCGCCAATGCAAGCGCTGCGGATAGAATTCTCTTTTTCATAGATACCTCCTTATTCGGCGCGAAGCGCCACGACCGGCTGCAGGCCGGACGCCTTGATGGCCGGATACATACCGAAGATGATGCCGAGCGACACGGAGAACGCGAACGCGCCCAGCGTGATCGTCGGCGACGGGAGCAGCGACATGCCGTCGAACAGCAGCTTGCCCGCCACGTTTGTGCCAAGATACCCGATGGCGATGCCGATGATGCCGCCGATGCCGCAGATCATTGCCGCCTCGACGAGGAACTGCGCCACGATGGACGAGCGCTCCGCCCCGATGGCGCGACGGATACCGATCTCCCGCGTGCGCTCCGTGACGGTGACGAGCATGATATTCATGATGCCGATACCGCCGACCAGCAGGGAGATACCCGCGATGCCGCCCAGCACCACGGAGATCATCGTCAGAGTGCTGTTGCTCTCCTGCTGCCACTGCGACTCGCTGTAGGCGTAGCCCCAGCCAATGGAGTTGCCCATCGTCAGCGAGTCAACGTATGCCTCCAGGATCTGGATCGCCTTGCTGACGGACTGCGAGTCCTTGACCTTGACGACGCACTCGCTCATGTTGTCATATGCATTGGGCAAAAAGCGGTTTGCCGTATAGGGGATCACGATCACACTGTCCATGGAGTAGGTGCTGTCCTTATCCTTCTCCGCGTAGACGCCGACGACCGTGAACGGCACGCCGCCGATCATGATCTTCTGGTAGAGCGGGTCGGCGTAGTCAAACAACGTGGAAGCCGCGCGCGCGCCGAGAACACAGACCTGATGATAATCCTCCACGTCGATCTTGCTGATATCACGCCCGCGCTCGACGGTGAAGCTGCTGCACAGGGAGTACTGATCGCTTCCGAGCAGCACCCGCGGGCGTTTGTCCCAGTCCATCCGATCCGAGGACTTTGCGCCGTAGCTCACCGTGTTGCTGATCTCCGCGCTGGGCGTCACGCCGACGATGATGTCGCCGAGTCCCTGGCAGTAATTGTAGATTTTTTCAAAGGCGTTTTCCCCGTTGTAGAGGTAGACCGAAACCGTGATCTTATTGGTTCCCTGCGCCTCAAACGCTTCCATCATCTTCCGGTTATAGCCGTCGACGGTCGCAACAATGGTCATGACCGAGGCGATGCCGATGATGATGCCGAGCATTGTGAGGAAGGAGCGGCCCTTTTTGGACATGATGGACTTGATCGCCATTTTGACCGCCTGGCCGAATTTCATACCCAGTCCACCTCCTGCGCGTGATCCTCAACGATTTTGCCGTCCGAAAGCCGCACGATGCGCCGCGCCGTGGCGGCGATGCCGTTGTCGTGCGTAATGAGCAGGATCGTACTGCCCTCGCGGTTGAGCTGCTGCAAAAAGCCAAGGACCTCATGCCCGGTCCGGGAGTCCAGCGCGCCCGTCGGCTCATCCGCCATTATGATGGGCGGGTGCGCCGCGATGGCGCGCGCGATGGCAACGCGCTGCTGCTGGCCGCCGGACATCTCGCTGGGCAGGTGCTTCGCGCGGTCCGCGAGACCGACGCGCTCGAGCGCGTCGAGCGCCATGTCCCGCCGGTCAAACGGCGAGATACCCTGATACACCAGCGGCAGCTCGACGTTCTCCACGGCGTTGAGCGAGGGGATCAGGTTATAGCCCTGAAAGATGAACCCGATCTCCTTGTTGCGGATGTGCGAGAGCTGCTTGTCGCTCAGCTCCGCCACGTCCTTGCCGTCCAGAAAGTAATCCCCGTAGGTCGGGATGTCGAGACAGCCGAGCACGTTCATCATCGTCGATTTGCCCGAGCCGGACTGTCCCGCGATGGCGACAAATTCGCCGTTGTCGATGGCGAGGCTCACGCCGTTGAGCGCGCGGACCTCGCTTTCGAGCCCTTCGCCGTATATCTTGTATACGTCTTTTAATTCAATCAGCATGATATCAGAAATAGTACCCCATGCCGCCCATGCCGCTGTTGTTCTCCACCACGCCGGCATAGACCGACATTCCCTCCTCGACGCCGGAGAGAATCTCAATGTTGTTGCTGTCGGAAATACCCGTCTCAACGACCACGGGCCAGAAGCCCTCGGGAATCTGCATCATGTCCGTCGCCAGCTCCACCGGGTTCTCTGGCGGCACGTCGGTTTCGACGAAGATCACCTTGACCGTCTCGCCGTCCGTCGTCTGCGCGGATTTGACGCAGGGGATGGATACGATCAGGCAGTCCTCGCTCTGGCTCGCGGTGAACGAGTAGTCCACATAGGCGCCCGACATCAGCAGGCCCTCGCTGTTGTCCACCGAAATGACCATTGGGAAGCGCGCCACGCCGTTTTCCGCATTTGCCGTCAGGCTGACGCTCTCGATCGTACCGTACAGCTCATTTTCCCAGAGCTTGATATTTACCATCATACCGACCTTGGCATAGGAGATGTACATTTCATCAAGCATCGCGTTGACAATCATCGTGGAGGTGTCGGCGATGCTGACCGCAACCGTGCCCGCCTTTGCCTCTTCGCCCTGCTGAATGCCGACGGAGAGCACCGTGCCGTCGATCGTAGCGACGCCGCTGAGGGACTCGGTGGTCTTCATTGCCTTTTCCAGCGCCTCGTTTGCATCCTTCACCGATTCCTCAGCGCTCTGGATGCGGGTGTTGTAGTTCTTGATCTCCTCCTCGCGGTATTTCAGATCCGCCTGGATGTGGGCGATGCCCTGCCCCGCCTGGACCTTCTGATAGTCGCGCGCGTTATAGCTCGTCAGACTGCCGCTCATCGGCGAGCGGATCACCGTGCTGCGGTAGTACTCCAGCTTGCCGGGCTCGTAGGGATAGATCGTCTCACCATCGGTGGTCAGCGTTGCCGTGGCGGTCATCTCCTCGGTCAGCGTGCCGGGATTGTCCATCGCGACCACGACCTCGAACATACGCCCGCCCTCCTTGGTGACGCGGTCGACCTTGTGGATCTCAATGACCTCGCCCGGAATGGACGCCATGGTGACGGGAATGGATACGGAAACAGGCTGCCCGATCTGGATATCGTTCTCGTAGGCGTAGCTGAAATAGAGCGTCAGGCGCATCCGGGTGTTGTCAACCAGCTTGGCAAGGACCTCCTTCTCCGCCACGTCGTCGCCGAGGTTCATCTTCTGAAGCCCAACCTCGACCAGAATGCCGTTGTATTCCGCGACGGCGTCCGCCTCCGTGGGCTTTTTCAGAAACTCGGCAAGCTCATTCCTGCGGTCGGCAAGCTCGGTCTCCGCATTCCGCACGCGCTCGCGCGCGGTGGCGATCGCCTCTTCCACCTCGGTGCTGTCGATCTCAAAAAGCGGCGTTCCCGCGGTCACATAGTCCCCCTCGGTCACGTAAACCTCGCGCACCTTTCCGCCGGCGATCAGCGTCACGCTCTCGCTGTTCTTCGCAACCGCAGCCCCGCTGCCGTTGACCATACTCGTGATGGAGCCGCGCGAGACCGTATCGCGCAGAATCTCCTTCTCCGTCTCCTTCGGCCCACCGAAGCGCTTCCACGCATAGAAGCCGCCGCCTGCAAGCGCCGCGACCAAAACCAGTGCGATGATGCGCCGGATGATCTTTTTTCTGTTTCTCCTGCGCCGCTTCTGGACCGGTGCGGCGTCGCTGAAGCCAGACGGTGCGCCCGCCGCTTCCGTGCTCTGTTTTTCCTGATCGATTACCTCTGCCATAACCGTTACCCTCACTTATGTTGTATTGTAGTATTCATCAGATTTTTGTTCTGCCTGTTATATGACGGTGCGCCATATAAAAAAGTTTCATGGGCAAACAAATTTTAGTGTGCAAACAGAGTTATTATAACAGCTTTCCCCGTTTTTCGCAAGACACGACACGTTTAGATTTTATGCGGCGAAACCGCTTGTTTCTGTCAAAAATCCCTATTGAATTCACCCTCCCCGTCGGCTTATAATTTGTATCGGTCCAAGTGTACAACGATTTCAAACGCTAAAATCGGACATGTTTTGAAGTATATTTTTCTTTTTGTAAAATTGCACAAATAATTTCATAGATAAATATTCAAAATGTCCATCTCCGACGAGAATGACATTTTATATAATTCTCAAATACTTTTCAGCTTTAAAGGAGCGAGTCAAATGAGCAGGGTTTTCATTCCGGAGGGCTATCGTACGCCGCTTTCGGTCTACGAGATGCAGCGCGCCATCGAATTCATCAAGAGTAATTTCCAGACCAACCTGAGCAACGCGCTCAACCTGCGCCGCGTATCCGCGCCGCTGTTCGTCGAGGAGGCAACAGGCCTCAACGACGACCTCAACGGTGTCGAGCGCCCCGTCTCCTTCGACATTCCCGGCGTGGGCACGAACGGGCAGGTCGTGCACTCCCTCGCGAAGTGGAAGCGCCTCGCGCTCAAGCGCTATGCCTTCAACACGGGCAAGGGGCTCTTCACCGACATGAACGCCATCCGCCGCGACGAGGAGCTTGACAACCTGCACTCGATCTATGTCGATCAGTGGGACTGGGAGAAGATCATCGACCCCGAGGACCGCAACGTGGGATATCTCAAGCGCACCGTGCGCGACATCGTGAACGCCATCACCGAGACCGCCGACGCGCTGAACATCGCCTTCCCCTCGATCCATAACCGCCTTCCGAGCGAGGTTTATTTCACCACCACGCAGGATTTGGAGGACCGTTTTCCCGCGCTCACGCCCAGAGAGCGCGAGGACGCCGTCTGCCGCGAGCACGGCGTCGTATTCCTCATGCAGATCGGCAAGACGCTCCGTTCCGGGACGAAGCACGACGGGCGCGCCCCGGACTATGACGACTGGGAGCTCAACGGGGACATTCTCTACTGGAACGAGCTGCTCGGCCGCGCGTTCGAGGTCAGCTCCATGGGTATCCGCGTCGACCCGGAGGCTCTGGACCGCCAGCTGACCCTTGCGGGCTGCGACGACCGCCGTGAGCTTCCCTTCCACAAGCTGCTGCTCTCCGGCGGGTTGCCGCAGACCATGGGCGGCGGCATCGGGCAGAGCCGCCTGTGCATGCTGCTCATCGGCACGGCGCACATCGGCGAGGTACAGGTAAGTCTGTGGGACGAGGAAACGCGCCGCATCTGCGAGGAAAAGGGCGTTCTCCTGCTCTGATTTGCACGAAAACGAGGGTCGGACATGTGCCGATCCTCGTTTCTTTACCATTCCGCAAGCCGGCAGAGCGTCGGGACGTCCAGCAGCTGAAACTGCCCGCGGGACGCCGCCAGCAGCCTGTCGCGGCGCATATTCCCCAGTTCCCTTGACAGCGCGCTGCGGTTGACGCACAGCTCCGCCGCCAGCGCTTCCCGCGTACCGGGCAGGACAAAGCTGTCGCTCCCCTGCGCCCTGCGCTCCTCAAGAAGCCGCCGCGCCAGCCGCGCCCGGAGGGTCGGCGCGCTCAGCAGCTCCGCTCTGCGGTTCAGCGCCCAGTATTTATCTGCCAGCTCATGCAGCAGATTCATCCGCACGCGCAGCTGCGCCTCTCCATAGTCCGGCGCGGTGTCCCGCATGATCTCATGCAACGGAATGAACAGCACCTCCGTCGCCTCCGACGCAACGACGTCGACCGGGCTCCTGCCCGCCTGCGACACGCTCAGCACATCGCCAAACAGCGCGAGAGCGCCTTGCCGCGCGACGATGCGCAGCGAGCCGTCCGCGCCGTTGCGCTCCGCCTGCACGCTGCCGGAGAGTACGATCCCCGCGTTTTCGACGCGCTCCTCGCGCCGGATGATTACGCTTCCCTTTTGAAAAAAAGCGGTCCGGCAGCCGTAGGCATGGCAGAGGGCGGCGATCTCCGCCCTGTCCAGCCCCTTGAAAAGCGCAGTCGACTCCAGGACGGGTAAATAAGCCTCCATTTTTTCTCCTTTGTTGCAATTGCAACAGATTTTTTTGGAACAGTATAGTACACTTCCTCTACTTTTGCAAGAAGGAGCTTTCATTCATCATGAACACCAAAGTCATCACCCGTACCTCGATCCTCATTGCGCTTCTTGTCGCGCTGCAATACGCCACCGCCTCGCTCGGCCAGCTCGTGACCGGCTCGTGCGTCAATCTGGTTCTTGCCGTCGCCGCGCTGTTCAGCGGGCTGTGGAGCGGCGTCATCGTCGCGGCGATCTCCCCGTTTTTCGCGTTCCTGCTCGGCATCGGCCCGAAGCTGATCCTGCTGGTCCCCTTCATTGCGCTGGGCAACGTGGTCTACGTTCTGCTGCTCTCCCTGCTCTTCAAGCGCTTTGGAAAACTGCCGCAGAGCCTGCTCGCGGTCGCCTGCGCCGCGGTCTGCAAGTTCCTCACGCTCTATCTCGTCATCGTCAAGCTGGTGCTCCCGACGCTGGGACTGCCCGAAAAGCAGGTCAGCGTGATGAGCGCCTCGTTTTCCTGGCCTCAGCTCGTCACCGCAACAATCGGCGGCGTGCTTGCGCTTCTGATCGTGCCCCAGCTCAAGAAGGCGTTCAAGGAACAGTAATTCTCTCTCATTCCCGGACGGGGGCATATCACTTGCCCCCGTCCGTTTTCTTTGCCTATTATGGGTTTTACCTATTGATTCTGCGGCGGAAATCTGATATAAATAAGAATAGAAAATTATTACCTGTTCCATCCCGCTTTTACTGTTTCAGGAGGCAGCTATGGCACGTCCCAGTCAAACCTGGTGTTGGTACTGTAAACAGGAGGTCCCGCCTCAGTTCGACGTCTGTCCGTTTTGTACCAAGCCGCTCGACGACACCAAACGGGTCATTCGGTGTCCGAAATGCGGCCGTTATCTGTTGCGCTCCGTTGACCGATGCATCCAGTGCGGCGAATCCTTTTTGGACGAGCCTCCCCGGAGGCAGGCTCCCCGGCAGAGTGCCGCGCCGCCGCCCGTGGAGGAAGCGCCTGCCACGTCTGTTCCCGGCGCCGAGGCGCCGGCTGCCAGTCCTGTGCCGGATGCCGGTCCTGCGCCGGATGCATCTCAGGCGCCAGACGCCGTCCCGACGCCGGACGCCGCTCCCGCGCCGGAGCAGGCACAGTCGGCGTGGGGACCGCAGCAGGCGAATGTGACGGACGATCCCGACATGCTGGAAACGCTCCGCACGCTGGAGCAGCTGGAGACACAGGAGCGCCACGCGGAGCAGAGTAGCTCCGGTAAAAAGACCGGCGTCATCATCGCGGTCGCCGCGGTCCTGGTGCTTGCGATCATTGCGTCGATCTTCTTCATCGTCCGTGCAAAGCACAGGAATAAGGAGCCCGAAGCGCAGCAGCCTGTTTTCTGCGCGGAAAATGAGCACAAGTGGACGAGCGCGGACTGCACGCATCCCAAGACCTGCTCCGTGTGCGGCAAGACAGAGGGAGAACCGCTGGGCCACCAGTATGAGGGCAACGTCTGCACCGTTTGCGGCGCGTATAAGAATCCGTTCTTCTTCTCCAATACCGGCTGCGAGCGCCGCAGCGGCACGGTATATTTCTGGGGCGACGTGCAGAATTACACGGGCGCGAGCGTCGGCGAACTGCAATTGCAGCTGGATCTCTTTGACGAAGACAAGAAGCTGGTCCTGTCGCAGCCGTACACCGTCGCCGCCGACCATGCGATCGCCCCGTTGGAAACCTACCACTGGGAGATCAGCTATGACGACGCCGGTGTAAGGTGGAAATACTGGCGTGCCTGTGCGCTGGACTATGTCGCGGCACAGGCAAAGCCATGATTCGTCCGCATCACCCGATTTAAGACTTTTGTAACAATATTGCGCGATGTTTCTTAACACGCTTCTTTTATCTTAATCCCTGCAAGCGATAAGTTTCTTCATTCATTTCACCCTCCTTTATGAAAAGACGCCTTTCGGCGTCTTTTCAGCATTTATGGGTTTTTTGCTTGCGGTCACGGCGCGGCAAGCAGGGCTTCGATCTCCTCCATGATGCGCTTCGCCTCGTCCTCGTTGAGGTCCGCCACCGCCGCCGCGAGCATCGGAAGCTGCGCTTCGATCTCCGGCGCATAGCGGTACGATTTGAGCCGGCCCATCGCCTCGTCCGCCGCGTCCACGTCAAAGTCCTCCAGCGCGGCGCGCAGCATATCCAGCATGGCGCGCAGCATGCCCTCGTCCGCCGCCTCCCTGTCGTCCCCGGCTTCCGCGCCGTCAGGGGCAAACGCGCGGAGCTTTTCGTCGTACGAGCGCCATTCCGCAAGGAACACGCCGTGCAGCCTCTCCATCGACGCCGCGTCGCCGTCTCGCGCCGCAAATTCAAGCATCTTCGCCATACCCGCCAGCGGCACCACGCCGATCGTCGCCGCGGCGCTCTTCATGCCGTGCACCTGAATGCGGTACGCGGCAAGCGCCTCGGCGTCCCCCGGCTGCGCCTGCACGTCATGCCACATCCTGTCCAGCTTGTCCGCATGCAGCGCAAGCGTCTCGCGGAAATCCCGCACCGTGGATTCCAGCAGCTCCCGGTCGGGCAAATGCAGCCACGCATACGCCCAATCCAGTCCGTCCACCGTCGGCAGGTCCTCGGGCATTGCGCTCGCCGCGCTCTGCGTCTCCGTACCCCGGGACGCCTCGAAGGGCTTGAGCAGCTCCGGGGGCAGCGTGTCGCGCAGCGCCTGTTCCAGCTTCTCCGACACGACCGGCTTGGAGATAAACCCGTCAAAGCCGTCGGCAAGGTACTGCTCCCGCGCGCCCGTCACCGCGTTTGCCGTGAGCACATAGATGGGCACGGCGTCATAACCCGCAAGCTCCCGCATGCGGTGCATGGTCTCCACGCCGTCCATGTCCGGCATCATGTGGTCCATGAAAACCATGTCGAAGCGCTCCGCCTCCGCCAGCTTCAGCGCCGCCGCGCCGCCGTCCGCCTCCGTGATCTGAATCTGCGTGGTTTTCAGCAGGCTGCGGAACACCTTGCGGTTCATGGCGTTGTCGTCCACCACCAGCACATGCGCGTCCGGCGCGATGAACGCGCCCTCGTAGCGATAGCTGTCATTCTCCCGGTGCGCCTGCGCGGAGAACTCGCCGATCGGCGTCTCGTCCACGACGCGCTGGCGCAGGTCGAAATAGAATTTGGAGCCCTTGCCGTACACGCTCTCGACCTGCAGCCTGCTGCCCATCATGGAAAGCAGCTGAATGGTGATGGTCATGCCGAGGCCCGTGCCCTCGATGTGACGGTTCCTGCCCTCCTCAATGCGCTGGTATGCCTCGAACAGCTTGGGCAGGTCCTCCTCCTTGATGCCGATGCCGGTGTCCTCGACCTCGACGTGCAGGACCACGTCCTCCCCGTCCCGCGCTCCGCCGACGCGGAACCATACGGTCCCCGCCGGGGTGTACTTGACCGCGTTCGTGAGGATATTTGTGATGACCTGGCGGACGCGCACGTCGTCCCCGAAGAGGACCTTCGGCAGCTCGGGCGCGACCTCCAGTTCCAGCTTCAGATCCTTCGCCTGCGCGCGCTGGGAGATCATGTTGCACAGATCGCGGATCAGCGTCGTCAGCTCATACTCCACCGGCACGATCTCCATCTTGCCGGATTCGATCTTCGAGGAGTCGAGGATGTCGTTGATGAGGGACAGCAGGGTGTTCCCCGCGGTGTAGATGTCCGCGGCATAGCCCCGAATCTCCGGCTCGTTGCTCTCGCGCAGGATCATCTCGTCCATGCCGAGCACCGCGTTGATCGGCGTTCGGATCTCGTGCGACATATTTGCGAGGAAGCGCGATTTTGCCTGATTGGCGTACTCCGCCTCCTCCTTTGCCTCCTTGATCTGCTGATACTGCCGGTGGATGATCGCCATATTGCCCATCTTTGCGACCATCCACGCAAGGAACGCGATCAGCATGACGGTGACAAACATCAGGTAGAGCTTATAGTACGTGTGCTCGTAGAGCTCCGCCTCCTTGTGCAGGGAGAAAAACGCCTCCTTTTCCGTCCGCCCCGTCAAATCGTCCAGCACCTCGACATGGATCTGATAATCCCCGAACGGCAGCGTCGTATAGTACTCGGAGTTCATCTCGTTCTGCCGCAGGAGGATGCCCGGGTCGTCCCCACCCTCCAGATGGATGGACACCAGTGGGTTGGTAAGCGAGTAGTTGAGCACGGCGGGTCGAAGCTGAACCCTTCCCCGGCCGGCGGGCACCTGATACACCCCGTCCACCAGCTCGACCGGCTCGTCCTCCACCGCGATCGACGAAAGGACGATGCTGTAATTGGTATTTCGGTCGTCGAAGGTCCTCGTGTTGATCCTGCGCACGCCGTCCGTGCAGCAGAGATACAGCTCGTCGCCGGAGACCTCGTTCCAGGCATTCGACGTCAGCGTCGTATCAAAGCCGCGATTGTGGTTGAGGAGGATATACGGAACGTTCTCGTCCCGCACCATCGCCTCCGTCTCCACGACGTAGACGCCCGCGCTTGAGGTGACCCATGCCTTGCCGTCGTCGGCAAGATAGACGTCATAGTTGTTGCTGTAGGGGAAGCTCCGCAGCCTGCGGACCGTGTCGTTCGCGGTGTCACCGCCCTGATAGTAGAGGCCGTTGCTCGTCACATAGATATAGCCGCCCATGCACGGAACAATGCGCATGACCACCAGCGATTGCAGCCCCATTTCGACGCCGACGTGCCCGACCGCCCTGCCGTCCTTGATCCGATAGACGCCGTTGCCGTCGGAGCCGGCGAGAAGCGAGCCGTCGGGGCACTCCACCGCGCAGAGAATCTTGGGCAGCGTCAACCCCTCCGGCACGCCGACGACGTATTGCACCTCTCCCCCGCTGATGAAGTTCAGCCCCTCCGTGGACGCCGCGAGGATCGTCCCGTCCCGCAGCTCCAGCGTAAAGCGGAAGCGGCTGCCCAGCACGTTCTCGTCGCTGTTGTCGTAGGATTTCGTGGTCCCGTCCGGCGCAATGCAGACAAGTCCGTTGCGCCCGTAGGAGCTCACCCAGATATTGCCCGCGCCGTCCTTCATCAAATGGCGCACCCTGTCGCCGGAAAACAGCTCCGAAGCGGAGTACGATATGACATGGTTGGACGCGATATTGACTACGCTCAGGCCGTTGTCCGTTCCGATGAACAGCCGGTTCCCGTCCTTCAGCAGCGCATTGACGGCGGCGCTCTCCGCCCCTGCCTTACGCAGCACATTAAAAAACGGGTTGAAGGACAGCTTCATAATCCCCTGCTTGCTGGACGAAAACCAGATATTGTCCTGATAGTCGACGATCACGTCGGAGACCGCGCTGCCAAAGTGGTCGTCAGCGAGGACCTGCGCATTGAGGTTCCGGTCGACAAACGCAAGTCCGACCGACCCCGCGATGAAATAGCCGTCCACCTTCTGGGCATAGCAGACGCGGTTCATATCGCTCAGCCCGGGAACCGTGGTCGAGGCGATCTCGCACAGCGAGCCGTCCGCTTGGATCTGAAAAACGCAAAGCTCGCTCTCCGTCGTGCCGACCAGCAGCTCCGAGCCCCCGTCATAGCCCACGGCGGCGTAGGAAACCTCGCATTCCTCATGCTCCTCGGCGTAGACGAGGCGGCCGTTTTCGAGCACAAACAGCAGCCCGCCGCCCGTAACGCCCACGATCCGCCCGCCGGAAATCCGGCACAGGGAGCGCACGCCGCTCAGCTGCGGATATTCCTCAAAAACCTTCACTTCCCCGGACGCCCCGATCCGACAGAGCTCCTCCGCGGTGCCGACGTAGATCTCTCCCGGCTCGCCCTCGCACAGCGCGAGCGTATAGTCTGACGCGATGCCATCCTGCGTGCCATAGCACGTCAACGACCTGTTGTCCGGGCGGTAGCACGCGACGCCGCTGTCGTTCGTTCCGATCCACAGTCCGCCCGTGCTGTCCTCGAGCAGACACATTGCGTTGCTGACCCGCTCGTCCAGCCGGACCGGCTCAAATTCCGAGCCGTTGTAGCGGTACACGCCGGAATACGCGCCAGCCCAGATATACCCGTCGGAGGTCTGTTCGATGGCGTTGATCTCGGCGACCATCAGGCCGTTTTCCCTGCCGTAGATCACGCGCGCGTACTCCGCGTCGAAATCCGCCGCCCGCGCGCCCGGCGCAAGACCCGCAAGCGCCGCCGCGGCGAGGAAAAACGCCAGCGGCTTTTTCCCCCTCTTCTCCGGCTTGATGTCGCCGCGGCGCATGCGGACGAAATACAGGATGCTCAGGGCGATCAGGATGCTCAGCGCCTTGTCCGGCATATTCACAAAGAGGCATCCCGCAAGACAGCGGATGGAAACCGGCCCGATGTAAGGCGCGAGCATGTCCACCAGAGCGTCGCCCCACGGATTGCCCACATAGCCGCCGTTGAAATACATGTTGAGCGGCAGTGAGAGCACAGACATGACAAAGCCGGCAAACAGCGCCGTTGCGATCACGGAAAAGGGCTCGATTTTTCTCGAGCGTGGAAAAACAAGCCCGACTGCGACGCCGCCGCCGATGCTGACAATGGCAAACCACGCCTCTCTTGGCTCCGAAAGCCCATAGATCAGGTTCATCAGCCCGCCGGACAACGCGCCGGCGATCGGGCCGAGCAGCACCGCAGAGATAAACGTGCCGACAGAATCCAGCCAAATCGGCAGAAACAGCTGCGTCGCCGCCCATCCGCCCAGCAGATTGACCAACGTACCGAGCAGGATCAGAGCAAAATTGCCGAAATTGAGCTCAAACATCCATTTTTTCATTGTGTTTTCCCTCTTCCATGGCGTCGCGCGCCGCGTCGACGCCGTGCGCCTTGCAATCAAAAACACAGGGCAAAGGCGCGGCACGCGGTCTGCGCGCCGTCCTTTGCCCATAAGCTTTTCTCAGTTTTGGTTCGCCAGCAGCGCCGCGCCGATGACGCCCGAACGGTAGCCGAGCGTGCATTCCGCGAGCCGCGTGCGTTTCTTGACATACTTGTGTCCGAACTCCTGCCGGTCAACCTCCTCGCGCAGCGGCTCCAGCAGCGCCTCGCCCTGCTTGGCGACGCCGCCGGAAAACGCGATGATCTCCGGGAAGAAGATGTTGATGACGTTCGTCACGCCGCAGGCAAGATACTTGACGTAGTTCCTCACGACCTCCGTGCCCGCCGCGTCGCCGCGCAGCTTCGCGTCAAACGCCGTGCGCCCGTCGACGCCGCCGTTCTCGCGCGCGATCTCGTGCAGGGCGCTTTCGGGATGGGCGTCCATGGCTTCCTTCGTCATGCGGATGAGCGCCGTCGCGGAGGAATACGCCTCAAAGCAGCCCTTGCGCCCGCAGGTGCAGGGCGCGCCGTCCTCGGCGATGACCATGTGGCCCAGCTCGCTCGCCGCGCCGGTGTAGCCCACGAGCATCTTCCCCTCAAGCACCACGCCGCAGCCGACGCCGGTGCCCAGCGTGATGACGACCACGCTGTGCGCGCCCCGGCCCACGCCGAACTTTGCCTCCGCCAGTGCGGCGACGTTGGCGTCGTTGCCGATGCGCAGCTCGTAGCCCGTGCGGTCGCGGACCGCGTCGCGCAGATTATAGTGAATGAGTCCCAGATTGAACGCGCACAGCACCTCGCCGGCCTCGTCGTCCACGGTGCCGGGGCAGCCGAGTCCGACGCCCGCGAAGCGCTCGCCCTGCTCCAGCTCCCGGATCAGCGCGGCGATGCCGTCCGCAATGGCGTCCGGCCCCTGCTCCACATGCGTCGGGCGCGACGCCTCGCGCAGGATCTCCCCTGCCTCATTGACGACGCCGCCTTTGATATTGGTGCCTCCCAGATCAATTCCCAGATAGTTCATACGCTCTGTCTCTCCTTTGTCCGGCTTATTCCGCCGCGTGACCGCGCGCGCGAATGACCTCGATCACCTCGTCGACGCAGCGCAGGCACAGCGCGTCGTCCTTCGCCTCCGCCATCACGCGCACGACCGGCTCCGTGCCGCTCTCGCGCACCAGAATGCGTCCGGCGCTACCCAGCTCGTTCGCAACGCGGTCGACCACCGCGCGCACCTCGGGGTCCGCCTGCGCGGCAGCCTTGTCCTTCACGCGCACGTTTTTCAGGACCTGCGGGTACATTGTAAAGCCCTCATAGAGCTCGCTCATGGGCTTTTCCTTCGCGCACAGCACCTCCATCAGCTTCAGCGAGGTCAAAATGCCATCGCCCGTGCTGGCATACTTCGTAAAGATGATATGGCCCGACGACTCTCCGCCGAGGCGGCAGTTGTGCTCGGTCATGTACTCATAGACGTACTTGTCGCCGACCTTGGTCTTGGCGTAGCCGATGCCCAGCTCGTCGAACGCCTTGTAAAGCCCGAAATTGCTCATCACGGTCGTCACGACGGTGTTCGTCAGCAGCTTGCCGCGCTCCTTCATGAACTTTCCGTAGATGTAGAGGATGTGGTCGCCGGTGACGACATTTCCCTTTTCATCCACCGCAAGGCAGCGGTCGGCGTCGCCGTCGTAGGCAAAGCCGACGTCGCAGCCGTTCTCCACCACGAATTTTTGCAGTCCCTCGATATGCGTGGAACCCGCGTTCTCGTTGATGTTGAGGCCGTTCGGCTCGGCGTTGATGACCAGCGTCTTTGCACCCAGCGCGTCGAACACTGCGCGCGCGATGGACCACGACGCGCCGTTGGCGCAGTCGAGCGCGACCTTTTTGCCGCGGAAGGAATACACTCCCAGCGAAATCAGATATCCGATGTAGCGGTTGCGCCCCGCGACGTAGTCCACCGTACAGCCGATCCCGTTCCGATGAGCATAGGGCGCCTCCTGCGTGCCGTCGAGATACGCCTCGACCTGCGCGATCGTCTCCTCGTCCATCTTCTCGCCGTGGGAGTTGATGAGCTTGATACCGTTGTCATAGTAGGGGTTGTGCGAGGCCGTAATCATGATACCGCAGTCGAACTCGTCCACGCGCGCGATGTACGCCACCGACGGCGTCGTGGTGACGTGCATGATGTAAGCGTCCGCGCCGGAGGCGACCAGCCCGCCGACCAGGCTGTACTCAAACATGTACGACGAGCGGCGCGTGTCCTTGCCGATGACGACGCGCGCCTTTTCATGGGAGCCCGCCGCCCGCTTCTTTTCCCCGTAGTACCAGCCGAGGAAGCGCCCGATCCGATAGGCGTGCTCCGCGGTCAGCCCCTCGTTTGCCTCCCCGCGGAAGCCGTCTGTGCCAAAATACTTGCCCAAATCTGTTTACCAACTTTCTTCAATGATGAAACTACTGCGTTATGCCTTGTAGCCGTTTGGATTCTTCTTTTGCCAGTTCCAGGAATCCCGGCACATCTCCTCAATGCCGTACTCCGCTTCCCAGCCCAGCTCGCGCTTTGCCTTCTCGGGGCTGGAATACATCTTCGCCACGTCGCCCGGACGGCGCGGCTTGATCTCATAGGGCAGCTTCAGCCCGTTTGCCTTCTCGAAGGCGCGGACGACGTCGAGCACCGAATAGCCCTGGCCCGTGCCGAGGTTGTAGACCGCGAGCCCGCAGTTTCTCTCCACCGCCGCAAGCGCCTTCACATGCCCGCGTGCCAGATCGACGACGTGGATGTAGTCGCGCACGCCCGTGCCGTCCGGCGTATCATAGTCGTCTCCAAATACGTTCAGGTGGTCCAGCTTGCCGACGGCGACCTGCGTGATGAAGGGCATGAGATTGTTCGGAATGCCGTTGGGGTCCTCGCCGATGCGGCCTGAGGGATGCGCGCCGATGGGATTGAAGTAGCGCAGCAGCACCACGTTCCACGGCCTCTTCTCCCCGTTCTTGACGTCTGCCGTATAGAGGTCAGACATGATCTGCTCGAGCATCGACTTCGTCCAGCCGTAGGGGTTCGTGCACTGGCCCTTGGGGCACTCCTCGGTGATGGGGATCATCGCCGGGTCGCCGTAGACCGTGGCGGAGGAGGAGAAAATGATGCTCTTGCAGCCGTTGTTCCGCATGACGTCCAGCAGCACGAGCGTCCCGCCGATGTTGTTGTCGTAGTACTCCCACGGCTTGACGACCGACTCGCCCACCGCCTTGAGCCCTGCGAAGTGGATGCAGCAGTCGAAGGGCGCGTTCTCGGCAAAGACCTTATCCAGCCCCGCGCGGTCGCGCAGGTCGATCGGATAGAACGGGATCGTCCCGGCGTCCGGGCGTTCCTTCCGCACGATTTCAAGCACGCGGCGAAGCGATTCCTCCGAGGCATTGGACAGATTGTCGACCACGACGACGTCGTGCCCCGCCAAAAGCAGCTCGACGACGGTATGGGAGCCAATGTAACCGGCGCCGCCTGTTACCAGAATATTCATAAGCGTTCCTCTGCTTTCCTTTGAATTATCCAATCGTATATTTTAGCAAATATGCCATAGCGTGTCAAGGCGGATACCATATGTTGTTCCGCCGCTAGATCGCGTGTTTTGCATAGAATCATGCAGAACTGCGTCAAATCCTGCATTATTTTTTGCAGACTTGTCATTGCATTGCCCCGGCAAGCATGCTAGAATAGAAAGATATCAAAAACGCCTCCGGCAAGCGGAAGCATAATGAAAAAGCCCCGCCTTTGAGGGAAAAGGCAGCGCTTTGCAAAGCGAAGCTCCGGCTGCCCGCAAAAGGCGCAGTTCAAACGAAAAGAGAGTATTGGAATGACACAAAAGTATCTGCTCAAGGGCGATGTGAACCGCCCGGGACCCATTGAAGTTGAAAAAGGCATAACGCTGCGGCAGATCATCGAAGACATCGGCGGCGGCATGGCAAACGGCAAGGCCGTCAAGGCGGTGCAGCTCGGCGGCGCGTCCGGCGGGCTGCTGACCGCGGCGCAGCTCGACCTCCCCCTCGACCCCAAGGCGCTTGCGCCCTGCGGCGTGCGCCGCGGCGACGGCGTGATTACCGTGCTGGACGAGGACCGCTGCATGGTCGACGTCACCTACCGCTTTTTGTGCGCGACGCAGACCGATTTCTGCGGCAAGTGCGTCTCCTGCCGCGAGGGCACCAAGCGTATGACCGAGCTCTGCGGCGCGCTGCGCCGCTGCACGGCGGACGAGGCGGACGTCGGCATGCTGCTCGAGCTGGGTGAGATCGTACATATGACCGCCTTCTGCGCGCTGGGCAAGGGCTCGTCCCACACGCTTGAAGCGGCGACCGCCGCGTTTGGCAGCGAGTTCCAGGCACATATCGACGGGCATTGCCCTCTGTGCGAAAAGGAGACGCGCGCGCCCATCGAGCCCGGCGACGGCGTCGCCTATGAGCGCAAGCGCATCATGATCGACCCAGAAAAGTGCAAGGGCTGTTCCCGCTGCGCGCGCTCCTGCCACGCGGAGGCGATCAGCGGCGTGGTCAAGAGCCCGTTTTGCATCGACCAGGAAAAATGTGTCAAATGCTATACCTGTATGGAGCTTTGCGCCTTTGGCGCGATTGAGGAGGTGACAATCAATGGCTGAGGGTATCATGTACGTGGACAACATCCGCGTGGAATTCGACGACAGTCATAAAAGCGTGCTGGAGGTCTGCCAGAAGGCGGGCGTCGAAATGCCGAACTTCTGCTTCCATTCCGACCTTTCGGTCTACGGCGCGTGCCGCATGTGCATGGTCGAACAGGAGGACGGCTCGATCGAGGCGGCGTGCCAGATGCAGCCGCGCGACGGGTTGAAGATCCGCACGAACACCTCCCGCCTGCTGCGCTACCGCCGCACGATCCTCGAGCTGATCCTCTCCGCCCACTGCCGCGACTGCACGACCTGCGAGAAGAACCGCTCCTGCCGCTTACAGGAGATGGCGATGCGCTTCGGCATCCACGACATCCGCTTCCCCGACACACGCAAGCCCTTTGAGCAGGACCGCACGTCGAAGGCAATTACGGTAGATATGAACAAGTGCATTCTCTGCGGCGACTGTGTGCGCGTATGCGAGGAGGTGCAGGGCGTCGGCGTGCTGCACTTTGCCGGACGCGGGCCGGACCTGCACATCGCCACCACTGGCGAAGCAAAGCTCAAGGACACAAACTGCGTCAGCTGCGGCCAGTGCTCCGCGGTGTGCACCACCGGCGCGATCACGGTCAAGAACGAGATCGGACTTGCGTGGAAGGCGCTGCACGACCCCAGCAAGCGCGTCGTCATTCAGATCGCCCCCGCCGTGCGCGTCGCCGTCGGCGAGGCATACGGCTGCGAGAAGGGCGAAAACGTGCTCGACCAACTCGTCACCGCGCTCAAGATCATGGGCGCAGACGAGGTCTACGACACCATCTTCGGCGCGGACCTCACTGTGCGCGAGGAGGGCGAGGAATTCCTGCGCCGTCTGGAAACCGGCGAGAACCTGCCGCTGATGACCTCCTGCTGCCCCGCGTGGGTGCGCTACGTCGAGCAGGAGCGCCCGCAGTTTTTGAAGAACCTCTCCTCCGCGCTCTCCCCGATGCAGATGTTCGCGACGATCCTCAAGGACAGCTATCTTGAGAAGGACCGCGAGGACGGGCGCACAACCTATCACATCGCGATCATGCCCTGCACGGCGAAGAAGATGGAGGCGGCGCGCCCCGAGTTCCGCCGCTTCGGCGTGCCGAACGTCGACCTCGTGCTCACGACGCAGGAGATCATCAAGATGATTAAGGAGTCTGGCATCCACTTCCGCCAGCTGGAAAAGGAGTCCCCCGACCTGCCCTACGGCATGGGCTCCGGCGCGGCGGAGATCTTCGGCACGACCGGAGGCGTCGCCGAGGCGGTCGTGCGCTACTGCTTGAAGGACAAGTCCAAAAACGCTCTGCGTATGATCTCACACCTCGGTCTGCGCGGCAGCGAGCCGATCCGCTTCGCCGAGGTAGATATCGACGGGCGCACCGTGCGTCTCGCGGTCGCCAACGGGCTTGCCAACGCCGCCAGGCTGCTCGACCAGATCGAAGCGGGCGAGGTGCAGGTCGACATGGTCGAGGTCATGAGCTGCCGCAGCGGCTGCGTCGGCGGCGCGGGCCAGCCCTACGCGCTGATGTCCGGCAAGCTCCAGCGCGCCGAGGGGCTTTACGAGATCGACCGCAGCGCCATGTTCAAGCGCGCGGAGCGCAACCCCGTGCTCAACGTCATGTACGCCGAGGGCCTCGACGAGCGCGCGCACGAGCTGCTGCACCATAAGTACACGGAAGAAGCGTAAGCGCCATGACGATTTGCTGCGAGGACTGCGTCTATTACGATTACGACGAGGAATACGACGAATACGCCTGCGAGCGCGCGCCGGACCTGGACGAGGACGAAATGGCGTCCTTCCTCGAACGCCGCCGCACCGCCTGCCCCTTCTACCGTCCCGGAAACGCGGACTACTATCTCTCCGGGAAGCAATAAAAGCTTTACGCGCCCCGCGCGGCTCACTTTGAAGCCGCGCGGGGCGCGTCTTGTCTGTCGGGAATTGCCGAAAAACGTCGGATGATTTTGCTTGCAAACGGCGTCGAAGTCTGGTAGTATGAATTTGCGACACAAACCAAATAATGACCTGTTTTGTGGGGGTTTTTGCCATTTGGCAAAAACGCTCTCCAAACTTTGCACCCTCCCACGGCAGGTCAAAGGTTTGTGTCGCAGCAAACGGAGTTGCGTTTTTCGTGCGCGGCTCCGGCTGCGCACTTTTTATTTAGGAGGATTTCATCATGCCGGACTATGAACAGCTCTATCACCTGATGGTCAACGCCGCCGAGGACGCGCTCGCGGCATTGGAAAACGGCAACGTGTGGGACGCGAAGCGCCTTCTGATCGAAGCGGAACAGCGGGCGGAGGAAAAATATCTCGAAGGCGCGGATTTGGAGCGATAATTTTGCGCATTTCACTTGCAAGCGAATAAGAAAAACGCTACAATGAAAAATGCAATGGAAAAGCTGCCGTTATTCATTTTGACGAGGAGGATATCGACATGGCGAAACGTGTGTGCAGTGTGTTTTTGGCGCTGGCGCTGTGCCTGACGCTGCTGCCGACCGCCGCGCGCGCGGCGGTCGTGGACAGCGGCTATTGCGGCGGCGAGGGCGACGGGACAAACCTCTCCTGGACGCTGGACGATCAGGGCACGCTGACGATCAGCGGAACAGGGAAAATGGCGGATTACTGGTATGACAGTCCGTTTTACGACAGCGACGCCGTCAAAAAGGTCGTCATAAAAAAGGGCGTGACCAGCATCGGGGACTGGGCGTTTTACTACTGCAGCAGCCTGACGAGCGTGTCCATCCCGAACAGCGTGACCAGCATCGGGGACAATGCGTTTTACGAC
>SVKP01000139.1 GCA_015068395.1 Oscillospiraceae bacterium
CCGAGACCTCGGGACCCTCCAAGAACTCCTCGATGAGGATGCGCTCTCCGCTTTTGCCGAATTTCCCCTCGCAGAGCATGGCGCGCGCCGCCTGCTTTGCCTCCTCGCGCGTCGCGGCGACGACCACGCCCTTGCCCAGCGCCAGCCCGTCCGCCTTGACGACGGCGGGCAGGGGGCAGGCGTCCAGATAGCGAAGCGCCGCGTCCGCGTCGGTAAACACCTCGCAAGCGGCGGTGGGAATGCCGTGGCGGCGCATCAGCTCCTTGGCAAAGACCTTGCTGCTTTCGATGATTGCAGCGTTTTGGCGCGGACCGAAGCAGGGCACGCCCAGCGCCTCCAACGCGTCCACGCAGCCGAGCGCAAGCGGATCGTCCGGCGTGACGACGGCGTAATCCACGCGATGGCTTTTCGCGAAGGCGACGATGCCGTCGACGTCCGTGGCGGCGACGTCCACGCAGGTGGCGTCCCAGCCGATGCCGCCGTTGCCCGGCAGGGCATAGACTGTTTCGACCTCCGGGTTTTCCCGCAGCTTTCTGATGATGGCGTGCTCCCGCCCGCCGCCGCCGATGACCATGATATCCATATAATGTAAGCTCCTTTGTGAATCAGCGTTTCACGATTTGCCGCCCGCAGGCGGCAAATGAAGAACCTCAGTGGTGGAACAGTCTTACCCCGGTGAAAGCCATGACCATGCCGTATTTGTCCGCCGCGGCGATCACGTCGTCGTCGCGGATGGAGCCGCCCGGCTCGGCGACGTACTGCACGCCGGACCTGTGCGCGCGCTCGATGTTGTCCCCGAAGGGGAAAAACGCGTCGGAGCCGATGGTCACGCCGCTCTGGGTCGCGAGAAAGGCGCGCTTTTCCTCCGCCGTAAGCACCTCGGGCTTCGTTTGGAAGAGCGTCTGCCACACGCCGTCGGCAAGCACGTCCTCCCACTCGTCGGAGAGATAGACGTCGATGGCGTTGTCCCGCTCGGGGCGGCGAATGCCGTCCAGGAAGGGCAGCGCAAGCACCTTCGGATGGCGGCGAAGATACCAGACGTCCGCCTTGTGTCCGGCGAGGCGGGTGCAGTGGATGCGGCTCTGCTGTCCCGCGCCCACGCCGATCGCCTGCCCGTTCTTGACATAGCACACCGAGTTGGACTGGGTGTACTTGAGCGTGATGAGGGCGACGAGCATGTCCCGCCGCGCGCTCTGGGGCAGGTCCTTGTTTTGGGTCACGAGGTTTTCAAAAAGCGTCTCGTCGATACGGAGGTCGTTGTGCCCCTGCTCGAAGCTCACGCCGAACACGTCCTTGACCTCCCGCGCGGCGGGCGTATAGGTCGGGTCGATCTGCACGATGTTGTATGCGCCCTTTTTCTTTGTTTTCAGGATCGCCAGCGCCGCGTCGGTGTAGCCGGGGGCGATGACGCCGTCGGAGACTTCGTTTTTTAAATAGGCGGCGGTCGCCTCGTCGCACACGTCGCTCAGCGCAGCCCAGTCGCCGTAGGAGCACAGGCGGTCCGCGCCGCGCGCGCGGATGTAGGCGCAGGCTATGGGCGTCAGCTCTGCCGCGGGGTCGACAAAGTACATGGCGCGCTCGGTCTCGTCGAGCGGCAGCCCCACGGCTGCGCCGGCGGGGGAGACATGCTTGAAGGACGCCGCGGCGCACAGCCCCGTCGCCTCCTTCAGCTCGCGCACGAGCTGCCAGGCGTTGAGCGCGTCGAGAAAGTTGATGTAACCGGGGCGGCCGCCCAACACCCGAACGGGCAGCTCGCCGCCGTCCTTCATGAAAATGCGCGCGGGCTTCTGGTTCGGGTTGCAGCCGTATTTGAGTTCCAGCTCGTTCATAATTTCAATCCCCCAAAAGCTTGTTGAAGAGCCTGACCGTGCCGTTGACGTTGGCGTAGAGCGCGACCTTGTTGTCCGGGTCAAGCGCCTGCCAGACGTCCTCCGGCTCCGGCATCGTCACCGCGAGCGGCTCGCCGGAGAAGGAGGGCAGCGGCGAGCCGTCGCCCTGATAGGTGCTGAGAAAGTAGCCGCAGCCTTCGTCGCAGCCCTCATAACAGAAGAACTCCCGCAGGCAGCGTCCGTCGCGGCGCTTGAGGATGGACAGCTCAAAACTCCCGTCGGGACGGCACATCGCGGAGATGCGCGGGGTGTAGTTTGGCTCGTCCGGCTCAAACTCCCGCGTCATCAGCGCCGCGTGAAAATCGCCGCAATCGCGGATGGTGTCCGTCTGGTCGCCGTTGGTGACGATCAGCCCCCGCGCCGTTTCGCGCACCGGGTGATAAATGATGAGGCTCGGGTCGGAAAGCCGGCTTTCATCGAAGGCGCGGGTGCGGATGCCGTCCTCCGTGCGCTCGAAGACGCGGTTGCGGCTGTTTTCGCTGCGCCCCATGATGAAGTAGTACACGCGGCGGTTCCCCACGGCGACGCCGCGCCCGGGATAGGGGTTGCCGCGCAGAAAGTCAAGAAAATCGGTCATTTGTCGCCCTCTCTTTCACAATCGTTTGGCTGACCAGCTCTGCCGCCTGCGGCAGCAAAAGCCACTCCGCCTGCTCCATGACACGGCGCTGCAAAAGCTCCGGCGTGTCGCCCGGCAGGACGTCCACCGCCTTTTGCAAAACGATCTCGCCGCCGTCGGGGATCTCGTTGACGAAGTGCACCGTCGCGCCCGTGACCTTGACGCCGCGCGCGAGCGCCGCCTCGTGTACGTGCAGGCCGTAAAAGCCCTTGCCGCAGAACGCGGGGATCAGCGAGGGATGGATGTTGAGGATGCGCCGGGGCCAGCGCGCGGTAAAGTCCTGACTGAGAATGGTCAAAAAGCCCGCAAGGACGATGAGGTCGGCCTTCGCGGCGTCCAGCTCCGCGCGCAGCGCTGCCTCAAACGCCTCCTGCGAGGGAAAGCCCTTCCGCGCCAGCGCCCTTGCCGGGACGTTTGCCGCCTCCGCGCGCCGGAGCGCGTAGGCGTTCTCGTTGTCGGATACGACCAGCACGATCCGCCCGCTTTGGAGCGCTTTGCCCTGCGCGTCGAGCAGCGCCTGCAAATTGGTGCCGCCGCCGGAGACCAGCACGGCGATCCGCGCGGCGCTCACAGCAGCACGACCTTTTCCGCGCTCTCGACGATCTCGCCCGCAACGACGGGCTCTTCGCCCTCGCGCCGCAGCGCGGCGAGCGCGGCGTCCGCTGTCTCGCGGGAGACGGTCAACAGCATGCCGACGCCCATGTTGAACGTGTTGTACATGTCCCGCTCCGAAATATTGCCAAGGCGCCGGAGCAGGGAGAAGATGGGCGGCACGGGCAGCGCCGCCCTGTCCAGCTTTGCGCCGAGACCGTCCGGAATGGCGCGCGGAATGTTCTCGTAAAACCCGCCGCCGGTGATGTGGCTGACGCCGTGGACGTCGGCGGCGTCGATGGCGGCGAGCACCGGCTTGACATAGATTTTGGTGGGCGTGAGCAGCACGTCGCCCAGCGGCGCGCCGAGCTCGTCCCAGACCCTGCCGAGGTCGGCATGCTCTGCGTCAAAGACCTTGCGCACAAGGGAAAAGCCGTTGGAGTGCAGGCCCGAGGACGGCAGCGCAAGCAGTACATCGCCGGGGCGGGTGCGCAGGGGGTCCAGCATGCGTGCGCGGTCGACCAGCCCCACGGTGAAGCCGGCGAGGTCGTAGTCCTCCTCGTCCATGACGCCGGGGTGCTCGGCGGTTTCGCCGCCGATGAGCGCGCAGCCCGCGCGCACGCAGCCCTCGGCAACGCCGGAGACCAGAGATTCGACCTTCGCGGGGTCGTTTTTCCCGATGGCGATGTAGTCCATAAAGAACAGGGGCTTCGCGCCGCAGCAGACCACGTCGTTCACGCACATGGCGACGCAGTCAATGCCGACGGTGTCGTGCCGCCCCATGAGCTGGGCGATGCGCTGCTTGGTGCCGACGCCGTCCGTGCCGGAGACCAGAACGGGCTCCTTCATGCCCGCAACGTCGGGGGCGAAGAGCCCGCCGAAGCCGCCGATGTCGGAGAGCACGCCGGGGATGGCGGTGCGCTGTACATGGCGGCGGATGCGCTTCACGCCCTCATAACCGGCCTCAATGTCGACGCCGGCGGCGGCGTAAGCCGCGGAATGGGATTGATCCATAACGCTTATTCCTTTCCTGTCCAGCAGTAGGTGCAGATCTTGCTTCGGTCGACGCCGATCGCCTCCAGAAGACCGTCGAGGGACTGGTAGCCCAGCGAATCAAAGCCGAGCTTTTCGCAGATGCGGCGCAGCATGCACTGTCCGCGCTCGGTGGCGCTGTCGGCATACTCCGCCATGTGGCTCTCGCCCGCCTTGCCCTCCAGCTCCGCGATGGTGCGCCGCGCCAAGAGCTCCATATCAGAGCTGGAGCGGGAGAAGTTGAGGAATTTGCAGGAGTAGAGGATCGGCGGGCAGGCGGAGCGCATGTGCACCTCCCGCGCGCCGGAGCTGTAGAGGAACTGCACGGTGCCCTGGAGCTGCGTGCCGCGAACAATGGAGTCGTCCACAAACAGCAGGCGTTTGCCCTCGATCAGCTCGGGCACGGGGATGAGCTTCATCTTTGCCACCTGATCGCGCACGCCCTGATTGGAGGGCATGAAGGAGCGCGGCCAGGTGGGCGTATACTTGACGAAGGGCCGCGCAAAGGGGCGGCCGCTGCGGTTGGCATAGCCGATGGCGTGGGGAATGCCCGAGTCCGGCACACCGGCGACGGAGTCGACCTCCGGGAGCGCCGCACCCTCGTCGCGCGCCATGATCTCGCCGTTGCGATAGCGCATCAGCTCTACGTTCACGCCCTCGTAATTCGAGTTGGGGTAGCCGTAGTAGGTCCACAAAAACGCGCAGATGCGCATCTCCTCCCCCGCGGGGGAGAGCGTTTCGAAGCCGGAGGGCGTGACGTGCACGATCTCACGCGGGCCCAGCTCGTAGGCGTCCTCGTAGCCCAGCTTGCGGTAGGCGAAGGACTCGAAGGCGACGCAGAAGCCGTCCGCGTCGCGCCCGATGTGCACGGGAAGGCGGCCGAAGCGGTCGCGCGCGGCGATGATCTCGCCCTCCGCGGTCAGGATGAGAATGGTCATCGAGCCATCGATGGTCTCCTGCGCGTGCAGGATGCCGCTGCACAGGTCGTCGCCCTCATTGATGAGCGCCGCCGTCAGCTCGGTCATGTTCACCTCGCCGGAGCTCATCGCCATGAACTGCTGGCCCGCGCCTGAGAAGCGCCCGTTCACCAGCTGCTCGGCGTTGTTGATCGTGCCGACCGTGGTGATCGCGTAAATCCCCAGATGCGAGCGCACGAGCAGGGGCTGCGGGGCGGAGTCGCTGATGCAGCCGATACCGGCGGTGCCGGAGAAGCGGCTCAAATCGTTTTCGAACTTGGTGCGGAAGGGCGTGTTTGCAATCGAGTGGATCTGGCGCTCGAAGCCGCTCTCCCGGTTCCAGACCGCGAGTCCTGCGTTGCGCGTGCCGAGGTGGCTGTGATAGTCCGTTCCGAAAAACACGTCCAAAACAACGTCGCGGCGCGAAACCGCGCCAAAAAAGCCGCCCATTACGCAAAGAAGAGCGCGGAGAGCGTCATGGGATCGACGTACTTGCCGTCCTTGTAAACGCGCATGTTGCCGGAGGCGATCTCGTCGATGAGCATGACCTTGCCCGCGGCGTCGTAGCCGTATTCAAACTTGATATCGTAGAGCTCGAGCCCGCGCTTTTGCATCTCATCGGCGACGATGGCGGTGATGCGGCGGGTCATGTCGCGGATGTCGTCATACTGCTGCGCGGTCATGACGCCCAGCGCGATCAGGCCGTCCTCGGTGACGAGGGGGTCGCCCTTTTCATCGTTTTTGAAGGTGGTCTCCACATAGGAGGGCAGCGGCGCGCCTTCGGCGATATACTCGCCGTAGCGGCGGAAGAAGGAGCCCACCGCGCGCAGGCGGCAGATGACCTCAAGCCCCTTGCCGAAGACCTTTGCGGGAAGGACCTCCATCGTGGTGTTTTGAAGGTCGGCGGAGACATAGTGCGTGCGGATACCGGCTGCGTTGATCTTCTCAAAGAAATACATGCTCATGCGGAGGTTGACGTCGCCCACACCCTCGATGGTGAGGCCCACCGAATTCTCGCCGGGGTCGAACACGCCGTCCTTGCCGGTGCAGTCGTCCTTGAACTTGAGCAGATAGTTCCCGTTGTCCAGCGCGTAGACGTTCTTCGTCTTCCCGGTGTAGATAAGCTCCATTTTCTTCATGCTCTCCTTGTAAAAATATATTGAGGGTTTTGCAAGCCTTTATATTTGGAGCGCGGCGTCCTTCTGACGGACCTTCTCCGCGTCCGCGCGCTTCTTCGCCGCCAGCTTCTCCGCGAGCGCCGCATCCTCCACCGCGAGGATCTGCGCGGCAAGCAGCGCCGCGTTGACGGCGCCGTCCACGGCGACCGTCGCTACCGGGACGCCGCTGGGCATCTGCACGGTGGCAAGTAGGGCGTCCAGCCCGCCCGGCATGCCGCCCGAGCAGGGGATACCGATGACCGGGAGCGTCGTATTCGCGGCGAGCGCTCCGGCGAGGTGCGCCGCCATGCCCGCGGCGGCAATGAGCACGCCGAAGCCGTTTTCGCGCGCGTGCAGGGCGAACGCGCGCGCCTCCTCCGGCGTGCGGTGCGCGGAATAGATGTGCGCTTCGCAGGGGATATCCAGCGCGCGCAGCTGGTCGACAGCCTTTTGCACGAGGGGCAGGTCGCTGTCACTGCCCATGATGATGGCAACATTTTTCATCCTGTTTTCCTCACTTTACCGCCGCAATGGCGTCCTTCTGGATCACGTCGTGCGCGCCGCCCTCCACGATGCTCGTGGAGGAGACGAGGGTCAGCACGGCCTTTTCCTGCAGCTCGGGGATCGACAGCGCGCCGCAGTTGCACATGGTGGAGCGGATCTTGCTCGTGGTCATCGCCACGTTGTCGTGCAGCGAGCCGGCATAGGGAACATAGGAGTCCACGCCCTCCACAAAGGACAGCGCCTTTTCTCCGCCGAGGTCGTAGCGCTGCCAGTTGCGGGCGCGCGCGGAGCCCTCGCCCCAGTATTCCTTGTAGTAGGTGCCGCCGATGTTCACCTTGGCGGTGGGGCTTTCGTCGAAACGGGCAAAGTAGCGGCCCAGCATCACAAAGTCCGCGCCCATCGCGAGCGCCAGCGTGATGTGGTGGTCGTAGACGATGCCGCCGTCGGAGCAGACGGGGATGTAGACGCCGGTCTCCTTGAACCAGCGGTCGCGCTCGGCGCATACGTCGATCAGCGCGGTCGCCTGGCCTCTGCCGATGCCCTTGGTCTCGCGGGTGATGCAGATCGAGCCGCCGCCGATGCCGACCTTGACGAAGTCTGCGCCGCATTCGGCGAGGAAGCGGAAGCCGCGCGCATCCACCACGTTGCCCGCGCCGACCTTGACGCTGTCGCCGTAGTGCTCGCGCACCCAGGCGAGCGTCAGCTTCTGCCAGTCGGAAAAGCCCTCGGAGGAGTCGATGCACAGCACGTCCGCCCCGGCGTCGAGCAGCGCGGGCACGCGCTCGGAATAGTCGCGGGTGTTGATGCCCGCGCCCACGACGTAGCGCTTGCGCTCGTCGAGCAGCTCGTTGGGGTTGCGCTTGTGGTTGTCATAGTCCTTGCGGAAGACGAAGGAGCAGAGCCTGCCCGCATCGTCGATGATGGGCAGGGCGTTGAGCTTGTTCGCCCAGATGATGTCGTTCGCCTCCGAGAGCGTCACGCCCTCGCGCGCCCAGACGAGGGAGGAAAACGGCGTCATAAAGTCCCGGACCTTCTCGCTGCCGTCCATGCGGCTGAGCCGGTAGTCGCGGCTGGTGACGAGGCCGAGCAGCCTGCCCTGCGCGGAGCCGTCCTCCGTGACGGCAAAGGTGGAGTGGCCCGTGCGCTCCTTGGCGGCGAGCAGCTGCGTGAGCGTCGCGTCCGGGGCAATGTTGGAGTCGCTGCGCACGAAGCCCGCCTTATAGTCCTTGGCGCGGCGGACCATGGCGCTCTCCGCTTCGACGGACTGGGAGCCGTAGATAAAAGAAACGCCGCCTTCGATTGCAAGCGCTACAGCAAGCTTGTCATCGGAGACGGACTGCATAATGGCAGATACCATGGGAATATTCATGCTGAGTGCGGGCGCTTCCCCGCGGGAGAATTTGACAAGGGGCGTTTTGAGGGAGATGTTTGCAGGGATGCACTCGCAGGTGGAGTGGCCGGGAATGAGAAGATACTCGTTGAAGGTATGAGAGGGCTCGTTGATGATGTGAGACATGGGACGACACCTCCAAAAAAAGAATATGGACACACCTTTCCCCCAATGGAAAAGACGTGCCCAGACGGACGGCATGGCTGCCCGGGCAGCCCCGCGTTTCCTGCTCCCCTGTGGTGGCCCACTCTCCGTCAGTCACAGGAAACGAAAAAATTGTCAACTCGATACTAGCAAATCCCACGCCTCGCTGTCAATCAACAGAAATGATAAAAAAACGGGAGGGCGGCGCGAAAAAACTTGTCATTTTGCCATCCTTGACAGGCCCGAATCGGCAGTGCTACAATACGCCCGATGAGCTTCAACCGTCCGATCCCACGCACAATACCGGCAAAGGAGAAAGAAGATGGCGAACGCAGCCTTCCGTGTAGTAAGCCCCCGGCCGCTCCACTCGTTTGAACCGACGGTGGACACGGCCTGTTTTTCCGTTGATCGTGAATATTTCGTTTTTCCCGGCTTTTGCGATGTGCATGTGCATTTTCGTGAGCCGGGATTTTCTTATAAAGAGACCATTGCCTCCGGGACAAGAGCGGCGGCGCGCGGCGGCTATACGGCGGTGTGCCCGATGCCGAACCTGGACCCGGTGCCCGACAGCGCGGCGCATCTGCGCGTCGAGCTGGACGCCGTTGAACGGGACGCGGCGATCGCCGTGTACCCCTACGGCGCGATCACGGTGGGGGAGAAGGGCGAGGCGCTCGCCGACCTCGAGGGCATAGCGGATTCCGTCGCCGCCTTTTCGGACGACGGCCACGGCGTGCAGTCGAGGGACATGATGCGCGAGGCGATGCTGCGCGCCAAGGCGCTGGGCAAGCTCATCGTCGCCCACTGCGAGGACAACGCCCTGCTGCGCGGCGGATATATCCACGACGGGGCGTACGCCGCGGCGCATGGACACCGGGGCATCTGCTCCGAGAGCGAGTGGCGGCAGATCGAGCGCGACCTCGCGCTCGCGGCGGAGACCGGCTGCGGCTACCACGTCTGCCATATCTCCTGCAAGGAGAGCGTGGAGCTGATCCGTCAGGCGAAGCGCGCGGGCGTGGACGTGACCTGCGAAACCGCGCCGCACTACCTGCTGCTGGACGAAAACGATTTGCAGGAGGACGGGCGCTTCAAGATGAACCCGCCGCTGCGGGCAAGGGAGGACCGCCTCGCGCTGTTGGAGGGGATACAGGACGGCACCGTCGACATGATCGCCACCGACCACGCGCCCCACAGCGCGGAGGAAAAGGCGCGGGGACTCGAAAAGAGCGCGTTTGGCGTCGTGGGTATCGAGACGGCGTTCCCCCTGCTCTACACCTATCTGGTCAAAACCGGCGAGCTGACGCTTGAGCGGCTGCTGGAGCTGCTGACGGTGAACCCGCGGCGGCGGTTTTCCATCCCCTTCGGGGAGGATTATACGGTATGGGACTTGAACCAGACATATACGGTGGACCCGGCGGACTTTCTCTCCATGGGCCGCGCGACGCCGTTTGCGGGCTGGAATGTATACGGGAAATGCATGCTGACCGTCGCGGGCGGGAAGACTGCGTACCGGGACAAGGAGCTTCAATGAAGGAGACAGTTTTCACCGTAACGGAGAACGCCGCCATTGCGGAGAACACCTTCCGGCTGCGGCTCGCGGGCGACGCCTCCGAGGTGCGTACGCCGGGACAGTTTGTGAACCTGCGCGTGGACAACGGCTTTTTGCGCCGCCCGATCAGCGTCTGCGACCGGGACGGCTCTGCGCTCACGCTGATCTACCGCGTCGTGGGACGTGGCACGCGCTGGCTCAGCGAGCGGCGCGCTGGCGCGGAGCTGAATGCGCTCACGGGCCTCGGGAACGGCTTCGACCTGTCCGCCGCCGGGACTGCGCCGCTGCTCATCGGCGGCGGCGTGGGCGTCGCGCCGCTGTACTGGCTTGCCCGCGCGCTGCGGGAAACGGGCGTGAAGGTCACTGCCGCGCTGGGCTTTCGCACGGGCGCGGAGGTACTGTTGGAGGACGAATTCCGCGCGCTGGGCTGCCGTGTTGCAATCGCAACGGAGGACGGGAGCCGTGGTGAGAAGGGCTTTGTGACCGATATCCTGCCGGAGCGCTTCAGCTGTGCCTATGCCTGCGGCCCGTCGCCGATGCTCAGGGCGGTGTACCGGGCGGCGCCGGGGCCGGCGCAGTTCAGCCTGGAGGAACGCATGGGCTGCGGCTTCGGCGCGTGCATGGGCTGCACCTGCGAGACAAAGGAAGGCGCGAAGCGCGTCTGCCGGGAGGGGCCTGTGTTTCGAAGGGAGGAGCTGGCGTGGTGAATACGAAAGTGGAGCTTTGCGGCGTCACGCTCGACAACCCCGTGATCGCCGCCTCCGGGACCTTCGGCTACGGCTATGAGTTCGCGGAGCTGTACGACGTCAATTGCCTCGGCACCTTCTCCTTCAAGGGGACGACGCTCGAACCGCGCTATGGCAACCCGACGCCGCGCATTGCGGAGACGAGCGCGGGGATGCTCAACGCGGTGGGGCTGCAAAACCCCGGCGTGGAGCGCGTGATCTCTGAGGAGCTGCCGCGGCTTGCCAGAGTGTTTCACAAGCCGGTGATGGCGAACGTCAGCGGCTTTTCCACAGAGGAATACGCGGAGGTCTGCCGCCGTTTGGACGGCGAGGCGCAGATCGGCTGGCTGGAGGTCAACATCAGCTGCCCCAACGTACACGGCGGGGGCATGAGCTTCGGCACGGACCCGAAGCTGGCGGCGGAGGTGACGCGCGCGGTGAAGGCGGTGACCACGAAGCCGGTCATCATGAAGCTTTCGCCGAATGTGTCCGACATCGCCGCCGTGGCGCGCGCCTGCGAGGACGCGGGAGCTGACGGCGTGAGCCTCATCAACACGCTGCTGGGCATGCGCATCGACCTGAACCGGCGGCGCCCCGTGCTGGCGAACACGACGGGCGGGCTCTCCGGCCCCGCGATCTTCCCCGTGGCGCTGCGGATGGTGTGGCAGGCGGCGCGGGCGGTAAAAATACCGGTCATCGGCGTGGGCGGCGTCAGCTCGGCGGAGGACGTGCTGGAGATGATGCTTGCCGGCGCGACCGCCGTGGAGGTCGGGGCCGCGAATCTGGTGCGGCCGCTGGCATGCAAGGAAATTATCGACGCGCTGCCGGAGACGATGGCGCGCTATGGGATCGAAACGCTCAGCGATATCACAGGAGGTGCGAGAGAATGGGAAAAGACGTGATCGTGGCATGCGATTTTGCCACGGCGGACGAGACAATGGCGTTTTTGGACCGCTTCGGCGGGGAACGGCCCTTCGTCAAGATCGGCATGGAGCTCTACTACGCCGAGGGACCGGAGATCGTGCGCGCGCTCAAGCGGCGGGGACACCGGATTTTTCTGGACCTCAAGCTGCACGACATCCCCAACACGGTCAAAAAGGCAATGCGCGTGCTCTCGGGTCTGGACGTGGACCTGTGCAACCTGCACGCGGCGGGGACGGCCGCGATGATGGAGGCGGCGCTTGAGGGCCTGACGCGCCCGGACGGCACGCGGCCCCTGCTCATCGCCGTGACGCAGCTGACCTCCACCGATCAGGAGGCAATGGAGCGCGACCTGCTCATTCGCGAGCCGCTGGAATCCGTCGTGCTGCACTATGCGCAGACCGCGCGGCGCGCGGGGCTGGACGGCGTGGTCTGCTCGCCGCTCGAAGCGGAGCGCGTGCACGCCGCCTGCGGAAAAGAGTTTTTGACCGTGACGCCGGGTGTGCGCTTTGCCGCCGGGCAGGACGACCAGAAGCGCGTGACGACTCCCGCGCGGGCGAGGGAGCTGGGTTCGGACTACATCGTGGTCGGGCGGCCCATCACGGCGGCGGAGGACCCCGTCGCCGCCTACCGCCGCTGCGTGAGTGACTTTGTCGGCTGAGGGGGAGGACCATGGAGCTGAAAACGATCATTGCAAAGGACCTGCTGCGCATCGGCGCGGTTTTCTTCCGGCCTGAGAAGCCGTTTATCTGGGCGAGCGGCATCAAAAGCCCGGTTTACTGCGACAACCGCCTGACGCTCAGCGAGCCGTCCGTCCGCAGGGACGTGGAAAACGGGCTGGCGACGCTTATCGAGCGGCACTACCCGGTGGCGGAGGCGCTCATGGGCACGTCCACCGCGGGCATTGCCCACGCGGCGATCGCGGCGCATATTCTCAATCTTCCGATGGGCTACGTGCGCGGCGGGGCGAAGGACCACGGACGGCAGAACCGCATCGAGGGCAAGCTTGTGCCGGGACAAAAGGTGGTCGTGGTGGAGGACCTGATCTCCACCGGCGGAAGCGTGATCGAGGTCGTGGACGCGCTGCGCGAGGCGGGCGCGGAGGTGCTGGGCGTCGTGAGCATCTTTACCTACGGCATGCAAAAGAGCGCCGAGCGGCTTGCCGCGGCGCGGGTGCAGAACGTCTCGCTGACTGATTTTGACGTGATCGCGCAGGTCGCGGCGGACGAGGGCTATATCCGGCCCGAGGACGTCGCGCGCCTGATTGCGTTCCGAAATAATCCGGCGGATGAAAGCTGGATCGCAGGAGGAGCAGAATGAGAAACCTGATCGACATCATGGAGCTGTCCACAGACGAGCTGAAGGAGCTGATCGAGCGCGCTCTGGACATCATCGAGAACCCCGCGAAGTACGCCGAGAGCTGCCGCGGCAAGAAGCTTGCCACGCTGTTTTTCGAGCCGTCCACCCGCACGCGCCTGAGCTTCGAGGCGGCGATGTACGAGCTCGGCGGCAACGTGATCGGCTTTTCCGAGGCGAACAGCAGCTCCGCCGCCAAGGGCGAAAGCGTGGCGGACACCGTGCGCACGGTGGGCTGCTATGCCGACATCATCGCCATGCGCCACCCCAAGGAGGGCGCGCCGCTGGTGGCGACGCGCACGGCGGGCGTGCCCGTGGTCAACGCGGGCGACGGCGGCCACAACCACCCCACGCAGACGCTGGCGGACCTTTTGACCATCTACCGCGAGAAGGGGACCTTTGAAAACCTGACGATCGGGCTTTGCGGCGACCTCAAATTCGGGCGCACTGTCCACTCGCTGCTGTGCGCCATGTCGCGCTACGCGGGCGTGCGCTTCGTGCTGATCTCGCCGGAGGAGCTGCGGGTGCCGCGCTACCTCATTTCCGACGTGCTCGAGCCCAAGGGCATCCCGTACGAGGAGGTCACGAGCCTTGAGGACGCCATGCCGAAGCTGGACGTGCTGTACATGACCCGCGTGCAGCGCGAGCGCTTCTTCAACGAGGCGGACTACATCCGGCTCAAGGACACCTACATCCTCACGCCGGACAAGCTGCGCACGGCGAAGCAGGACCTCGCGATCCTTCATCCGCTGCCGCGCGTGAACGAGATCTCCGTCGCCGTGGACGACGACCCGCGCGCCTGCTACTTCAAGCAGGTGCTCAATGGCAAATATATGCGCATGGCGCTCATTCTCAAGCTTTTGGAGGTGGAAGTATGATTATCGGACAGATCAAAAACGGCATCGTGCTCGACCACATCACCGCCGGGCGCGGCATGGACATCTACAACATCCTCGGCCTCGGCGAGCTGGACTGCACCGTCGCCATGATAAAGAACGCGGACAGCGTCAAGAAGGGCAAGAAGGACATCATCAAGGTCGGCAAGGTCATCGACCTCGACTTCGACGTGCTGGGCTACATCGACCCCGGCATCACGGTCAACATCATCGAGGACGGCAAGCTTGCCAAACGCGAGCACCTGTCCCTGCCCGAGACCGTGCGCGACATCATCCGCTGCAAGAACCCGCGCTGCATCACCTCCACCGAGCAGGAGCTGCGCCACGAGTTCCGCCTCGTCAACCCCGAGCGCAAGCTCTACCGCTGCATCTACTGCGAGAGCGAAGCGCCCAAGCTGTAAGCGTTTCCGGCAATTTGCGAAAAAAGCGGCTTGCAGGCTGAAATGAGCCCGCAAGCCGCTTTTTTCTTGCAGTTTGGCGCTGCCTTGTGTATAATCATGTCACACACTAACGAATTACTGTGACAGGAGAGGAGAGCTTTTTCGATGAAACTGCCGTTTCAAGCCGAAGAGATGACCAGCCCCTACGAATTCAAGGGGCGTATCCCGGTCAAGCACGCGATCCCGCTGGGCATCCAGCATGTGCTTGCCATGTTCGTCGGCAACCTGACGCCGCTGATGATTATCTGCGGCGCCTGCGGGATCTCGACCGAGAACCCCGCGCTCTATGTGACCCTGCTGCAAAACGCCATGCTGGTCGCGGGCCTCGTGACGCTGGTGCAGCTCTATTCCATCGGCCCCATCGGCGGGCAGGTGCCGATCATCATGGGCACCAGCTCCGGCTTCCTCGGCGTGATGCGCTCCGTCGCCGCCGCGATGGGCGGAGGCGTCGTCGCTTACGGGGCGATTCTGGGCGCGTCCATTATCGGCGGCATTTTTGAGACGGTGCTGGGCTTCTTCCTCAAGCCGCTGCGCAAGCTCTTTCCGCCGGTCGTCACCGGCACGGTGGTGCTCGCCATCGGACTGAGCCTGATCTCCGTGGGCGTCAACTCGTTCGCTGGCGGCTCCGGCGCGAAGGATTTTGGCTCGGCGGAGAACCTGTTCGTCGGCTTTGCCGTGCTGGCGGTCATTGTCGCGCTCAAGCACTTCACCAAGGGGATCTCCTCCACCGCGTCGATCCTCTTCGGCATCGTCTTCGGCTATCTGCTCTGCGCAATCATGGACACCTTTATCCTCACCACCGGCATGGACGCGGAGGGCGCGGTGTTCACCAAGTCGTGGGTCATCAACTGGAGCCGCATCCGCGAGTCCGCGTGGCTCTCCTTCCCAAAACTGTTTCCCGTCAAGCCGGTGTTCCGGCTGGGCGCGATCCTGCCCATCAGCATCATGTTCATCGTCACCGCCGTGGAGACCGTGGGCGACACCGCGGGCTGCATTGAGGGCGGCATGGGCCGCGAGGCGACGGACAAGGAGCTCTCCGGCGCCGTGACCTGCGACGGTCTGGGCTCCACCCTTGCGGCGTTCTTCGGCGTGCTGCCGAACACGTCGTTCTCGCAGAACGTCGGGCTGGTCGCCATGACAAAGGTCGTCAACCGCTTCGCGCTCTCCGTGGGCGCGGTGTTCCTCGTGCTGTGCGGCCTGAGCCCGAAGCTCGCCGCCGTGGTGTCCATCATGCCGCAGAGCGTCCTCGGCGGCGCGGCGGTGATGATGTTCGCCTCCATCGCCATCTCGGGCATCCAGCTCATCACCAAGTACGGCATCACGAATCGGACCATCACCATCGTGTCCGTGGCGCTGGGCGTGGGCTACGGCCTCGGCGCGACGGCGGGCGCGGTCGCGGGCCTTGGCGTCGGCGTCAACCTGATCTTCGGCGGCTCCGGCATCGTCCCGGCGGCACTGCTTGCGATCGTGCTGAACCTTATCATTCCCAAGACCCCCGAGGACGAGGCCGCCGAAGCCGCCGCCGCGAGCCTCGCCGCGCTGACGGCGCAGAATCTGGAAAACGCCGCCGCCCCCGCGGACCCCTGGGACACGCCCGCGCAGCCGCAGGAGACGTGGCAGACCCCGCCGCAGGGGACGTGGAACGATCCCCCGCAGGAGACGTGGCAGACGCCCGCGGCGCCCCCGGAGGAGCCGCAGGACCCGCAATAAGCGAAGTAAAATGCCCTGCTTCCGCACATGCGGAGCAGGGCATTTTTGCGTATTGATCACATATATCTGCTATTGCGCCGGGAAGCTGACCGACGCGCCGAGGGGCGTGGGATTGGAGAAGGACGCGATCGAGAACGCCTTGAGCTGCGCGATATTCCCCGCGCTGTTGTCCACGGGAAGCGTAAATTCGACCGTCGAGCCTTTTTGGATACCGCTCACATTGATGTAAAGCATGCCCTGATACTGCCCGCTTGCGGTGTAGGAGGCAAGAAGGATCATCGAGTCCCCGCCGTCGGCGAGCTTCGTGACGGATACCGTCGCGAGGAAGCTGCTCTTGGGAATGGCGGTCAGCTCCGCGCCGCTTGCGTTCCGCAGCGTGACGCCGTTGATGCGGTACTCGTTCGCCTCGCGCGCGGTGACCGTGACCGTGCAGACGGCGGAAAAGCCCCCGCCGGTGACGGTGATCTTCGCCGTGCCCGCGCCCACCGCCGTCACGCGCCCGTTCTTGTTCACGGTGGCGACGGTTGTTTTGCCGCTTTTCCACGTCAGCGCCGGAAGCGCCGCGTTTTCGGGCGAGGGGGTGACGCTCAGATACGCCGTGTCGCCCGCGCGCAGGGAAAGACTGTCCTCGCTGAGCGTGAGCCCCGTCAGCTCGACCGGGTTATCGCCGTGCTCACCGGGCAACTCGTCCTCCATCGTGAGATACGGATAGCCGCTGTTGCGCGCGGAAGAGATCGCCCAAATCGCAGGCTGTTCTTCAGACCAGCTGTATTCCTTATATGGCTCAAACCGCCAGCCCTCAAACGTCGCCTGTTTTTTCAGCTCCGCCGCGGTGTTGGCGAAAAAGCCCGCAGGTTCCATATCCGCCTCGCTGACGCCGCCGCAGCCGTAGAGGCTTGTGTTGATCTTGTCAGTCCTGAGATAGTGGCAGCCGGTGATCTTGTCCTTGTCCCACACCGCGCCGTCCGAGCCGACCACCGCGCCCGCGTTGTTCCCGCTGACGGTGCATTTGACGTTCCCGCGGTTATAGCAGTTGGTGACAGAACCGTTATTGAGGCTGCCCGCGACGCCGCCGACGTTGCTCTCGCCCGTGACCTTGGCGGTATTGTAGCAGTTGGAGATAGTTTCATAGCTGTACCCGCAGACGCCGCCGACGCCGCTCGTGCCGGTGACCGCAGCGGTGTTGCAGCAGTTGGAGACGGGATAAGACGCATACCCGCAGACGCCGCCGACGCCGCCCGTGCCGGTGACCGCGCCGTAGTTCGCGCAGCCGGTCGCGCTGCCATACCCGCAGACGCCGCCGACGCGATCGCTCGTGCCGGTGACCGCGCCGTAGTTCGCGCAGCCGGTCGCGCTGCCACCCCCGCAGACGCCGCCGACGTAACCGCTCGAGCCGGTAACCGCGCCGTAGTTCGCGCAGCCGGTCGCGCTGCCATCCCCGCAGACGCCGCCGACGTAACTGCTCGAGCCGGTAACCGTGCCGTAGTTCGCGCAGCCGGTTGCGTTGCCAGACCCGCAGACGCCGCCGACGCCGACGGAATCGCCCGAGCCGGTGACCGCGCCGGAAAAGACACAGTCGGTGCAGCCGCCAGACCCACAGACGCCGCCGACAGACCAATAGCCCTTGACGTACGCGTTGACGACCGTGACCGCCGTGATCGTCGTGCTGCTGCGCCCGAACAGCCCGGCGTAATCGAAGCTCGTGTTGACATACAGCCCCGAGACCGTGTGCCCGCCGCCGTCGAATTTGCCGGTGAATTCATTGCTGTTGTTCCCGATCGGCGTCCACTGCTTCAGCTTGCCCGTGTCCGTGGTCAGATTGCCCGCCTCGTCCCATTCGAGCACGGTCTTGTTGAGGATGAGGTCCTTTGCCAGCAGATAGTTCCGCGCCAGCCACTCGCCGCCCTCCTGCGCGACGTAGGCGAGCTGGGAGCATTTTGTGATCTCGTAGTAGTTGACGCCGTCCTTCTTCACGAGCTTCGTCGGCTGCTCGGTCGTGCCGTCCCACACGTCGCCCGCGGTCGGGATGGCGGGCGGCGTCGCGTCCGCGCCAGCGGGCTCCGCATGGACCAAAGGCGTCATGGACAGCATCAAAACAAAGCAGAGCAAAAAGGCGGATAATCTTTTCATTGCCATTCCCTCCCAAGCATTTTTATTCTGTGTCCATCATAGCAAATCACATACCTGTTTGCAACAGAAAGCCGAAATTATCCATTCTCTCTTTCCGCGCTCTCGATATACCTTTCCTCCGCCTTGCGCTCGGCGTCGATCAGCACTCGTTTCGCATCCCATACGTTGCCGACCTCCAACGCCGCGATAGCGTCCTCCGCGGCGGCGACCATCAAATGGTAAAGCTGTTCATAGTTTGGCATGGTTTGGTCCTCCCAAATAAAAAAGTGGCGTAGCAGCCGAAGCCGCTACACCACCGAAAAACGCAGAGGCTCCGTGCCGCCAAGCAACTTCAACAGGCGCATGGTTTCCCACGGTATGCCGAAGCGGAGCATGCATTTTTGCCGAAGGCAAAAATGCATACCGCGATCATACCATACGCCGAAAAATATGAAGTTGCTTGGCACTGTCATCCTACCATTTTCCGACGCCGTTTGCAAGCGGAATCGTCCGACTTGTTTCGACAAAATCCGAGACAGCGCCGCCTTGCCTGTGCCATATCTGACGAATCGTCGGCTGACGCCGCGTTGACTAAATCTGCGATTCGGGCTATACTGGCAGCGGCGAAGGGAGACCAAGCGCGCAATCAGAGTTCGGATTCCTCTTTGCCTGAGGGGAGGCGGTCAATCATGGGAAGAAGCGCGGCGAAAAGTGAAGCGCTGCTCAGGGGAGCGCCGCTTCCGGCGCTGCTGAGCTTTTCCGCGCCGATCATCCTCGGCAATATCTTCCAGCAGCTCTATAACATCGTGGACGCGATCGTCGTGGGGAAATTCCTTGGGGACCTGCCGCTGTCCGGGATCAGCATCGCCTCCCCGATCATGGACATCCTCTACGCGCTCCTGCTCGGCGGAAGCATCGGCGTGGGCGTGCTCGTGGGGCAGATCTGCGGCGCGGAGGACTGGCAGCGCCTCAAGCGCGTGCTTGCCACGGCGCTGCTCGGCGGCTGCGGCGTCACGCTGCTGCTCTCGGGACTTGCCTTCGCCTTTGCGGAGCGCGTTTTGACCGCGCAGGGCTCGCAGCCGGAGACCGTGGCGCAGGCGATGGACTATCTGACCATCATTCTGGCGGGGCTGGTGTTCTGCTATCTGAACAACTACTACGCCACCGTGCTGCGCTCGTGGGGCAACTCGCGCACGCCCTTTTTTGTGCTGCTCGCCTCCTCGACGCTGCACGCGCTGCTGGACGTGCTGCTCTGCGGCGTGCTGCACCTCGGCATCCGCGGCGTCGCCTGTTCGACGGTGTTCTGCCAGATATTCTCCACCGTCTGGATGGCGGTCTACACGGTGCGGCGCTGCCCGCAGCTGCGGCTTGACCGTAGCGAGCTGCGATTTGACAGGCGGCTTGCCGGACTGATCCTCAGCTACGCGTGGGCGGCGGCGCTGCAACAGGCGGTCGTCATGCTCGGGCGCTTTCTGGTGCAGGGCATGCTGACGCCGTTGGGCGCCGCCAACGTCACCGGGTACAACATGAGCATGCGCGTGGAGCAGCTGCTGTTCTGCTTCTCGCAGGGCATCAGCGCGGCGATGGTGGTGGGCATCTCCATGAACCTCGGACACGGGGACCGCCAGCGCGTTAAAAGCTTTTACTACACGGGGATCAGGGTCGAGCTTGTCCTGTTCGCCGTGCTGGGCGTCCTTGCGCGGCTGTTTGCGGCGGAGGCGATCGGCGTCTTTTCCGACAACGCGTCGGTCATCGCCGCGGGCGTGCGCTATACGGGGACCATGGCGTTTATCTATGTCTTTGCCTTTCTCGGCGAGGTGATCCAGAGCTTTTTCCGCGCCATCGGGCGGCTGCGGCTGACCATGCTCGCCTCGCTTTTGCAGGTGCTGCTTCGCGTACTGCTCTCGTACCTGCTGATCCCGCTCTGGGGCGTCTACGGCATCTGCGCCGCCGTGTCCGCCGGATGGGTGCTGCTGGTGTTCATCGAAGGGGCTTACAGCCTCCGCACGGCGCGCTCGCTGTGACGGCGGCGTCCCCGCCCGCGGTTTTTGCGGCAAGTTTTCAATTTGTTCACGCTCCGTTTGCAATTATCGTGTATGATGGGGAACAGTGGGCGGCGGCAACAGGGCGCTGCCCCGCAGAACAGGAAAAGGAAACGGAACAATGGACAGTATCTACGGAGAGCATGCCGCGCAGCTGGAAGCGACGCTGGAAAAGCTGCTTGCGGAGATCGACGCCATACGGGCGGACATGAGCGCCGCCACGGGAATGGACCCGGTCGAGCACACGCTCGGACGGATCAAAACGGAGGAAAGCATGCGGGAGAAGTGCCGTCGGCAGGGGCTCCCGGAGACGGAGGCGTCCGCGCTTGAGACGATCCACGACGCGATCGGCGTGCGAGTCGTCTGCGCGTTTCTCGACGACGTGTATGAGATACGGGACCGGCTGGCGGCGCTGCCCTTTCTTGAGGTGGTGGAGGAGAAGAACTACATCCGCCATGCCAAGCCGAACGGCTACCGCAGCCTGCATCTGATCGTCCGCGTGGACGGGAGATATTTTGCGGAGATACAGCTTCGCACGATCTCCATGGACACATGGGCGGCGCTGGAGCACCACCTGAAATACAAAAAGGACGTCCGCGGGAACCTGAACCTGATCACCGGCGAGCTCAAGCGCTGCGCCGACGAGCTTGCCTCCACGGACGCGTCGATGCAGACGATCCGGGACATGATCCGGACGATGTGAAAAAGAAACGGAGCAAACTGCTATGCGGGTTTTGATTGCGGAGGATACCAAAGACCTCAACCGCGCCGTGACCGTTCTGCTGACGCAGTCGGGCTATGACGTGGACCCCGTCTTCGACGGGGAGGCGGCGCTGGAAAAGATCGAGGAAAACGGCTACGACGCCGTGCTTCTCGACATCATGATGCCCAAGCGGGACGGCTTGAGCGTCCTGCGCGAGATGCGCGGGCGAAACGTGACGGTCCCCGTCCTGATGCTGACCGCAAAGACGGAGATCGACGACCGTGTGGAGGGTCTTTCCGCCGGGGCGGACGACTATTTGACCAAGCCATTTGCCATGAAGGAGCTGCTGGCGCGCGTCAACGCCATGACCCGGCGGCGCACTGCCTACGAATCGCCGCAGGTCAGCTTCGGGGATTTCTCCGTCGACGGAGAGACGCTGGAGCTGCGCGCGGAGAACGCCGTGCGCCTCTCGCTCAGGGAATACGAGCTGCTGCGGCTTTTCATCACGCAGGCGGAGCGGGAGCTGGACGAAAAATACATTTTGGAGCATATCTGGAGCCGGGAGCCGGAGGCGGACGGGGACACCGTGTTTCTCTACGTCTCCTATCTGCGCCGGAAGCTCGCCGAAATCTCCTCGCGCGCGGAGATCTGCGGCGAGCGCGGCGGCGCCTATCGGCTGACGGGGAAGGCGGCGGGCGCGCCGGAATAGGAAAATGAGCCATGAACGAGCGGCATTTGCGAAAAATACGAAATCAGTTTATTCTGGTGTCCACGCTCTCCTTCTTCGGCGTGATGCTGCTGATGGGCGGGTTGATCTACGCCTTCAGCGAGGTGGCGGTGCGCAACGAGGTGCGCCAGATCATGAGCGTCATCGTCGAGAACGACGGCGAGATACCGGATTCCGGCACGAGCGCCACATATGAGGCGCGGGAGTTCCTGCCGACGGCGCCGACGGACGGCACGCTCACGGAGGAGGAGCTCAACGCCCTCATGGAGTGGAATCTGCAACAGCTTTTCGGACGGGGAAACCTGCTGGAGCAGTCGCCGGACTATATCCGCAGCACCAGCTATTTCGCCGTGCTCTTTGACGCCGAGGGCGAGGCGGAGCGCGTAACCGCCAGCCACATCTGGGGGCTGGACGGAGCGCGCGCGGTCCGCTTCGCTCGGATGGCGAGGGACCGCCGCTCCCGCTTCGGCAGCATCGGCTGCTACTACTACGGCGTGTTCGACCGCGCGGACGAGGGCGAGATGGTGATCTACATCGACCGCACGGGGCAGGTCTCATCCATGAACCGCATCCTCTTTTCCGTGCTCACGATTCTCGGCGTGGGCACGATCCTCGCGTTCTTTCTGATGCGGGTTCTGTCCGTACGCATCGTGCGCTCGGAGGTCAAGAACGCCGAGAGGCAGCGCCAGTTCATCACCAACGCCAGCCACGAGCTGAAAACGCCGCTCGCGGTCATCCGCGCCAACACGGAGATGCAGGAGATGACGGCGGGGGAGACCGAGTGGACAAGCTCCACCATGCGCCAGGTCGCGCGCATGAGCGGGCTGGTCGAAAACCTGGTGAAGATCGCGCGCGCTGACGAGCGGGGCAGCGTGGAGCTTGCCCGCGTCGACGCCGCGCACATCGTCGCGGAGACGGCGGACTCCTTCGTCCCGGTCGCGGAGGGCGACGGCAAGCGGCTTACGCGCGAGATCGAGACGCCGCTGGAGTTCGTGACCGACGAAAGCCTGCTGCGCCAGCTGCTCACGCTGCTGCTGGACAACGCCGTCAAATACTGCGACGAGGGCGGCGCCGTCTCCTGCCGCGCCAGACGGAGCGGGAAGGCGCTGGAGCTTTCGGTGTCCAACGACTTCGCGGCGGGAAAGAGCGTGGACTACAGCCGGTTCTTCGACCGCTTCTACCGGGCGGACAGCTCCCACAACACTGACCGGGGCGGCTACGGCATCGGGCTTTCCATCGCGGAGGGCATCGTGAAAAGCCTGCGGGGTGAGATCGACGTCTTTTGGAAGGACGGCGTCATCACCTTCCGCGTCACGCTGCGCGAGAGACGGCGGTGACGGCGTGATGCACAAAAATACCGACTGATTTTTGACATGGCTGACGAAAATGCGCTTTTTTCAAAAGACCTGTCCGATTTTGCCGTCTCGGTACGTCATATATACGGGACGGCAATGAAATAAAAAAGAAAATATGGAGGGAATTGTTATGCCGGAAATGCTTCACTATCTTCCCATCGCCATCATCGCGCTCATTGTTATCATTCTGGTCGCCGCGGGCTATGTCAAGGCGCCGCCGGATCAGGCGTACATCATCAGCGGCATGGGCAAGGAGGGCCGGGTGCTCATCGGGCGCGCGGGCCTGCGCATCCCGTTCTTTGAGCGTCTGGACAAGCTCTACCTTGGTCAGATGACCGTCGACATCAAGACCGAGCAGTCGGTCCCCACGAACGACTTCATCAACGTCAACGTGGACGCGGTCGCCAAGGTGCGCATCTCCCCGACGCCGGAGGGCATCCGCCTCGCGGCGAAGAACTTCCTCAACAAGCGCTCCGCCGATATCACGGAGGATTTGAAGGACTCGCTTCAGGGCAATATGCGTGAGATCATCGGCACGCTGAGCCTCAAGAGCATCAACACCGACCGCGACTCCTTCTCCGACCAGGTCATGAGCAAGGCGAGCCGCGACATGGAGAAGCTGGGCATTGAGATTCTGTCCTGCAACATCCAGAACGTCACGGACGAGAACGGCCTTATCAAAGACTTGGGTGCTGATAATACCGCGCGCATAAAAAAGGACGCCGCCATTGCCAAGGCGCAGGCGGAGCGCGACATCGCGATCGCGCAGGCGGAGGCGAACAAGGCGTCCAACGAGGCGGAGGTCGCAAGCCAGCAGGAAATCGCCCAGCGCAACAACGACCTCGCCATCAAGAAGGCGGGCTTGCAGGTCGAGGCGGACACCAAGAAGGCGATTGCTGACGCCGCGTATGAGATCCAGAAGCAGGAGCAGCAGAAGACCATCGAGGCCGCGACCGTGAACGCGCAGATCGCAAAAG
>SVKP01000140.1 GCA_015068395.1 Oscillospiraceae bacterium
CCAAATACAAGATCACTGCCACAAAATCCGGCATGCAGGCGATCACCTACATCGCCGTGAACCAGCCCGACCTCATTCTGCTGGACTACGACATGCCGATCACGCCGGGCCCGCAGGTGCTGGAGATGATCCGCAGCGAGCCAAACTCGGCAAAGATCCCCGTCATTTTTCTCACCGGGCGGAACGACCGCGAGAGCGTCGAGCGCGTCATGCAGCTCAGGCCGGACGGCTATCTGCTCAAATCCATGACCAAGGAGGCGATCCTCGCCTCGGTGGACAAGTTCTTTGAGACAAAGAAGTGGGAGAATCTGTACAGCTGAGGACTCTGCCAGACATAGATAGTAAAATGAAGTCAGAGCTCGAATCAGCCCCAACTTCAAAAATGCGAAAAAATATAGGTATTATGGGCTATGTACTCCCTTTGCTGAAATGCGCGACGTTCCCCCACTTTGATTGTAAGGGAACGTCGCGCATATTCTCCTTGTCATTATTCTTGTCTTTTTCTAATTCATTACGCGGGAAAATGCCGGCAAGGCGTGCGCGGGGATTTATTCAGCGGCGCCTTTAAGAGATCTGCTTCATCGCCTCTGTGAGCCAGACCCTGTATTGTCCAAGCTCGGCATTTGCAGGCTCCACGGACAGAGCGTAGTTCACTCTTCCCAGCAGAGACAGCACATAATCGCGCTGTTCCATTTGCGAATGGGTGTGCGCCAGATGCGACGCAAGGCCGTATTCGGTGCAATAATGGAGCTCCTGACGCAGTTTCCGCTTGTAGTCACGAGGTATGCTCGTTTTTTCGTTAACAACAATACCTGTGACGATCATCTTCTGTCCCTTTCGCGCAACGACCGTCTTGCCCGCGTTGAGATACAGGCCCATATTTTTGAGCTCCGCCGCGGTTTTTTCAATCACAGCGGCAGGGTCGAAATCGCCCGAAAACGTCATATCGTCGCAATATCGTGTGTACCGGACGCCTTGTCTGCCGCACCATTCCCCCATCGTATCGTCGAAATTGCGTAGGATAATATTCGAAATCGCCGGGGAGGTCGGAGCGCCCTGCGGCAGAATCCCCCGATACGTACAGAGGATCGCCAGAAGAATGCGGTTTGCCTCGGAATACCGTTCCACCGGGAACGCCGCATCCTTCACCTGCGGATAGATCAGGCTGTCAAAAAAATGCCGGATATCGAGCTTCAGCAGCACCGCCTGTCCGACATGCGGCCTTGCGTTCACCAATGTGCTCCCGCCGGGCCGATATGCGGCGGCATGCGGAGAAACCGGCTCCAGGCGAAGAAGCTTCTCATAGATTTGCACCTGTATCGCTTTCAGAAATCTGTCCGGAACCGTCAGTCGGCGAAGTTCCCCGTTGCCCTTGGGAATCTGCACGAGGCGGTAGTGCCTGCCGATGCTGTTGCTCACGCTGTATAGCGCCTTCGGGGAAAAGCCCAGATCTGTGGAAAGGGAGGAAAGCTCCCAATATACAATCATGCAGCAAGCTCTCCTCCCTCTGTTCCCGTGGAGCAATACAGTGAGAATATGGCAGCTGTCTCGCTGTATTCTCAAGCCCATGAAGTGGGCGCTAATACAGTGAGCGGCTGCGATTTCACGCAGTGAATACTCTGTAGTCCCGCCTCCCGGCGGCGACTCGCCGCCGGTGCCAACGAATGTTGACCCACACTAACGCTTCACGGTTTTCCGTTATTTTCCACAGTTTTCACCATCTATTATACGCACTTTCCGGCAAAATGCAACATAAACATCCGTTGCGTCCGCACAGTCCGGCGATTGCTCACGCTCCTGTTGATTCTCCGCGTCAAAAAGGGTTGCCTGACGAGAAAAAGCAGAGTATGATACAGACATCGGGCGGCGAGGTTATAGCATGCGCGCGGATATGCCGCGCCGGAACAGGAACTGCCGCGACAGCTTTTGCGTCAGGAGGACGTGAGATGGCAATATCCTATCAGATCATTGACGGTGCAGAGAACATGCGGACGGAAGAGATCGTCAGGCTGCTGCGAATGACCTATTGGGCGGACAAACGGCCCGTCGCGCAGGTCGAAAAGTCCGTTCGGAATTCCGCCTGCTTCGGCGTCCGGGTGGAGGGTGAGGAAAAGCTCGTCGGCTTTGCCCGGGTCATCAGCGACTATGCCACGACGTACTATCTGTGCGACGTGGTCATTGACGAGGCGTATCGGCACATGGGCCTCGGCACCGCTCTGGTATCGCACATTGTATCGCTGCCGGAGCTTGCCGGGCTGCGCGGCCTATTGCTCACCAGAGACGCCCATACCCTGTACGAGAAATTCGGCTACGGCGTTTTGAACGGAAGAGCCATGGCGAAGGAGCCGAGCCGCGAAAGGAGCAATCCGTGAGAAAAAGAATCATAATCGCCCTCGCGCTTCTGGCGCTTGCCATTCCCTTTATCCTTTACGGCACCCAGAGCGAGTTTTCCGGCAACAGGGTCAAAAGCCGGGAACAATACATTCTGGAGTTTGAGCGAATGAATCAGGAGGATTCGCACGCGCTGGCGCTTCACGAGGGCGACACGCTCTCAGTGGAGTTTGCCATCGACCGAGGCCGCGTGGACCTTTTTATCGGCATGGCGGGCGAGGAAGCGCTCTACCGCGGAAACGACATAGACTCCGGCTCATTTGTGCTGACCGCGCCGAAGGACGGCGACTATCAGATCACCATTCAGGCAAAGCACGCGGCGGGATACATCCGAATCAACGCGCCCGGAAGCGCATAAGGGTTAAAAAAACACGGCTGAAATTGCAGGATTTCAGCCGTGTTTTTTAATATCGCTACCTATTGCAGCTGGCGCAGGATGTAAGCCCTGACCTTTTCCAGCTTGCTCTTCTTCCACGCGCCCGCCTCGGCAGTCTTCGCAAAGGGGACGATGACGCGGAAATCCATGTGCTCGCCCTCATAGTAGCCGTCCGGCTCCGTGCTGTTGTAATACGCGTTCCAGACCTCCTCCGGCGCGTTGCGGAAGCGCTCCGGCTCCAGATAGGCAAGCGTTCTGCGGTTCTCCATGTCGAACGCCTTTGCGGAAAGCGGCGCAAGCAGCGCATATTCCTCCGCGGGGACGTTCGTAAAGACGTCCGGCAGCGGCGCCGAAACGATGCGCTCCTCTCCGCGGACGATCCGCAGGCCCATTGCCTCGAAATCCAGCTTGTCCTCGGTGAAAATCAGCTTGAGCAGCACGCCCGTGTCGGTGTATAAATGCTCGCGTTGATAGTTCGTGTCGAAGATGAAGTTGCCGAGCGAGTAGAAGATCGCCTTGCCGTCCTCAAACAGCTCATAGTTCTCCGGCACATGCGGATGATGCGCCACGACCACGTCCGCGCCAAGTTCAAGATACTTGAGGTATCGGTCGCGCGTGTACGGGTTTGGCAGGCTGGAAAACTCCTCGCCGCCGTGGGAGACGACCACACACCAGCGGCACCTCGCCTTGACCTCGTCGATGCGCCTTTTGATGTAGTCCATATCGTTCCAGCGGAAGATACCCGGCTCGGTGGCGGTGGCAGGGATGCACTCGGCGAGATAGGCGACGCCGAATATACCGATACCGCCCGCCTCGTCCAGATAAATCGGCTCCGAGGCTTCGACCTCGTTGAGCCCCGCGCCGAGCGTGCGACAGCCGCGCTCCGCCGCCAGCGCGCGCGTGCTCACAAGCCCCTCGACGCCCGCGTCCATGGTGTGATTGTTCCCGATGCACCAGATGTCGGCGTGGATCTTGTCGAGGACGCCAGTCACCTCGGGGCTCATGCTGTGGAAGAAAACACCGTGGCTGCCGTTGTCCTCGGCGTCGATCAGCGCGCCCTCGACGTTCGCCGCCACATGGTCGGCGCTGTGGAAAAAATCCAGGATCGGCTGGGACAGCAGGTTCTCGTCCTCCCACCGCCGGTCCATGTAGCGGTCAAAGCCGATGTCGCCGGTAAAGACGATGGAAGTCCTTTCCTTTTTCATGGCACCTCCTCCGCCCTATTTGAGCCGTCTGAGCGTTTCGAGCGTCAGGTTCCAGACGCGCTGCGCCGACGCGATGTGCAGCCGCTCGCGCGGCGTGTGGATGTTCGTGAGGTCCGGCCCATAGGAGATGCAGTCGAGCCGCGGCATTTTGCCGGAGAGGATGCCGCATTCCAGCCCGGCGTGAAGCGCCTCGACGCGCGGCTCCTCGCCGTAGACCGCGCGAAATGCCTCAATGACCGTGTCGCGCAGCGGCGAATCCGCCCGGTACTCCCACGCGGAGTAGGACGCGGGGATCTCCACGCTCCCGCCGAGCGCCTCGCAGAGGGCGACGATCTTTTCCGTCGTCTCGTCCTTCTGCGTGTTGACGCTCGAGCGCACCATGAAACGGACTGTGACGCGGTCGCCCTCGGTGTACGCCTGGCCCATGTTCAGCGAGGTCTGCACCAGCCCCGGCACCTCGACGCTCATCATCTGCACGCCGTTCGGCGCGCAGAACAGGAAGCTGCTCACGCGGCGCGTGCTCTCCGCGGTCATCGGCACGGCGTTCGCCGCCGCGGCGTCAAGCGCCGCGTGCGCGCCGCCGTCCGCCGCGCGGTACTCGTTTTTCAGCGCCGCGTCCAGCTCCTCGACCGCCGCGCGCGCCGCCGCCGCGTCGGACACCGCGATGACCGCCGAGGCGTCGCGCGGGATGGCGTTGTCCTTCGAGCCGCCGCGCACCTCGACGATGCGAAGCTCCGTTTTTTGGGAAAGCGCGCACAGCGCGCGTCCCAGCAGCACGTTGGCGTTGGCACGCCCCTTTTGGATCTCCTCGCCGGAGTGCCCGCCGATCAGGCCGTCGATCGTCAGCTGAAGCACCTCGCCCGAAAAGCGCTCCCGTTCCACGGGGAACGTGCAGACGGCCCGCGTCGAACCGGCGCAGCTGACCGTGAGCACCTTTTCCG
>SVKP01000141.1 GCA_015068395.1 Oscillospiraceae bacterium
CAAAACGCGCAGGCGCAGCGCGAGCTGGAAACCGTTGTGGAACAGATGAAGCCGCTCACAGTGGGCGAAAACGGGGAAAAGGAGCTCGACCCGTTCAAAACGGTGGATTCGCCGGGGTGGACAGATTCTTCGGATGGTGCTATAGTTTCAATTGAAACTCAACTGAATTCTCGTTTTAGAGCAATTCTTGATAACGCTGGTCAAAGTGGTTTAATTGTTTTGGATGAAGATATGGAGGATTACATTTCCCAAAAACCGTTTGATGAAGTCAAAACGCTTTGTGGCAGACTATCTGACAGGGCATCTCGAAAATGGTATATACAACAAGACAGAAGAATCGTGGATATCATTGCTAAGGAAGCTTCCATTGAAGAACAGGCAAGGCAAGCGTTTGAGCTGCGCAATCTAAATCGTATTCAAGCGAGAAGTTTGATGTACAATCAAGAACTACGCAGGGAGCTTGATTTGTCAGAACCAAACAGAACCTTTGAAGAATTGCTGGAAGACAAAATGCGTAGAAAAAGTATGACACGAGAAGAAGCCCTCTTGGATATTATTTCGACAGCAGGAAAAACGAGGAAAAAGGTAAATACTATACTGGGATTGGAGTGAGAACAATGTTTGATTACAATATTTGTACGCAGGCAGACAAAGAACTGTTTCTGAAGCAGTGTCAGGCAATTGAAGCTCATATTAAGCCGTTGTTAAAAGAACGAGTAATACATGATATTGACGGTACACTTACCCAAAGGTATCACCATCAGTTGGGGCAAATTACAGTTTGTAACGATGAACAGGTTGGGGCACTGTATGTAACATCAGATTTTGATCTGATTCCATTTTTTAATACGATAGAAAAATCATCTGCGGTATTACGAAACTTATGATATCGGCATCCCGCCCGAATATGAGGAGTATCTCATAAACGTGGCTGGCAGTTTTAAGATAGGTGTTCTTAATAATGGCAAAATGATTGAGTTTGTTCCAAACCAAAGGAGGAGGTTGAAATGATAAAGGGTAATGGTGTCTACGGTTTTGGCCTGTTCAAAGGAATGGGGTATACCAGCAGAGACGATGAAACAGAAAATTTTGAGGAGTATACTCATTATTGCAATCGGCTTTCAAAGCAGAGTGTAATTCAGCATTTCAAAACTTTACCTATTGCTGTTGCAGGCTTCCGTGTGAAAGATATCTTTACGGGGGAAGATGATGGGGTTGGTGCATTGTATGAAGATGGACCGTTTATGAAATCATTAACGTGATATGCAGGAGTGGACGTTGCTTTACAGGTTCTCCAATAAGCGTTGAATATTCGGATGAGTCCGAGAGCGGCGAAGATGAAATCAATATCGAAACAAAATCTGGTTGCATTGTGGGTCTTAAAGAGAGTGAAATCGCATACATAAAGATATTGGAAGAGTGACTAACAAGCTGTGGGAACCAGCCGACGCATCGGCTGGTTCCCACTGAACAAAACCCCACCTCACAGCCGACCTCGCGGACGTTCGTTCACAGTACGCCGAGGCGCTGCGCGCGCTGTCGGACCCGTTTTCGACGCAGGGGCAGCGGGCGCTCGCGGCGCAGAGCGCGATCAATCACGCGGACTGGGCAAGCCGCCGCCTCGACGAGCTGGGACCGGTCCATGAGCGGGACAAGACCGCGCGGGCGCAGCGTGAGCTGGACGCGGTTTCGGAGCAGCTGAAGCCGCTCACGCTGGACGAAAACGGGGAAAAGGTGCTCGACCCGTTCAAAACGGACCAGAGGAAAAGACAGCATATGGATACCGACGAGCTGATAACACGAACAAGCTGGGCAACGCACATGAAACGCAAACAGAGCTAATACGCAAGGAATGGAACTCATATCGTGCCGGTAAAGGAAAAATGATAAAACTACACGATTATTTGGACTACTTTTTGATTCGAGCCGTATGTACAGAGGGCGTAACTTTTGAGGGCCGTCCAATTAATGTTGATTATGCTGACGAGAACGAGAGTGGAGAAGACGAAATTGCGAATGAAACGCTGTCGAGCGGCATTGTTGGACTAAAAGAAAGCGAGATTGCACAGATAGAAGCCATAAAAAAGTAGCCTCTGCCATATTCGCAGCGGGAACCGGCACATCAACCGGTTCCCGCTGCGCTTTCTCTGTCGAAGCGCTCGAATCCCGCTGCCTTCAGGCGGGATTTTGTCAGTCAGAAGCCCTGTCTATGCGATAATACCTGAAATCCTTGTCCTCCCGGAGAAAGACGAAGCCGAGCTTTTCCAGCACGTGCTGGCTGCGGGTGTTGGTCTTGATCGTGTCCGCGTACAGCGTGGGAATGTCCAGCTCGTCAAAGACGTATCGGATTGCCTGCCGTTCCGCCTCGGTGCCGATGCCCTGATCCTTGTAATTGGCGTTTTTCAGCGCGATTCCCATCGTTGCGCAGGTGTGCGCCTCAATATTCTTGAGGATGATCTCACCGACGATCTCGTCGCCGCGCAGAATGGCAAGCGGGATCTGCTTTTTGTCAATTTTCCGCTGGATATAGCGGTCGGCGGCTTCTTTGCTGTAGGTATAGTGGGCATACGCCTGCCCCTCCAGATAGAGGTCGGGGTCGTTCTCATACTCTTTCAAGTAACAGTGGTACATCTCCGCCGTCATGGGTCTGAGCGTGATTTTTCCCTGCTCCATATGCCTTGTCGTCCTCCACCAAATTTCATAGATATCGTCTGAATTCAAATGCTAGCATATCGTTCTGTTTTTTTCAAGACAAAGGGCTGAAAATGCGGAAAATGTGACGATAAAGCGCTTTACAGCAGTCCTTCTTTTTGCTATAGTATAGAACAGCGTTGAGAAAAAGAGGGTTTATGATTCCATATGAGGCTGAGGGGTAATTGCGTTGAAAAAAGAACCTAAGCTGACGCCCTGCGCGTGGGACGCGCTGGTCGCCGCCGCCGTGCTGGCGCTGGCGCTGCTGCTCGGCGCGCGGTTCTGGTTCCTTCCCTCGGCGGACGGCGCGCGGGAGGCGGTGGTCTCCGTCGGCGGCGTCGAGCTCGAGCGCGTGCCCCTCGCCGACGCCGAGCGCGTCTATGAGAGCAACGGTTACACCCTGCATGTCGTCTTTTCCCCGGAGGGCGTGTACGTCGCGTCGTCCGACTGCCCGACGCAGGACTGCGTACACACCGGGACGATCACGCGCGCGGGGCAGAGCATTGTCTGCCTCCCGGCGCGGCTCGTCGTTACGCTTACCGGCGCGTCGGAGGGTTACGACGCGATCGCGGGATAGGGGGCGGAGGCTGTGCGGTTTACCACAAGGCAGCTCACCCTCTGCGCGGTGCTCGCGGCGTTGGCGCTGGCGCTCTCGTACGTGGAGGGCATGTTTCCGCCGCCGGTTCCGCTGCCGGGCGTCAAGCTGGGGCTTGCGAATATCGTGACGCTTTTCGCGCTCTACGCGCTGGGCGGCGGCTCTGCGCTCGCGGTTCTGACCGTGCGCGTGCTGCTGGGCGCGATGTTTGCGGGGAACGCCTCGGCGCTCATCTATTCTCTGCTCGGCGGGCTTTCGGCACTGGGCGTGATGTTCGCGCTCTCGCGAAGCAGGCGGCTGTCGGTCTACGGCGTATCAATCGGCGGCGCGGCGGCGCACAACTGCGGGCAGGTCGCGGCGGCGATGCTGACGCTCGGCTCGGCAGCGCCGCTGGCATATCTGCCGGCGCTGCTGCTGGTGTCGCTGTTCACCGGCGCACTGACTGGGTTTATCACGGCGCTGCTGCTGCGCGCGGTCCCCAAATCTGTAATTCCATGAGATATGTTACAATTTGACAAGGAGAACGACCTATGGACAAGAAAGATGAGATCATCCTGCGTCAGCTTGACGTCATCCGCAGTATGTCGGAAAACAACCTCAACCGCATGAACGAGGACTTCTGGGGCGCGCCCAAGCCCACCGGCGGCACGGCGGCGAAGGACGAGAAGAAAGCGCCGCCCACCGCGACCAGCGGCGGAGAAGGCGGCGAGAAGAAGGAAGAGGAGCTGCCCCCGCCCGAGAAGATCGAGGATCTCAAGGCGGAGTTGGACAGCTACATCGGCCTTGCCGAGATCAAGAAGGAGGTCAACAACCTCATCAACATGGCGACAGTGTTCAAGCGCCGTCAGGAGGCGGGTCTGCCGACCACCGATTTCTCGCTGCACATGGTCTTCACCGGCAATCCCGGTACCGGCAAGACGATGATCGCCCGCCTGATGGCGCGCATCTACCGCTCGCTGGGCATCCTCTCCAAGGGCCAGCTCGTCGAGGTGGACCGCAGCGGCCTGGTCGCGGGCTATGTGGGCCAGACCGCCATCAAGACCCAGCAGCAGATCCAGAAGTCGATCGGCGGCGTGCTGTTCATCGACGAGGCGTACGCGCTCAACGGCCGCAGCGAGAACGACTTCGGCCAGGAGGCGATCGACACCATCCTCAAGGCGATGGAGGACCACCGCGACGATCTGGTGGTCATCGTGGCGGGCTACGACGAGCTGATGGAGAAGTTCATCCACTCCAACCCGGGCCTTGAGTCGCGCTTCAACCGCTATCTGCACTTCGAGGACTACACCACCGACGAGATGATCGGCATCTTCAAGCTCCAGTGCAAGAAGGGCTGCTATCAGCTCGCCGACGGCGTTGAGAGCGAGGTGCGCGAGTTCATCGAGGAGTCCAACGACGACGGGATCACCTTCGGCAACGCACGCGGTGTGCGCAACATCTTCGAGCAGATCCTCACCGAGCAGGCGAACCGTCTGGCGGCGCTGTCGGAGTTCACAAAGGACGACCTGATGACCATCACCGTGGAGGACGTCTATCACGCGCGCGGCATGGAGTACGACAAGCCCATGCCGGTGCCCGAGGAGGCGCCGCAGGAAGAAGCGGCGGCGGAGCCGCAGGAGGAAGCGGACGGACAGCCGGAGCAGCCCGCGGAAGCGCTGGAGGACAAGCCGGAGGAAGAGACGGAGGAATAAGGGGAGAGGCGGACGATGCGGAGCCACTTGCTTCTGGATCTGCTGTTTCCGCCGAAATGCCCCTTCTGCGGCGCGCTGGACGTGCACGGCGTCTGTTCCAAATGCGAGAAAGCGCTGCCCCGGATGGAGACGGCGCTGCGCGAGGGCGCGCCTTACGGGAAGTGCGCCGTACCGCTCAAGTACGAGGGGGCCGTGCGCGAGGCGATCCTGCGCTTCAAGTTCCGCGGCGGGCAGAGCGCCGCGGAGGGCCTTGGCATGCTGCTGGCGCAGTGCGCGGCGGAGGAGCTGGGCGGAGAGTTTGATATCGTGACCTGGGCGCCGGTCTCGGAAAAGCGGCGCAGGGAGCGCGGCTACGACCAGGCGGAGCTTTTGGCGCGCGCCGCGGCGAAGTGCTGGGACACCCGGCCGGAGCGCCTTTTGAAAAAGCTGCGCGACAATCCGCCGCAGTCCGGGCTCGGCGCGGCGGAGCGGCGGGGAAATGTGCTCGGCATCTACGGCGCGGCGCAGCCCGACAAGATCAAAGACGCGCGCGTTTTGCTGATCGACGACATCGTGACCACCGGCTCGACGCTGGGCGAGTGCGTGCGCGTCCTGAAAGAGTCCGGCGCGCAAAGCGTCGTGTGCGCCTGCGTTGCTTCCGCAACAACGCAAACGCACAAAGAACGGTAGTTTTTGACGGAAGCCTTTGGTCAACATAGAAACGCCGAAAACACACAAATACTATTGCAAAGTGTTTTTTGAGACAGTATAATAGATAGGCTCAGGAAATAGGTATTAGTAGATACGTCAGAAACGTTATTTTTAGAGGTACTGTCATGTCATTGGGTAGAGATATCGGTATCGACCTCGGTACCGCCTCCGTTATTATTTACGTCAAGGGCAAGGGCATCGTGCTCAACGAGCCGTCCGTCGTCGCCATTGACAAGAACACCGGCAAGCTGCTCAAGGTCGGCGCGGACGCGCAGGCGATGCTCGGCAAGACGCCGGGGAACATTATCGCCATCCGCCCGCTGCGCGAGGGAGTCATCTCCGACTACGAGGTGACGGAGCGGATGCTCAAGGAGTTCATCCACAAGGTCGCGGGCTTCCAGTTCTTCAAGCCGCGCATCATCATCTGCGTGCCCTCCGGCATCACCGAGGTCGAGGAGCGCGCGGTCATTGACGCCGGCATTCAGGCGGGCGCGCGCCGCGTGTACCTGATCGAGGAGCCGGTCGCCGCCGCCATCGGCGCGGGCATCGACATTACACAGCCGGACGGCAATTTCGTCATCGACATCGGCGGCGGCACGACGGATATCGCGGTCATTTCGCTCTCCGGCGTGGTGGAAAGCGCGTCGATCAAGGTCGCGGGCGACCAGTTCAACGAGTCGGTCATCAAGTATATGCGCCGCACGCACAACCTGCTCATCGGCGAGCGCACCGCCGAGACCATGAAAATGACCATCGGCTGCGTCTTTCCCCCGGAGGAG
>SVKP01000142.1 GCA_015068395.1 Oscillospiraceae bacterium
ATGCTCGCCTTCCGCGACAAGGGCCTCTTCTGGAAGAACTTCTCTGACTTCAATCCCGACGGCAGCGTCAAGACCGACGTGGGCGTGCTGCTCAAGGTCAAGCAGATCTCCTGCTACGGCAACGACTCCTACGGCGGCATGAGCGGGCGCGACATCATGGCGCTCGCGGTCGGTCTGTACGAGAGCTGCGACTTTAACTACATGGACGAGCGCGTCAAGCAGGTCGAGTACCTTGCCGACGGCTTTTACAAGGCGGGCGTCAAGGGCGTCGTGCTCCCCGCCGGCGGCCACGCCGTGTACATCAACATGGACGAGTTCTTTGACGGCAAGCGCGGCCACGAGACCTTCGCCGGCGAGGGCTTCTCCCTTGAGCTGATCCGCCGCTACGGCATCCGCGTGAGCGAGCTGGGCGACTATTCGATGGAATACGACCTCAAGACGCCCGAGCAGCAGGCGGAGGTTGCGAACGTCGTGCGCTTCGCTGTCGACCGCAGCCGCCTGACCCGCGAGCACCTTGACTACGTCATCGCGGCGGTCAAGGCGCTCTATGAGGACCGCGAGAGCATCCCCAACATGCGCATCGTCTGGGGCCACGATCTCCCGATGCGCCACTTCCACGCATTTCTCGAACCGTACCCCAACCTATAATCACCCCATAAAAAAACTGCCTGCATAACGCAGGCGGTTTTTTTATGGATTTTTCTCAAAGCGAGAAGCCGGAGGTGTCGATGTTGTTCTCGTCGCCGATGAGCGCCTCGAAGTCCGGGACAAGCATCGGGCGGTAGAAGCGGTAGCCCTGCACGTAGCGGCAGCCGAGTTTTTTGATGAACTCGGTCTCCTCCTCGGTCTCCACGCCCTCAACGATGATGGGCGCCTCCATACTCTTCGCCATGCCGACGATGGATTCGAGGATATGTACGCCCTTGAGGTCGTCGCTGTTCATGCGCAGGAACTTGGCGTCGAGCTTGATGATATCGACGTTGAGCGTACGCAGCATGTTGAGCGACGAATAGCCGCTGCCGAAGTCGTCCATCAGCACCAGGAAGCCCTTCTCGCGCAGGCGCCGCACGGTGTCCGCCACCGCGCCGTCGCCCACGTAGGCGGATTCGGTGATCTCGATCTTAATGACGTCCACGGGCAGCTTGTACTTCCAGAGCAGCAGGTCGAAGTACGCGGGCACGTCGATGGTAAAGATGTCAATCTGCGAGACGTTGACGGAAATCGGAAGCGGCGTATGCCCGCCGTCGATCCAGCTCTTCTGCCACGCGCAAACCTCCTCCCAGACGAACTGGTCGAGGTCGGTGACAAAGCCGTACTGCTCAAGCACAGGGACGAAGATACCCGGGGAAACCATCGAGCCGTCCGCCTTTTTCCAGCGCACAAGCGACTCCGCGCCGATGACCTTGCCGCTTTCGACCTCGCACTGGGGCTGGAGGTTGATGAACAGCTCGTGGTCCTGCAGCGCCTGCTGGAAGTCGGAGAGGATCTGATAGTCCCGCTCGGTCTTCTGATACATCGCCTCTTCAAAGATGCGGATGCGGTGGTGGTAATCCTCCTTTGCGTGCTGGGACGCCTGTGCCGCGCGGTCCAGCAGCTCCTCGACGCCGTTCTTCCCGTCCGTCATGCAGACGCCGAACGCCGGCATAAAGCCCACGGAGGTGCCGTGCTCCATAATCATCTCGTGGATACCGTCAAACAGCCGGTTCACGCTCTCCTCATCGTAGGGGGCCAGCAGCGCGAAGTCGTCCTGCCCCATATAGCAGGCAAGGCCCTCGGTCTCCGTCTCCACGCGCGCCAGACGCTCGCCGATCTGGCGAAGCAGCTCGTCGCCCGCTTCTCTGCCGTACCACTCGTTGAAGAGCTTGAAATGCTCGAGGTCGATGGCAATCATGCACCAGCCCTCGGGATGCTCGTGCAGCAGCTCCTTGCCCCTGACGTGGAGCGCGGGCTCCATGTAAAGCCCGGTCAGCTCGCTGCGCGCCTCGACGTCCTGATTGTTGTTGATGCCGACGAAGATGTGGCCGGCGTCGTCCTGCATGCGGGTCGCCCGCAGCGTGACGTACGAGGTCTCGCCGTCGATCAGATGCCGGTAAGTCAGCGTAAAGGCGTCTGATTCCGCCAGCACGCGCAAAACATTCTCCTTGGTGAACTCCTGCCTGAAGTATTCCCGGTCCTCCGGGTGGACGATCTGCTCGCTCTGTCTTGCACAGACGACCGCAAAGAAGCCCCCGCCGTGGTTCTCGGTCGCCGCTCGGTCCTCCGAGGCGTTCAGGTACTCGACATATTCCTCGGTCTCGAGGTCCACGTAGTACAGATAGGCGTAATTCGCCGAGAGCGCCTGCGCGATGTGGGAGTACATGTTGCTGGCGTTCTGCGCCTTCTCATACGCCTCCTTCGCCTCGGCGGTCTCGCGCTTGACGCGCATCAGCTCCGTATAGTCCAGCCGCATGCACAGCGTGCACAGCCTGCCGGTGGTGTCGGTAAACTTGAGCCTCGTCGTCTGGAATTCGCGCTGGTTGCCCGCGGCGTCCAGCACCTCCTCGTAAAAGCTGTGGGGGCTGTCCATGGAAAGCGCCTTTTTGTCGTCCTCCGCAAACTTCGCCGCCGTCGCCTCGTCAAAGATATCGCGGTCCGTCAGCCCGATCACCGCCTCCGGGCTCCTGCGGTTGGCAAACTCGGCAAAGGTCTGGTTGCAGGCGAGGTATTTGCCCGTCTCCACGTCCTTGGAGGAGGTCATGCCCGGCATGTTGGTCAAAAGCGCGGTCACGCTCTGCGTCAGCTCCGCGATCTTGATCGCCGCCTCCGCCTTCTCGGTCAGGCGCTGGTTCTCCTCCTCCATCTCCTTGGCGTAGTTTTCCACCTCCGCCGCGTTCTCGACCTGGTCCTTCATCTCTCGCGAGAGCTGGACCATCGCGTCGATAAGCAGCTTGACCTCGCTGCTCGCCTCCATGTCCGTATCCAGCGAGAGGTCCGCAGCGTCCTTGACGTCATGGGTCATTCTGGCGAAGCGCAGCGCACTCTGCTCAAGGGCGCGGATCGGCCTGGTCACGTTCCGCCGCAGCCACAGCGCCAGCAGCGCGCCGAAAAGCGCGCACACGCCCACGATCATCATCACGCTGCGCAGCACATAGCCCGAAACCGTGTCGCGCACGTCGTCGATCAGGTAGTCCGCGCCGATGAGCGCGATGGTCTCCCCGCTCGAATCCCGCAGCGGGCGGCAGCCCGTGTAGCAGTCGCCGTAGTCGGAGACGTCCTCAAAGAACACGGTGTCCTCCGCGTCCCAGGCGTCCAGATACGGCTGCACCTGCTCGCGGGTGTATTCGTCGCTGCAATCGTAGAGGATGGGCCAGTCCTCGCCGTCCCCCGCCGCGACCTCCTCCGCGCTCGTGGACGAGACCACGCTGATGATCGTGCCGTCCGGCGTATCCTTCGGAATGACAATGTAGAGGTAGACAAGCTCAAAGTCGTCCACAAATCGGTTGATCGTCTTTTGCAGCTCGTCCCGCTTGGGCGAGGACTCCCCCTTTTGGATGCACTCGCGCAGGTCGTCCGCGTCCGCGCAGTGTTCCACCGCGGTGATGACGTCCCGCAGGCGCGCGTTATACTGCTCGTACAGCGCGTTGGAAAAAGCGCTTCTCGTGTGAAGGGACAGCAGCAGGCTCAATACGACAATGAGTCCTCCGCAGCCGATCAGAATGCTTCGATTGATTGGACTTTTATGCTGTTTGTGTGCAGCCATGGATCCGCTCCTGTTCTATTTCACAAAACGTCTCTTACAAAAACCACGGACATGGATATTATAAACAATTCCTGCGGTGATTTCAACACAAAAACACGCATTGGTTTTTGATCGTTTGGTTTTTGGACTTCATGCTGTCTCATTGCGGAAAGCATTGGTTGACAAGCGCGGGATTCAAGCTATAATTGATATATGAAAAGCAGCGGGATTGCAGCCTCCGGGCCTTTTTTCGCTCTGTCTGGTATGGGCCGCGCGGTCTCGAAGGAGTCGATGTGCTATGGAACGGAACAACAACAGCGGGGGATCGGGCGCGTCCGGGCTGACGCGCCACCTCTCGACGCTTGAGGTGTGGGCGCTGTCGATCGGCTGCGCGGTCGGCTGGGGCGCGTTCGTCATGCCGGGCACCACCTTCCTCCCGATCGCGGGCCCGGCGGGCACGGCTCTCGGCATGGCCATCGGCGCGCTGGTCATGCTGGTCATCGGCGTCAACTACCATTTTCTGATGAACAAATATCCGGACGCGGGCGGAACGCTGACCTATTCGATCCGCGCGTTCGGCTTCGACCACGGGCTGCTGAGCGCATGGTTTCTGATGCTCGTCTACATTGCGATCATGTGGGCGAACGCGACCGCCGTCGTGCTGATCGTGAGGAGCCTGTCCGGCAGCCTGCTACAATGGGGCCTTCACTATCAGGTGGCGGGCTATCACGTCTATCTGGGTGAGGTACTTCTGACGCTCGCGGTCATTCTGGGCTTTGGCTTCGTCTGCCTCAAGAGCAAGCGCCTTGCGATCGTCGTCCAGACCGTCATGGCGATCATCCTCGTCTGCGGCATCGTCGTCTGCGCCGCCGCCGTGCTCAGCAAGGGCGGTTTCCGGCTCTCGCCTGCGTTCGCGCCGGTCAAAACGTCGCGTTTTGGGCAGATCATGGGCATCGTTGTTCTTGCGCCCTGGGCGTTTGTGGGCTTCGAGTCCATCTCCAACTCGACGCAGGACTTCCGCTTTTCCCCCAAACGGGCGATCTGGATCATGGCTGCCGCCCTTGTCGCGGGCGCGCTGTGCTACATCCTGCTCAACTGCATTGCCGCCGCGGTCCAGCCGGAGGGCTTTGACAGCTGGACGGACTATATCGCCCAGCTCGGCACGCAGGACGGCCTCGCCGCTCTGCCCACCTTCTATGCGGTCAACGCGGTACTGGGAAAAACCGGGCTCGCCATTCTCGGCGTCGCGGTCACCTGCGGCATCGTCACGGGCCTCGTGGGCAACTACATCGCCGCGAGCCGCCTGATATACGCGATGACAAAGGACGGCTTCCTCCCTGCCTGGTTTGGGAAGCTGGACCACAACGGCAATCCTGTCAACGCGTTCAAGGTCCTCATGGCGATCTCCGTCCTCGTTCCGTTTGCCGGGCGGGCGGCGATCGGCTGGATCGTCGACGTCAACACCATCGGCGCGCTGATCGCATACACGTACACCTCCGCCGCCGCCTGCAAAACCGCGAAGCTCGACGGGAATACGCCGGTGCGGATCACCGGCTTCGCCGGCGCAGCGCTTTCCCTGCTGTTCTTCCTCTATTTCATGGTGCCGAACCTCTGGACGGTCAGCGCGCTGTCCGCCGAGTCCTATCTGATCCTGATCGTGTGGAGCGTCATCGGTTTTCTGTTCTTCCGCTACGTTTTCCGTGAGGATACGCAGGACCGCTTCGGCAAGTCGACCGCCGTGTGGATCACGCTGCTGTTTCTGATCTTCTTCACCTCGGTGCTCTGGTTCCGCCAGTCGACAATCAACTCGACCGAGCGGGTGCTCAGCGACCTCAACCGCTACAACATTGAGGAGATGGAGTCCCACGGCGTCACGCTGGACGAAACCGACGCTGCGGACGCGGCGCATTACATCGAGCAAAAGATGGATGAGGTCAACCGCGACATGGTGCGCAACAGCCTGATGCAGATGACGACCATTGTTGTCGCGCTGACGATCATGCTGAGCATCTATAAATCCATGACTCAGCGCGAGAAGCGCATGGAGGCAAAAAAAATCAAGGCGGAGGAGAGCAGCCGCGCCAAGAGTACCTTCCTCTCCAATATGACCCACGATATCCGCACGCCCATGAACGCGATCATCGGCTATACGACGCTGGCAAAGCGCCTCGACGGCCTGCCCCCCGAGGCGGCGGATTACCTGAACAAAATCGAGGCGTCCGGCCAGCATCTGCTGGCGCTCATCAACGACGTGCTGGACATGAGCCGGATCGAAAACGGCAAAATGGAGCTGGAGCCGGAGAGGACCGACCTGAAACAGCTCATAGACGGCGTTCGCGACCTGTTTGCCATGCAAATGGAGACAAAGGGCATTTTCTTCACGGTGAACGCGGAGAACATACAGGACCGCATGGTCCTGTGCGACGCCAACCGTCTCAACCGCATGCTGCTCAACTTAATCAGCAACGCCTGCAAATTCACCCCGCAGGGCGGCAGCGTGTCCGTCACGCTCCGGCAGAAGGGCGCCACGGAGGACGAGGGCTTTTACGAGCTGCGCGTCAGGGATACCGGTATGGGCATGAGCCCGGAGTTCGCGGAGACCGTGTTTGAAGCGTATTCCCGGGAGAAGACCGCCTCCGGCATTCAGGGCACCGGCCTCGGCATGGCAATCACCAAGAACATCGTCGACCTGATGGGCGGCATGATCGAGGTGAAGAGCGAGAAGGGCAAGGGCTCCGAGTTCCTTCTCCGTCTGCGCTTCCCCCTCGCCGGAGAGGCACCTGCCGAAACGGAGGACCATTCGATTACCGCCGAGCCGGACTTCACCGGCATAAAGCTCCTGCTGGTGGACGACAACGAGATCAACCGCGAGATTGCCATGCTGCTGCTGGAGGAAGCCGGGTTTATTCTCGACACTGCCGAAAACGGAAAAGAGGCGGTCGACAAGGTCGCGGCGCGCGGCGGATATCAGGCGGTTCTCATGGACATTCAAATGCCTGCGATGAACGGTTACGACGCCGCCCGTGCGATCCGCAGCCTTCCCGACCCCGCGCTGTCCTCGATCCCGATCATCGCCATGACGGCGAACGCCTTCGCGGAGGATATCCGGGTCGCGGAGAGCGTCGGCATGAACGGGCATATCGCCAAGCCCATCGACCTCACCAAGATGATGGCGGAGCTGACGCGCGTCCTGTCCCGGCGCGAATAGCATATTCTGCATAAGTACCCCCCTCGGCTCCATCGATGAACCGAGGGGGGTACTTATCCATTATTTGACAAACATGCACCGAATCGCGTTGAGCACCGCGAGAATCATCACGCCGACGTCCGCGAAGATGGCGAACCACATGTTCGCCACGCCGAACGCGCCGAGGACGAGGCAGGCAAGCTTGACCCCGATGGCGAACCAGATGTTCTCCTTCACGATGCGCAGGCACTTCCGGGAGATGCGCACCGCCGTCGCGATCTTCAGCGGGTCGTCGTCCATCAGGACAATGTCCGCCGCCTCGATCGCCGCGTCCGAGCCCATCGCGCCCATGGCAACGCCGATGTCCGCGCGGGAGAGCACCGGCGCGTCGTTGATGCCGTCGCCGACAAAGACCAGCCGCGCGCGTTCGGCACTCTTTTCCTCAAGCAGCTTTTCGACCTGCGAGACCTTGTCCTGCGGCAGCAGCCCGCTGTAGACACGGTCCAGCCCCAGCTCCGCCGCAACGCTCTCGGCGACCGCCTTCGTGTCCCCGGTGAGCATGATGGTCTGCTCGACGCCGCTTTTTTTCAGCGCCGCGATTGCCTGCGCGCTGTGCGGCTTGACCACGTCGGATATGACGATGTGGCCCGCGTAGTCCCCATTGATTGCCACATGCAAGATCGTGCCGGTCCTGTGGCACTCGCGCCACTGTGCGCCGACCTTCTCCATGAGCCTGCCGTTGCCCACCGCGACGCTGTCCCCGTTCACCCGCGCGATAACGCCGTGCCCCGCAAGCTCCTCGACGTTCTCCACGGTGCAGTCGTCTGCCTCGTTGGGATAGGCGGCGCGCAGGGAGCTTGCGATCGGATGCACAGAGTAGCGCTCCACATGCGCCGCCAAATGAAGCAGGTGCTCGCTGTCCATGTTGTCCGGGTGGATCGCCGTCACCTCGAACACGCCCTTGGTCAGCGTGCCGGTCTTGTCAAACACCACCGTCTTTGCCTCGGACAGCGTCTCCAGATAGCTCGAACCCTTGACCAGGACCCCCTGTCGGCTCGCGCCGCCGATTCCGGCAAAGAACGAGAGCGGTATGCTCACCACCAGGGCGCAGGGGCAGCTGATGACCAGGAAGGTCAGCGCCCGATAAATCCACGTTCCCCAGCCCGGTTCCCTGCCCGCAAGCAGGAGGATAACAGGCGGCAGAAATGCCAGCGCGAGCGCCGAGCCGACCACTGCCGGGGTGTAGACCCGTGCGAATTTCGTGATGAAGTTCTCCGAGCGCGACTTCCGCGAGCTGGCGTCCTCGATCAGCTCCAGCACGCGCGAGACGGTGGACTCTCCAAACTCCTTCGTCGTGCGCACATGGAGCACGCCGCTGAGATTGATGCAGCCGCTGACGATCTCGTCGCCCTCCGACACGTCTCTCGGCACGGATTCGCCCGTCAGCGCCGCCGTGTCGAGTGCAGACGTGCCTCCGACGACCACGCCGTCGATGGGTACGCGCTCGCCGGGTTGGATGACGATCACCGTCCCAACCTCCACGTCGTCCGGGTCCACCTGCTCCAGCTGTCCGTTCTCCGTTTCGATGTTGGCATGGTCCGGCGCAATGTCCATCAGCGCCGCGATGCTTCGGCGGCTCTTGCCGACGGCGCAGCTCTGGAACCACTCGCCGACCTGATAGAACAGCATGACCGCGATCGCTTCCACGTAATCCCCGCTCTTCTCATACAGCGCGAGCGCGAGCGCGCCGACGGTCGCGACCGTCATCAGGAGGCTTTCGTCCAGCGGCTGCCTGTTTTTGATCCCGCGAAACGCCTTGCACAGCACGTCATAGCCGACGATCCCGTAGGGCAGCATGTACAGCGCGAAGCGGAGCGCTCCCGTCACAGGCAGGAAGTGCAGCGCCGCCGTCAGGGCGCCCGCGATCAGGATGCGCGCCAGATCAATCTTTTGCTTCCGGCTCATTCCGGTTCCCCTCCCCCGCTCCGCGTGCAGCCGCGCGGAGGCTTACAGAAAAATCTCACAGTCGCTTTCGACCTTCTTGCAGTTCTTGCGGACCTCCTGCATCACCGCCGCGCTGTCCGCGCCGTCCTCAAACTCCACCTTCATTTTCAGCGTCATGAAGCTCACGCTCGCCTCCTTGACGCCCGGCGTCTTGCTCGCCGCAACCTCCATCTTGTCCGCGCACGCCGCGCAATCCACGTCGATCTTGTAAGACTTTTTCATTGTCCTGTACCTCCTGTTTCTCATTCAACAATTAAACAATCGTTTAATCTTACCCCTATCATAGAACACGTCCTCGGATTTGTCAATCTTTTTTTCTAATTTTCATTAAAAAGTTAAACACATTTTTAATCCTATGGTGTATAATACTAATCGCCAACTAAAAGTGGCAAAGCCTTGCGAGCAGATTTTTCGTCAGGCAAGGAGGCGGACGCAGGCGGGCTGACGCCCGCCAAGGACAACGACGCGGCATGGCGGAAAATATGCTGCAAGGAATGTCTTATTTTAGTCGAAGATTAGTATATTACGGGAAAATACCGTTCCGGCGTCCTGCGCCGGGGCAAACAGGAGGAAACGACATGGAGCGCATGCCCGACCTGCCGCACAGCCACAACGATACGGATACGCAACGGCACATTCTGGACGCCATGCCCTCGGAGGAAGCGATCGAGGTCGTTTCCGAGGCGTTGCGGCAGCTCGGCGACCCCTCCCGGCTCCGCATTTTCTGGCTGCTCTGCCACACGGAGGAGTGCGTCGCGGACATCGCGGCGTGCGTCGGCATGAGCAGCCCCGCGGTGTCGCACCATCTGCGGCTGTTGAAGTCCGCGGAGCTGGTGGTCTCACGCCGCGCGGGCAAGGAGATGCTCTACCGCGCAGCGGACACAGAGCTCGCCGGGGAACTGCACCACATCATCGAGCGGATCGCCGAAATCTCGTGCCCCGCATAGCCGCGCCCGGCATCCCCAAGGGCTCCCGCCCGCCCCCGCGCGGCAGGAGCTTCGGCGCATTTGAAAAAATTTTCTTAAATGTGAAAAAAAGTCTTGCATTTTTGCGCAAGGCGTGATATTCTACGTAAGCTGAATTTGAAGCAACCGGGTGTGGCGCAGTTGGTAGCGCGCTTGACTGGGGGTCAAGAGGCCGTGAGTTCAAGTCTCGCCACTCGGACCAAAAAATCTCCGAAATCTTTTGATTTCGGAGATTTTTCTTTTGAAATAGTTGCATTTTTGATTTGCGAATTTTTCTGACCACAGCACAAGTCATAGTCAGACGAGGAACGCGCTCCGCCGTGGGAGCGCGTTCCTCGCTGCGTTTGGGCTTCTTTTTAGTTACTGTGCGGCAGATTTTTCACCGCAGGTATGCGGTCAGGCGCTCGTTGACGATCTCCTGCACCCGCTCGGCGGTGCGTCTGGCCTCGTTTTCCTTGATTCCCGCTTTCTTTGCCACCGCGAGCAGGTCCTTCATTGCGGGGGCCCGCCCCTCGCCCGCGATCGTCGTCGCATGCTCGCCGCCTATGGAGTTGGAATAAGTCAGGTCATAGGCAGGTGCAAAGCGCCAGACGCCTGCGTCGCAGAGAAACGAGAAGTTATTGGAATGGTCGTCGCGGTTATGGGCGAACACGTTAAAGCACATCAGCGTGAACAGCTTTTGCAGTTCGGACGCTTGCCTGGTCAACTGCCATGCGAGCGCCATCAGCGAGGAGTAGTCCAGTGACGGTACGCGGTGCGATACCTCCAGAAGTGCGGAAGCCGATGCCATGTGGATCTTTCGCTCGCCCTCGGGCGTCTGGACGCGGTCGAATCGCCTTGCGCCGAAATAACCGTCGCAATGCTCAGAGGGAAACAGCCGGACCTCTGGAACTTCTATCCCGCACGCTTCGGCGCACAGCGTGTACTCATATTCCATGCGTCCGATATTCTTCGGGTCTGCGGAGGATGGAAACTTGACAATCCACTCGCCATCGTCCTGCCGGATCATGACCTTTGGCCTCGCTCCGCCAGAGGAGCCTCCCAACGCAAAGAGCGTGTCGAGGTCTTCGGATTCTTCTGATTTCAATATCTTGGAACACTCCGCCGCCAGCCGATCCAAATCGGCTGTCTGGACACTTGGCTTCATGTCGTAAACAGGCCGGTATTCCAGCGCGCCCATTCCGGATGCGCCGACAATGGAAAGGCGTGCAAGCGGCGAAACGGCGTCTGGCTGTTCTCCGGCTTTTCGAAGCATCCTGTCCACCAGCAGCCGCCCCCAACCGTCAGGAAGCGAATCCGCGAAGATGCCAAACAGGCCGCCGAACGGGTCTGCCTTGGCAATTTTGACGCCTGGCTGCAAAGGAAGCGAGAACGGACTGATCGAATACTCGCCGCGGAGCCATTCATCGGAATACTCAAACGCGGTCAGGTACCGCTGATACGGAGCCATCGTGCCGACCTTGACCCCGGCGAGATACACCTCGAGCTTATTTACGGTTTCCACGAATGACCTCCTCAATCGACGCAGGCATCCGATTTGCGAACAGGCCTCTGATTTCTTCGTCCTCACCCAGAGCGGATGTGAGCTTGACCAAAGACAGGAATGAGATTTCTCCCGTTCCCTCAAAGCGCCGTATTGTTGAGTACGGAACGCCGCTTGCCGTGCTCAGTGCCTTCATTGTGATTCGCTTTGCCGAGCGCAGCTCGCGGAATCTCTTTGCGGTATCCATCGCCATCTCCGCTGGGGTTTCCAGAAGCATAGCACGCACCTCCATTTGACAGTATATTAGCACTTTTTTATTAGTATGTCAACAAATCGCTAATATATTAGCAATCTATGCGTGCAAGCGGAACGGCTGCGCTTGTCAGGAAACAGCCCGCATACATGATGCGGCACACCTCGAAAAGTGCAATGTTTGGAAGCATGGGCGGCGGCCTTATGCTTGACGAGCAGCTTTCCCGCAGGCAGTTCCGCGTCATGCTCAAACGATACCACGAGAGGCTTGCAAAACAGTTGTTGCAGTGAGCAGGGAGCTGTAAGGATGGTTTTGCGCGATTGAACAGCTCGTTTTGTGAGAACATCTTGACATTCACATGAATAATGGCTAATATAAAGTCGTACTTTATATTAGCCATCGCCTTTTGTCGGAGGTTGCTATGTATTCTATCAAACGTCATATTGAACCCATCGCCCTGCGGCGTGCGCGGAACAGCAAGGCAATCCTGCTGACGGGGCCGCGGCAGGTCGGCAAATCCACGCTGTTTCAGCATCTTTTCAAGGACGCCAACCAAGTGACCTTCGACGATGACCTGCTTCTCGCACAGGCGACAGACGATCCCGGCCTGTTCCTGCTGAACAATCCCTGCCCGCTGATGATCGACGAGGTGCAGAAATGCCCGTCGATCTTCAACCGCGTCAAGATCGAGCTTGATAAAACCGATGAAAAGGCAAACTTCTTCTTTACCGGCTCGCAGAAGCTCCAGCTCATGGAACAGGTCAGCGAGTCGCTGTCCGGGCGCGTTTCCATCGTAGAGCTGGACGGGCTTTCTCTGCGCGAGATCCATGATGTGGACTTCAACAGACATTTTGTGCCCTCCGCGGAATATCTGGCTGAGCGCGAGAAGGCAAGAAAGCCCTATGAGCGGGACATCTGGAAGATCATTCACCGCGGTAGCTATCCCGAACTGTACGTCAACGAGGATAAGGAGTGGATCGACTTCTATCAGTCTTACGTCAAGACCTACCTGGAGCGCGACGTCAACCGCGTCATCAAGGTCACGAACCACCTGACTTTCGTGAAGTTTATGACCGCTGTGGCGGCGCGGACGGGGCAGATCGTGAACTATTCCGCCATTGCGTCCGAGGTTGGCGTATCCGAGCCGACCATCAAGGAATGGCTTTCTATTCTGGAG
>SVKP01000143.1 GCA_015068395.1 Oscillospiraceae bacterium
CAATCTCATTATACCACAAATTAAGGCACTATGCACCCTTTTCGGCGCATAATGCCTTATTTTGTCTACAGTCTGCACGGGGCAGGCTCGTCCTGCCCCGTACCGCTTTGTGCTACCCGCTCCTGCCGCGTTCTGGGTCAGGTTCTGGGTCAACGCCTGACCCAGAGCCTGACCCATTACGTTCGCCGCCAAAAGTGCGAAAAAAGTTCCGATTTTCTGCCGAAAACCGGAACTTTTTGGTGGAGACTGCTGGACTCGAACCAGTGACCTCCTGCGTGTGAAGCAGGCGCTCTAACCAGCTGAGCTAAGCCTCCGTATTTGCGGGACGGTGTGTCCCGCTTGGTGACCCGTACGGGATTCGAACCCATGTTACAGCCGTGAAAGGGCCGTGTCTTAACCACTTGACCAACGGGCCGTCATTGGCGCACAAACGGCGGTTCGTTTTCTGCACCTGTAAAACTCAAAGGGGTAAGCTGCGGGACGCCCCAAAAGGGCATCCCGCAGCAATGGTAGCGGCACCTGGATTCGAACCGGGGACACTGCGGGTATGAACCGCATGCTCTAGCCAACTGAGCTATGCCGCCAAATTACTCCTGCCGCGCAGGACATTGGTTAGTATAACAAATAGAGGCGCCCTTTGTCAATATCTTTTTTCAATTTTCTTTTTTGAAACAGCGGAGCCTCCGAAATGCCGGAGACTCCGCTGTTTTCGGCAAAAAGCTTACAGCCCGTACAGGTCCGTGAACTTCTCCTCAAGATACGTGGTAAACACCGTGGGATCGAACTCCTCCTCGACGGCGTTGCGGAACACCTCCGTCGGCGTCATCAGGCTGCCATACTGCCAGATGCGCTCGCGCAGCCAGTCGTTGATGGGCTTGAAGTTGCCCGCGCGCACGCAGGCATCGACGTCCACGGTCTCCTTCATCTTGCGCAGGTACTGCGCGCCGTAGGCGCTGCCGAGTGCGTAAGACGGGAAGTAGCCGATGTTGCCGCCCGCCCAGTGACTGTCCTGCAGCACGCCGTGCTTGTCGTCCGGCACGTCCACGCCAAGGTACTCCTTATAGAGCCGGTTCCACTCTCCGGGCAAATCGCGCACCTCGAGCTCATTTGCAAAAATGCGCTTTTCCAGCTCATAGCGCACCATGATGTGCAGGGCGTAGGTCAGCTCGTCCGCCTCGATGCGGATCAGGCCCGGCTCCGCGCGGTTGACGGCGCGGTAGAACTCCTCCGCGGTGCGTCCTTTCAGCTCCGGGAAGTACTTCTGCGCCATCGGAAAGACATACTCGCAGAACGCACGGCTTCGGCCGATGATATTCTCATAGAAGCGGCTCTGGCTCTCGTGGATGCCCATGGAGACGCCGCAGTCGAGCACCGTGTAGGCAAGCTCGCGGGCGCTGCCGGTGTCGTAGAGCGCGTGACCGCCCTCATGGACGACGCTGTACATCGAATTGGAGAAGTCGTCCTCATGGTAATGCGTGGTGATACGCTCGTCCAGGTGGGAGCCGAGGTGGGTGGTAAACGGATGCTCCGTCGTGGCGAGGCCCACGCGGTCCAGATCGAGCCCGATGAGCTTCATCAGGTCATAGGAGAACTTCTCCTGCGCCGCCGCGGGGAAGCTGCCGTGCAGCACGCTGTCGTCGAGCTGGGGCTTCGCCTGCACCTTTTGCAGCAGCGGCACGATATGCTCGCGCAGCGTGGCAAAAAACGCCTCGCAGCGCTCCATCGTCAGGCCCTCCTCATAGCGGTCGAGCCAGTAGTCATACGCCTTCTTCTCCGGCTCGCACCAGGCGGCGATCTTCTTGTGGAAATCGAAGACCTTCTCCAGCACAGGCTCAAAGAGCTTCCAGTCGTTCGTCTCCTTCGCCTTGTGCCAGACATCGTCCGCCTCGACCATCAGGCGCTGGAACGCGACGTACTGGTCCGGCGGTATCTTCTGCATCTGGCGGGTATCCTTGAGCATCAGCTGGATCTGGCGCTTTTCATGCTGATTCAGCTCCGTCTTGTTCTCGTCGAGGAATTCCAGCAGCTCCACGGTCTCTTTGCCCGTGCCCAGCTCATACATCTCCTGGCTGAGGATGCCGAGCGTCTGCGCGCGGTTGTCCGCGACGCCCTTGGGCGCGGCAGTCACACCGTCGTAATAGATAACGCTCATGGCATGGCCGAGCGCGGCGCTTCTCTGCTGGATGGCGACCAGCTTTTCTCTGGCTTCGTTCAGGGTCATTGGTGCGTTCCTCCTTTATTTTAATCCCGCGACAGTATACCGCAGCCCCGCCGAAAATGCAATAAGGGAAAACAGCGGTGCATAAAATCTTGACAGCAAAGAACGGATTTGATACCTTATATTTGTACAGTTCCCACAGTGCCCGTCGCAGACCGGAGAAAGGAGCCGCCCATGAAAAAACGGATCCTCAGCTTCTTCCTCGGTAAGCCGCTCAAGGATTCTGATTTGGTCAACGAACGCCTCAGCGTTTTCTGGGGCGTGCCCGTGTTTTCCAGCGACACCATTTCCACCGTCGCCTACGCCGGTGAGGAAATACTCATCGTGCTGATGCCCGTGCTGGGCATGGGCTCCTACAAGGTATTTCTGGGGATCGTCGCAGTCATCACCGCGTTTCTCGCCGTCCTCACGATGGGCTACCGCCAGAGCATCGAGGCGTATCCCCAGGGCGGCGGCGCGTACGCGGTCGCGATGGACAATCTGGGCGAGCGCGCGGGGCTGATCGCGGGGTCGTCGCTGGTGATCGGATATGTGTTGATCGTCGCGGTCAGCGTGAGCGCGGCCGCCGCCGCCATCGTCTCCGGCTATCCCGCGCTCGCGGAATACAAGGTCGGGATCGCGCTGCTGCTCATCGCGCTGCTCTCCTGGGTGCATCTGCGCGGCACGCGCTCCGCCGCGTTCGTGATTGGCATTCCCACCTATCTTTTCGTTTTAAGCATGCTGATTATGATCGTCACCGGGCTGGTGCGCTGGTTTACCGGGAACTACACCGCGCTCTCCGCCACCGTGACCGCGCCCGACGGCGAGGCGGCGCTGGTGTGGCTGACGCTGCGCGCCTTCGCCTCCGGCTGTACCGCGCTGGGCGGCATCGAGGCGGTGTCGAACGGCGTGGCGAACTTCAAGGAGCCCGCGTATCGGACCGCGCGGAACGTACTGCTCGCCATGGCGCTGATTGTCGGGACCCTGTTCGTGGGCGTCAGCGTGCTGATGAGCCTGTACCGCATCGTGCCCGGCAACCTCTCCACGACGTTCAGCACGCTTGCCGCCGCGGTGTTCGGACGCAAGAGCCCGATGTTCCACGTCGTGCAGGTGACGACGGTCGGCATCCTCATGCTCGCCGCGAACACCGCCTTCGCCGACCTGCCGCACCTCATGGCGATGATGGCGGAGGACGGATATCTGCCCAAGCGCATGATCTACCGCGGCAGCCGCCTGAACTACTCCAACGGCATCGCGTTCCTTTTCAGCGTCTCCACGGCGCTCGTGCTGGGCTTCGAGGCGGACCAGCACAAGCTGCTCCCGCTGTTTGCCAGCGGCGTCTTCATCTCATTCTTTCTCAATCAGCTGGGTATGCTGTTCCACTGGAAACGCAGAAAGGGCGAGCCCGGTCATCTGCGCCACAGCATCATCAACGGCGTCACGCTCACCGCCACGACCGTCACGCTGATCGTGCTGATCCTGACGCGTTTCCTCTCCGGCGCGTGGGTCACGCTGCTGGGGATCGCCCTGCTTGCGGTCCTCATGCGCGGCATTCAGGGGCATTATCGCAAGGTGAAGCGCGAGCTGAGCGTCACGTCGGTGGAGGAGGCGCGAAAGCTGCTCAACATGACGCACTCCGGCAAGGTGCTGCTGCCCGTGCGCTCGGTCAACCGCTCGTTCATCAAGACCTACAACTGCGCGAAGGACATCGGCTTCACCGAGATCGAGCTGCTTTACGTCGGCAGCAGCGAGACCGCAGCGCACGAGCTGGAGCGGCAGCTGCGGGAGATCGGCGTGGACGACCCCTTCTCCTATGAAATCACGGAATACCGCAACACCGAGGACATCCTGATCCGCCGCATTGAGCAGGAGGAAAAGAAGCTCGCCCACCACCAGCACCTGACCGTCCTGATCCCGACGCTGGTGACGTCGAACCCCATCAAGCAGTATCTGCACAACGAGACCTCGCGCGTGATGCTGCGCCGCATGTCCCGCTACCGCTACGTGTACATCTTTCAGGTGCCCTATCTCTTTGATTGATACAAAAAGCATTCCCGCAGACGGTTCCAATGCGTCTGCGGGAATGCTTTTTGATTCACTTTTTTCCGCTGCGGCGGCCGTTGAGGTAGCGGATCAGGTACATGCACGCGAGCAGCAGGAAAAGGTAGGCAAGCACGCGGAACACGCCCACGTCGACCAGATAGGTCGCGCCGAGGTACAGCAGCCCGCCTCCGCCCCACATCAGGGCATTTGCAAGATTGGACCGATTGTTCATCGTTTACTTCTTCTGGTGCTTCATGAGGAACGCGGGGCCGCGCTCCCACTTTTTAAGGTTGATGAGCAGCAGCACCAGCGCGAGCACGATACCGGCGACGTCCGTCAGCGTGCCGACAGAGCTGCCCGCCGTGTTGGGGATGAACATCAGGAAGCCCGCCGCCAGAATGGCGATGCGCTCGAACCAGTTGAATTTCCAGAACAGCCAGCCCTGGAAGCCCGCGGAAATCAGCGTGACGCCGATGAACGCGGTGAGGAACACCTGCAGGACGCCGAGCACCGAGCCCTGCATCATCATGGCAGGGCTGTAGCAGAAGGCGAAGGGCACGATGAAGCCCGCGAAGCCAAGCTTGCACGCCTCCACCGCCGTTGCCATCGGGCTGCACTTGGCGATACCGGCGCCGGCGTACGCCGCAAGCGCGACGGGCGGGGTGATCGCGGAGAGGCAGGCGAAGTAGAACACAAACAGATGCGCCGTGAGCGGGGTGAGTCCCAGCTTGATGAGAGACGGCGCGAGGATCGACGCCGCGATAACGTAGGCGGCGGTGGTCGGCAGGCCCATGCCGAGGATGATGCAGGTGACGGCGGTAAACAGCAGCGACGGGAACAGCATGCTGTGCGCCAGCTGGATCATCATGTCGCCGAAGATGACGCCGATACCGGTCAGGGACACCATGCCGACGACGCAGCCCGCGCAGGCGCAGCCGATGACGATGGACATGGCGGAAAAGCCGGACTTGACCATTGCGCTGGGAATATCCTTGATGGTAAAGCGCTTCTTTTTATCGAAAAACATGACCACGGGAACCGCAACGGTCGCCCACAGCGCGGAGTACAGCGGCGAGAGCTGGATGACCAGCAGCGCCACGATCAGGATTGCAAGGATCAGCAGATAGATCCAGCCGTCCTTGAGCACATCGCGGGTCTTGGGGATGTCCTTCTGGTCCATCATCGTGATGTCGACCAGCTCGGACTGCGTGATGACCGCCACCGCGCAGCCCCAGTAGTACAGCAGCGCGGGGATGACGGCGGCAATGACGATGGCGATGTATTTCTGCTCGGTAAACGCCACCATCAGGAATGCGCCGGAGCCCATGACCGGCGGCAGGATCTGACCGCCCGTGGAGGCGACGGACTCAACGCCGCCGGCGAACTGCGGCTTGTAGCCGCGGGATTTCATCAGCGGGATCGTGAACGTGCCCGTGCCGACGACGTTGGCGACGGCGGAGCCGTTGATCGAGCCCATCAGGCCGGACGCCACGACCGCGGAGAGCGCAGGGCCTGACTTGATCTTGCCGGTCAGCGAGATCGCGATGTTGTTGATGAAGTCGGAGCAGCCCGAGGCTTCGAGGAACGCGCCGAACATGACGAACATGAAGATGACCGAGGCGGAAACGCTCATGGTCGTGCCAAACAGACCGTCAAGGTCGGTGGCGAGGAACTTGCAGATACGCTCCAGCGAGTAGCCGCGGTGCGCGATGGCAAGCGGCAGGTGCGGGCCCGCGAGCGCGTAGGCGATGAAGATGATCGAGAGGATCGGCATGATGTAGCCGAGCGTGCGGCGCGCCGCCTCCAGCACGATGACCGTCAGCACCGCGCCGGCGAAGGTCGCCATCCAGGTCGTCTTGCTCAGGCGCTCGGTCAGGTGGTGCACCTCGTCCATCGCCATGATGACGGCGACCCACGAGAGGATGATGAGGCAGATGTCAAACGCGCGGCAGGCGGCGCGAAACGCCTTGCTGCCGGCGAACTTGTCCTTGAAGCAGTGCTTGTAGAGCGGCTGGGTCAGCAGGATCAGCGTCAGCGCGAAGGCAAGGTGGATGCCGCGCTGCGTGACGTAGTCATACAGGCCGTGGAAGCCGGTCCAGATATGAAACAGGGTCATGCAGAAGGCAAATACGGCGGCGGCCTTGATGAATATGTCGCCCTTGCCCTCCTCCAGGGTCTTCGCCGCGGCAAGCTCGCTGTCGAGCGAGGCGACGTCGATCTCCTGCGCTTCGTCTTTTTTCTTTTTGTGTTCAGCCATATGCAATCCTTCCCTCCGGAGTGGTCAATTGTGAGAGGCCGGAGCTGGTCGTCCCAACTCCGGCCTCGAGTTTCAGCGGGGACGGGTTTTGCGTTCTATCGGCGGCTTAACCCAGAGCGCCGATCTCCTTGTAATAGCGCTCCGCGCCGGGGTGCAGCGGGATGGGCATCTGCGTGCAGAGGAACGTCGGGTCGGTCATGTCCTTGAGCAGGGCGTTGCCCGCCGCCATGTCGGCGGCGCCTTCGTTGAGCGCCTTGCACAGGTCATAGATCAAATCCTCGTCGGCGCTGTCCTGCACGATAATCAGGCACTTCACGCCGAAGGTCTGGCAGTCATAGTCGACGCCCGTGTAGGTGCCCGCGGGGATCTTGGTCTTGATATAGGCGGCGTTGTTCGCGAGCACCTGATCGAGCTCGGCGTCCGTCATATCGAGGACCGCGATGTCCTTGGTCGCGGCAAGGTTCAGCTGGCCGCCGATGGGCAGGCCCGCAAAGCCGAACGCCGCGTCGAGGATGCCGTCGCCCACGGCGTCGGCGCCGTCGCCGAGGCCGAGGTTTTCAAGGCTGGTGTTGTCCTTCGTGATCCCCATGACGTTGAACGCTGCAAGAGATGCGTTCTCGGTGGCGGAGGAGGCGGGGCCGACGGCAACGCGCTTGCCCTGCAGGTCGTGGATATACTTGAGGCCGCTGCTCTTGAGCGTCACGCCCGAGAGCACGGAGGTGTAGACAGCGCCGATGACGCGGATGTTGCTCAGCGCGCCGATGTCGGCAAACTTGCCGGTGCCGTTGTAGCCGTTGAGCACGACGTCCGCGGTCGCGACCGCGACGTCAACCTCGCCCGCGGCAACGTCCTGCACGTTCTGGAACGAGCCGGTGGAGGTCTGCGTGTTGCACTTCATGCCCTGCACGTTGTTCGTCCAGGTCTGTGACACCGCCGCGCCCGCCGGGTACATGGAGCCGCCCGTATCCGCGGTGCCGAAGGTCCAGATGACGTTTCCGCGCGCGGGCTTGCTCTCCGACGAGCCGCCCGAGGACGTGGACGTGCTGGCAGAGCCGCCGCCCGTGGTCGTGGTGCTGCTTCCGCCGCCGCAGGCGACCAGCGCGAACACCATACAGAGCGCGAGAACCAAAGACAATACTCTCTTCATGTTTTCATTCCTGCCTTTCTCAAATTATAATAACCGGCAAGCATGCCGGATATTATCGAAAACGTACCGCTCTAATGCAGTAAATTGTTAAACTGATTCTAACGCAGTCTGTGTAATATGTCAACAAAAAATCCACAGGAGAAAGCACATTCAGCCCACCGAGCCAAGCAGCGCCTGGTCGAAGCTGAACAGCGTTTCGTTGATCTGAAAGATATCGTACTGCCGTCTGAGGATAAAGTATTCGACAATGACGTCGAACTTGCTGCTGTGGGA
>SVKP01000144.1 GCA_015068395.1 Oscillospiraceae bacterium
AAGGACGGCGCGCTCTGGCTCAAGACGGCGGAGATCATGCGCGAGAACATGAAGCGCGAGGGCAAGACCGACGAGCAGATCGACAAGCTCGACCTCAAGGACGACGTGCTGCGCCGCGCGAACGGCTTCTACACCTACTTTGCCTCCGACATCGCCTACCACCGCAACAAGTTCGGCGAGCGCGGCTTCGACAAGGTCATCAACATCTGGGGCGCCGACCACCACGGCCACGTCGCCCGCCTCAAGGGCGCGGTGGACGCGCTGGGGCTGGACGGCACCAACCGGCTGGACATCGTGCTGATGCAGCTCGTCAAGCTCGTGCGCGACGGCGAGGCGGTGCGCATGTCCAAGCGCACGGGCAAGACCATCTCGCTCGCGGATCTGCTCGACGAGATCCCCGTCGACGCCTGCCGCTGGTTCTTCAACACCAAGCCGGACACGCAGATGGAGTTCGACCTCGGCCTCGCCGTGCGCGAGGACAGCGAGAATCCGGTCTACTACGTCCAGTACGCGCACGCGCGCATTTGCAGCCTCTTGAAGGCGCTCGCCGACGAGGGCTGCGCCGTGCCGGCGGCGGATAAGGTTGACATAACGCTTGCCGCGACCGAGCAGGAGCGCGAGCTGGTCAAGGCGCTTGCCGGATTCCCGGAGGAGATCCGCCTTGCCGCGCGCGACTACGACCCCAGCTATATCAACCGCTATCTCGTCTCGCTCGCGGGCACGTTCCACCGCTTCTACAACGCCTGCCGCATCAAGGGCGAGGCGGAGGGCGTCGTCGCCGTGCGCCTGAAGCTCGCGGAGGCGACGCGCCGCGTGCTGCGCAACGGCCTCGGCATCCTCGGCGTGAGCGCGCCGGAGAAGATGTAAGCGCTCAAAACAACACAAACAATGAAACCGCGGGGCGCAAGCCCCGCGGTTTTGTCGTTGTCGGATCAGCGCTCGTCGGTAAACGTGCCGGTGGGATGGTCGACGCTGTGCATATGGGTCATCAGGTCGATGAGCTTGTTGGTGTAGCCCCACTCGTTGTCGTACCACGCGATGAGCTTGACAAAGTTGTCGTCGAGCATGATGCCCGCCTTTTCGTCGAAAATGCAGGTCTGGGGGAAGCCGGTCAGGTCGCTGGAGACGACGGGGTCCTCCGTGCAGGTGATGATGCCCTTCATGCTGTGCTGCGCCGCGTTCTCCATGGCGACGCAGACGTCGTGATAGGTGGCGGGGGTCTTCAGCCGCGCGGTCAGGTCGACCACGGACACGTCCGTCGTCGGAACGCGGAAGCTCATGCCGGTCATGCGGCCCTTGAGCTCCGGAATGACCTCGCCGACCGCCTTCGCCGCGCCGGTGGTGGAGGGGATGATGTTGCCCAGCACGCTGCGGCCCGTGCGCCAGTCCTTGCCGCCGCGGGAGTCGACGGGCTTCTGCTTGGCGGTGGCGGAGTGGATGGTGGACATGAGCGCCTGCTCGATGCCGAAGGTGTCGTTGATGACCTTCGCCATCGGCGCGAGGCAGTTCGTCGTGCAGGAGGCGTTGGACACCACGTCCATCTCCGGCTTGTACCACGTGTTGTTGACGCCCATGACGAACGTCGGCGTCTCGGTATCCTTCGACGGGGCGGAGAGGATGACCTTCTTCGCGCCGTTCTTGAGGTGGACCGATGCCTTCTCCTTCGTCAGATACGCGCCGGTGGATTCGATGATGTACTCGGCATAGCAGTCGTCCCAGGGGATCTCCGCGGCGTCGGAATAGCTGTAGACGCGGATCTTCTGCCCGTTGACGATCAGGTGCTTGTCGTCGTGCTCGACCGAGCCGTAGAACGTGCGGAACACCGAGTCGTATTTGACCTGATAGACCATGAAGTCAAGATCGGCGTTGCGCAGGTTGATGCCGCAGATGTGATAGCTGTGGCTGCCGCGCTCGATCATGCTGCGCAGTGCAATGCGTCCGATGCGTCCGAAACCGTTGATGCCAACTTGAATCGCCATATTTGCCGTCCTCCCTTTATTCGGCGCCAGTTGCGGCACGCTCGCACGCGCCGCACTGCCCCATTGTCTCCAGTATAAGCCAAACGTACCATGAAGTCAACCATACAAGTTCCGCAAAAGAAGCCAAACCCCGCCGCGCTTTTCACCACGCGTTCTCGTCCGGCAGCGTTTCGATCGTGGGGTCGAGCGGCTCCTCGCGCATGACCGTGCGCATGTAGGCGTTGAGTTGGTCGCGGATCGCCTGGCGCGTGTAGACGCGCGGGTCGCACAGGTCGTGGCAGACCCAGACGAGGTGGATGCCGCGTGCGCGCGCCTGCTCCTCGAACTGGCCGTGCATGCCGTCGAGCGCCTTGCAGCTCATGTGCTCCCACATGATGACCATGTCGGCGTTGAGCTGCTCGCAGAACTCCCACAGCTCGTCGACGAGCACCTTGTAGCCGCCGTGCGTGCGGTTGCGCATAATCATGTTCTCGTTGAGCCACGCCATGTCGTAGTACGCCTGTTTGCGGTTCTCGGGCGTGTCCTCCTCGGCGATCATCTTCGTGTTCACGAGCGAGAGCATGTCGGTCAGCGGCACGATGCCCCAGCAGTGCACCATCCAGTTGAGCATGTCGATGCAGTACTGCGGCTGCACGCCCCAGACGATCGCGCGGTGGCGGTACTCCGGCGCCATCATGCGCTTCGCGGCGTAGCCCCGCTCGGCGTATTTCGTGATCTTCGCGTCGATGGGCGGGAAGTCGGGCGAGCGCCCGCAGTTGCCCATGTAGTTCGTGTCGTTGTAGAGCGAGAACGGCGCGCCGACAAACTGCGGATAGGGCGTCGCGTTGATCTCCAGCCACGCGAGGCGCCTGCGCGTGGCGTCGTTGACGCGCTTCGCGCACTCGAAGTAGTGCGTCCAGTCCCACTTCTCGCCCGTGTGCTCCTCCACGAAGGCGATGGCCTGCCGGATGTCCCGCGCGGCGTAGTCCTGCACGTCCGGCTCGCGGTGGCGCATGGGCGCGACGAGCTGGAAGGTCGGGATGCCGTACTCGCGCTCCAGCCGCTTAGCGATCACGCCGTTGCCCATGAGCGAGCCGTCGCAGGTGGTATTGACCTGCACGGCGCAGGCGCCGAGCACGGGGAAATCGTCCTCGATGGAAATGCCCGCCTCCGCCTCCGGCATGGGGCAGACGTCGCCGGGGATGCCGAACTGCTGCGCGACGTCCAGATAGTGCGTGGTCGAGTTCTGCGTCAGCAGGTTCGCCACGAACATCGTCGGCACCTCGCGCAGGATCGCCTTCACGGTCGGGAAGCCCATCATGAACGCGGTCATCGCGTTCTCGTCCGTCAGGACGCACTTTTCGGAAAACGCCACGTCGTTGCCGGTCTTGCGGTCGCCGCGGAACACGTTGTCCATCGTCTTCGCCACGTCGAACACCACGAAGTCCATCGAGGTGTGGACGATGCGCAGCGCCTCGTCGCGCAGGCCCATCGTGAACTTGTCGACCATGTGCGGCACGGCGAGGTAATTCGCCATCCAGCGGTAGCGGAACATCGCCTTGACGTTGCGGGGCTTGACGATGAACTTTGCGAGGATCGACATGATGTAAAGCCATCTGCCGTAGTCGTAGAGCGTGTCCTTCACGCCGCGCCACTCGCGCCGGACGCGGACCTTGCCGCCGTCAAAGAGCACGCCGAGCTGCCGGTCACCGGGACGCTTCCAGTTTTCCTGCTTTGTCATTGCGCCGCACCCCCCTTGAGCTTTTTGATCTCCATGCTCTCCACGAACGCCTGCACGCGCGTGCGCAGCTGCCCGGAGGATGACGCCGAGTTATACGGTCGGTCCACCGAAAGCACGGGATAGCCGTAGTCGTCGCGCAGCATGGTCGAGCCCATCAGGCGCTCGTACGCCCACGGGTCGCAGAACTTCACCTGCTGGTAGATCACGCCGTCCGCGTGATACGCCTTCGCCAGCTCGCTGACGTACTGCTTGCGCCCGTAGACCTTCTCCATGTTCATCATGCGCGGGCACTGGCAGGACTCCATGTAGTGCCGGCAAATCTGCGTGAGCGCGCTTTCGTCGTCGTTGAGCGCGATCGGGTCCCTGCCCGGCAGCGAGCCGAAGCAGAAGCGGTCGGCGCAGACGTAGGCGCCCGTCTCCTCGATGAGGCGGATGAGCGCGCTGTCGTCGATCTCCGAGCCGACCAGCACCACGCGGGCGCGGTACTCCCGCTCGTCCGGCTCGCGCGCGCGCAGCTCGTCGAGCGTCTCCTCCAGCTTGTCGAGCAGCAGCGCCTTCGGGCAGACGTAGGTCGCCAGCGTCAGCACGTGGAACTCGTAGCCCGTGATGCGCGGCCTTTGCTCCTTCCGCAGATCCCCGATCGCGCGGATCAGCTCGCACACGCGGTTGTGCTCCGCCGCCGCCTTGCGGATCGAGGCCTCGGACACGTCGAGGCCGTAGTGCTCCGCGAGCGGCTTGAGAATATGGTTTTGGCATTGCAGCTCGTAGAGCGCGAGGTTGTTCTCGTCGCACTTGAGGGGGATCTCCATGTATTCGTGGAAAAAGCGCTCGTTGCCCTTGCCCATGGTCTGCAAAAGCTCCATGTTCTCCACGCAGCGGTTCATCATCGTGCAGCCGTCCGGCGCGACGATGCAGTCCGCGAAGTTGAACCCGCCCTCGATGGCGCGTTCGAGCAGCGCGCGGCTGGTCTCGCAGAGGAACGCCGTCATATAGTAGGTCGAAATGTCCAGCGAGCCGGTGTGCGGCGCGAAGAGCCGGATCGAAAACGCGCGGTCCAGATTCAGCAGCGGCTCGGGCACGTTCTCGCAGGTGTAGGCGACGCACACGCCGCCCTCGCGTCGGCATCCCTCAATCAGCTCGTTGTCGGCGGTCTGTAAAAGGTTTTCAAAATACAGCAAATGCTTGAGATCTCTCATCGTTTTCTACGCTCCCATTTCCGTATTATCACCCCTTGGCTTTGCTTCGGTCCCTCCTTCCCGTTACAGTCTAGCAAGCTCCCGCGGCAAATGCAATCATTTTAAACATATTTATTAATATTGGTAAAGTTTGTGAAAAACCATTGCATTCGGTCCTGCCGGCATGATAGAATATTAAATTAATCCACCGTGAAGTCCCCTGCCCATCCGTCCTGACGTTTCGATCAAAGGGAGGCACCCGAATGAAACGAGTTGTGAGTCTGTTTCTCGCCCTGCTCCTCTGCCTGTCGCTGCTGCCTGTCGGCACGCTGGCGGCGGACAACGTGTATGTCTGCCGTTTGAAAAGCACCGGCGTCACCGCGTCGCTGACGCACTACATCGAGTACGAATGGTGCGGAAAAACCTATCGCAGCGATTCGACCGGGGCGATCGCAAACTTCGCCGCGTGGCAGAACATGAGCGACGCGGACAAGCGCAAGGTCACCAAGTGGTTCGCCGGATTCAGCAGCCAGATGGAGGCACAGTTCTCCGGCGCGTCGGACATGCGCGAATTCGCGATGGCGAACAGCGGCTGGCAGCAGGCGGGCGAAGCGCTGCGCGACCGTCTGGCGTCGACGTACTACCCTGACCTCAAGGCATTTTACGAGGGGGATCACAGCGTCGGCAACTATCTGCTGGATTCCGAAACCCGTAGCAGGCTGACCGCCGCCGAGCTGGACGCCTTCGACGAGGCCGCCAACACCTACGGCGTCGCCTACAGTCTGGGGCAGGACGCGTACCAGAAGCTTCTGAATCTCAAGCAGAAGCAGGTCAACGCGGCGGTCACGGCAATCTCCAGCGAGCTGATTGACCTGATTATGAAGTACTCCATGCCACCCCGCCCCGGCGAGGTGATGGACACGCTGGAGGACACGCTGAAGGACTACATCAAGGACTCCATCGGCATAGAGGACAAAATCAAGGACCTCGTCGGCATCAGCAAGCTGACCGGCGAGGCGGACCGCATCGAGACCGACAAGGCGGCAAAGGTCATCGAGCTGTTCTGGGAGTTGATGGGCGTCCAGCAGAGAATGGCGTTCAACTGCATGATGAAATGCCAGCAGATGGAAAGCACGCTCACGCAGCTCAGTGCCTCCTGCGCCTCCACCGCCTCAAAGCGGACGGCGTCGCTTGCGGCGGCGGAGGCGAAGCGCCAGCAGGAGTATGAGGCGGCGGTGAACGCGAACGTTGCCCAGAGCGACATTGACCCGAAAATCAGCGTGACGCGGAACCAGAACGAAACGCAGGAGAGCTATGACGCGCGCCGCCTCAGCGCCGCGAAAACGTGGGCGACAGCGGAGTTTGATAAGGTCGAGGCGGACATGGACCAGCTCTGGTCCGGCGGCTACGACCCCTCGAAATACAGCCCCGCCGAGCTGAATCGGAGCAAATGGCTGGAGTGGAGCAATTCGCCGAGCGCCTTCTACACGCGCTGCTTCAAAACCTATCTCAACAAGCTCGACAGCAACGCGGGCAACGCCTCCGGCACGTCGACGCTGAACAGCTGCTCCGTCATCATGCTGAACTCGCCGGAGAACCTGTTCAAATATTACACAGGCTACGACGCCTGGCTGGAAACGGTCTACGCGGGCTATGACGCGGCGCTCAGCGCATTGACGCAGATCGAAAGCGAGATCAACGCCTACATCGACGAGAAGGACCGCGCCGCCGTCAATTTCCGTACCGCTGCGACGCCCTACCGCAACCGCGGCTGGAACCTGACCGCCTCGCACTGCACCTGGAGCGACGAGGGCTACGGCAACTGGGGCGTGAGCGACAGCCTGTGGACCAACCTCCAAAGCACCTTCTCGCAGCGCTGCGCCGCGCTCCGCGTCAGCGAGGACGTCTACAATATGCTTGAAAGCGTCCGCGCTGAAAAGAACAGGGTCTCGCAGTACAAGGCGGAGTATGAACGGATGCAGGAGGGCTTCGAGGCAAGCCTGCCCGAGCTCTACGAGCTGTACGCCTACTCTCAGGACGAGCTGGACTACAGCCTCTCGCTCGCCATGCGCACGATCGAGAGCCTGAAAACCCTTCAGGCGAGCTATCCCGACTGGATCAAAAACGCCAAAACCGGCTACTCCCCCATCGGCGCGGGACAGGTCGCCGCCGCCAGCGGCACAACGAACGAGCCGCTGGAAACGACCGTCTTCAAGGGCGTCAGCTCGATTTCCGCGCGCTATGAGATCATGGAAAACCAGCTGGTGCCCCAGCTTCTGGACTATCGCCAGCGGGAAAGCGAGCTGCTCGCAACGCTCGACAAGGCAAAGCAGCTGTTTCAGGCGGCGGCGGACAAGCGCAACGCGGACGACGGCGCGCTCTACGGTCAGGCGGCAGAGCTGGCAAACCTCAACGCGCGGCAGCTCGGCTCCATGACGATCCAAAACCATGTGGACATGATGAAAAGCTACGGCTTTTACGATTACTACTACGGTCTGAACGGGAAGAGCCTCCCCAAGAAGACCACCGCCATCGAGCCGCTGCTCGCGGACCTGAGCGGCGACAGCCCGTACATGGTGAAGATCCGCGCGCTCCACGCGGAGCTGCTGGAAAAGAAGGGCGACTATCTCCGTCAGGCGCAGGCAGGCACGCTGCGCAGCACCTCCGCCTTTGACGACCGCTATCACAAAAACGGCAGCGTTTCAAGCTATACCACCGGCATTTACGGGGACGCTTTTTTCCGCAGCTATACGTATTGGAGCGTGTGGAATTACTGGTACGAGAACATCCGGCCCATCATCGAGGAGCTGGACGACGTGCTCTATCACAACATCACCTACGTGCCCGTCACGTCACTGAGCAAGGGCGGCGCGCAGCTTGCGGAATCTGGCGGCGCGGCGGCGGACCTGACGCTGGAGCTCGGACAGAGCGGGCGCCTGTCCGTCACGGTAAAGCCGGCAAACGCCACCTACCCGGAGCTGGTCTGGCGCAGCAGTGACGAGACGGTCGCCACGGTGGACCAGAACGGCGTCGTCACCTCCCTGCTGCCCGGAAGCGCGACCATCACCGCCACGGCGGCGGACAGCCCCAGCGAGTCGCGCATCACCGCCAGCTTCTCCGTGCGCGTGACCTCCAACGGCTACAGCTCTCTCTCTCAGCTTGGCGACGGGTACTTCCTGCTCGCGCCGAGCGTCAAGCGCAGCGGCAAGGTCGTGACAGTGAACGCGCTGCTCGGCACCAACGGGACGGCGGGGCTTGGAAACGGCAATGAATTCCTGTATGCGCGCGCCATATTCGCCGTCTACCAGAGCGGACGCTTCCTCGGCGCCACCGCCGTCGACTGCATCCCCTACCGCGGGGAGCTGACAGAGCTCAGCGCCAGCATTACGCTCAGCGCTGCGCCCTCCGAGGCCGTGACCGTCAAGCTCTTTCTGCTGGAGCATGACAGCCTCTGCCCCGCCATGGGCTACGAGCCGATCACCCTCAGCGGCTGATTAAAAGTTACAGGAGCGCCCGTGGCGGGGCGCTCCTGCTTGCTTTCTGTTTACTAACTTATTCCATTCTTGCGGCGAAGCAGCAGCGCTTTTTCCCGCTGCCCTTTGCCGCGTAGAGCGCGGCATCCGCCTCCTCCATCACGGCGTCCATGGGTCTGCCGCCCACGCCGCGCAGGCTGAACCCCGCGCTGATGGAGACGCCGCGCTCCGGGAATGTCTTTTCCAGCGCGCGGTTGACGGCGTTGACCTTCGCCTCCAGCGCGGCGCGGCCGTCCGGCTCGCAGATGACGGCAAACTCGTCTCCGCCGATGCGGTAGATCCGCTCGCCGAAGGCGTCCCTCAACCGGGCGGCGACCTCCGTCAGGCAGGCGTCGCCGAATTCGTGGCCATAGGTGTCGTTGATCGTCTTGAACGAGTCAAGGTCGACAAGGCAGCCCAGCACCTCCGCGTCCTCGCGGTCGATGCGGCGCAGCTCGCCGTCGTACATCCTGCGGTTGAACACATCCGTCAGCTGGTCGCGGAAGGACAGTCGGTGCAAATGGTTGGACAGCTCCTGCTCCCTGCGGCTGACGCTGTAGTTGCGCAGCGCCAGCATGAACGAGACGATGACAAAGATAAAGAGGTTGATGTAGCTCCCGCTGAAGCCGGAGCGGAAATACGGAATGTCCGCGAACACGTTGAACGAGAGCAGGACCGCATAGGAAAGGATCAGATTCGCCGCGTAAAACGCCGGTGAAATGACCGACAGTCCGCCGACAGACATGATGACGGTCAGATAGACGATGGGAGTATTCCCGATGGTCAGATCCAGATAGGAGACCAGAAGCGACCACGCGATGATCGAGACGCAGTACAAATGGAGAATAAACGTGACGGCCCCCGGCGACGCCCTGCCCCTCCGATTTTGAACGATAAAGTAAAGCCCCACAAGCGTCGTGAGAAACAAAAAGATGTAGGACGCCAGATAGAGCCGGTGGCGGAGCCTTGTAAAATTGAAGACGAAGCCCGCCCGGACGATCATAACGGCCTCAAACAGCAGCACGATCGACAGCACGACGATATATGCCTTGCTGTTCTTTCGGATGTACTCCGCAAAAAATTCCTTCGCCGGACGGTTCTCCCCCCGGTTGACTGTCAGCATGTTCATTCCATCCCATCCAACCGGCTTCTCCCCGTCCCGCCCGCAGGGGGACAAGCTGTGATTCTCTGCCGGTCAGCTGTATTATAATTCCTTTTCGGCGGAATGGCAACAGGATTTCCCGGGACGCGGCGCATAGCCGAAAAGAGCGAAGGCCCCGATGCGTTTCGGAGCCTCCGCAAGTCATTTTTCACTCTGCAAACCGATCCTCCCAGAGCAGACGACCCTCCGCGTCATAGATCCTCGTGAATTCCATGCCCTCGAGGTCTGCCGCCGTGTGGTAGCACATCACGGACTGGTGCTCGATCGTAAAGCCGTCCTTCGTCACATACTCGAAACGGAAGGTCAGGTCCTTGTCCAGCTTCAGTCCCTTCTCCAGCACGATCTCCTCACCGTTTTGCGTCTCGCGCAGGATGTCGAGCGTCTTGATCGCCCGCCCGGAGGTCAGGTACGTCACGGTTGCGGACACAAGCTCGTCCGGACGCTCGACCAGCACCGTATACCGCCCGTCGCAGGTCAGCTTGCCAAAGGCGTCCCGGGAGGAAAACGAGCAGGAAAGGCTCGGGATGGGCAGATAGTCCCAAAAGAAATTCTGCGGGAAATCGGCGGTCTCCGTGACGGTCACGCCGTTTTCGGTGACGCAGACGGCAGCGTCGAGGTAATCCTCAAAAAGCCCGGCGGTGAACCGTGTGCTGTAGACGCCCGCCGCGCTTCGGGCGAGGGGCATGCTCTCCCCGTTCAGCCGCAGAGCAACGGCGGCGGCGTCCGTATACCGGCGCAATTCCACGGTGTACAGGACCTCCGCCGTACGGTCTTCGTAATCGACGTCGGTGATTTCATAATAGGCGTTTGCGATCGTCCTGTCCCGGTCCTCCAGCTCGTGGCGCAGCGTAAGCACCTCGCTGTAGAGCTGGTTCTGCCTGTTTTGCAGATTGCCAATGGCACTTTGCATCGAGGACAGCATGCCGTTCATCGCGCTGACGCTCAGCAGCGAGATCACCGCGACCGCGATCAGCGTGGTCCGATAGACGACGCCGACCGTCGTCCGCGGCTCGGGGATAGCGCTGTGCGTGTCGTGCAGCTCGCCGTTCGTGATCCTGTCCAGCCGCTTGTTGTAGGCGACGACGCCGACGATCACGATCAGCACGCCGACGGCGAGCAGAAGAAACACATAGAAAGATATCATAGTCATGATCCTTACCTCCGTATCAAATGTTGAAAAATCTGCGGAAATCGCTGTAATAGCTCCGAGTGACGTCCACGAGCGTGCCGCCCGTCAGGGTCAGGACGTATTTCATGGACAGGGACGGGCGAATTTTCTTCACATGCGCGCGTGAGATGATGACCGACTTGCTGACGCGCAGAAATACCTGCGGGTCGAGCATGGCTTCGAGCTGATACATGCGCTCCTGCGCGAAATAGGTGTCCCGAACGGTGTGGATCTCCACGTCCTTTCCGAACGCCTCAATATAGACCACCTCGTCCGCCGACAGGCGCACGCGCTCTTTTCTCGCGTCGCGCGCGGTCAGGAACGCGGGATACCGGGCGGCCTCCGTGACCACGAACTCCGCGTCGTCCCCCAGCTCTATGCCGTGCCCGGTCAGGTAGTCCCTCACCTCGTCCATTCGGTCCTCTGAGACCGACAGCCGCAGCTTCATCCGCACCCCCTCCTTTCTCTTGCAGGCACATTATAACAGACGTGCCGTAAAAGGGAATACTTTGGAAACAAGATGCGCCGCAAGGCGGCACAAGATGCAAAAAGCCCTCCGAAAAGCGGTTCGCTTCCGCTTCCCGGAGGGTTCGTCTTCCCCGCGCCTCACCTGCACACGTCCACCCATTCCAGATAGCCGCTGCACGCCTCAAGCTCTGGGATCGTCAGGCGCACGGCGCTGTGGTCGGACCCCGCGGCGGGGTACACCACGGCGTGCTTTTTGATGCTCTCGTCCAGATACACGCGCACGCCGTCGTTGACCCCGAACGGACATACGCCGCTCACGTTGCGCGCGCGGCTTTTCTTCTCTGCTTGTCGCGGTACATCGCGTCGTCCGAGCGCTTGATGAATTCGTCGATGTGGTCGCTGGAGGAGCCCAGCGTGCTGTAACCGACGGAGACGCCGAGCGGGTTGCCCCCGAGGACGAAGCCCGGCGCCGCCGCCTGAAGCTTTTCGACCAGCTCCGCCGCTTCCGCGGCAGGAGTTCGCGGCAGAAACGCCACAAACTCGTCGCCGCCCGTGCGGAACAGCACGCTCCTCTCGGGCAGGCAGGCACGCATCAGGTCCACGGTCATCAGGATGTAATTGTCTCCCGCCGGATGCCCATAGGTATCGTTGATCTTTTTCAGCCCGTCGCAGTCCAGCGTCAGGATGCTCAGCGGATAGCTCGCCTGATCGACGACCTCCTTCGCGTATTCCTCGTAGTACACCCGGTTAAAAAGCCCCGTCAGCTTGTCCGTGATCGAGACCCGCTTGAGCTCGCGGCGCAGCAGCTCCTGGTCGGTGACGTTGTTGATCAGCGCGATGATGCCGCGCACGCGCCCGTCCGGGTATCGGATCGGCTCCTTGATAATTTGAAGGAACTCCTGAATGCCGTCCTGATTTTCCTCGATGATATAGGAGGTGCCCTTGCCGCTGCGAATCAGCTTCTTGTCGGTCTCCATCGCCAGCACGGCGTTTTCCCTGTCCCTGCGGATGTCGATGTCCGTCTTCCCGCGGATGGTCCAGTTGGGGTCGCCGCCCGTGTCCAGATGGTGCCACGTCTGCGAGGAAAAGACATACCTGCCCTGAATATCCTTGAGATAGATGCACGCGGGCAGCACCTTGAGCATCTGCGCAAACTCCCCGAAGGAAACGGAGTTCACCAGCTGGACGCCCCGCTCCACGCGGTTGCGGAGGATCGCCGGATAAACGGGCTTGCCGACGCAGTCGATCACCGCGCCGCCCAGATAGGCAAGGTCCGCATCCACCGTGCTCTGGTCGGAGAGCAGCAGGATCGGCATGGCAAAGATGTCGCTGTTCTTGTGGTTTACATAACCAATCAGTTCTCCGACGCCTTCGCGGCGCGACGGAGCGTCGATCAGCGCGGCGACAAAGTCGGCGTCCTGCTCCAAAAGCCCGATGGCGTCCCCCACGCTTGAAGCGGTGACGACGGGGCCGGTGCTCGCAAATGCGGCTTCGACCGCTCTGAGGTCCAGATCGCCCTTGTTACAGAGCAGCAACACCTTTTTCACAGCGTTTCGCCTCCTTGAAGGAAAAGGCACTTTTTTCTATTATACTCTGGGACATGTTGTAATTTCAATTGTTTTTTAATTGGAATTCCGCGTGGCGTGCCGCTTGTCAACACAGTGCTGTTGGTAAACCTTTGTACAGGGCCATGGACGGCGAAAAAACGCCTCTGACGGCATTTTGACAAATTTTGCAAGGCGGCCCCGTTTTTCACAAAAACAGGTTTACAAATCCACACTGATATAGTATAAAGTTAGAAAGAGCCGTATACTTTTCACAAAAACCAACAGGCAGGCACAAATTTGTCAAAAGAATCTGTCGGCTCCGGAGGTAGAGATGAACAAGAAAAAAAAGACTCTAAAAGTTAGACTCACCTTGCTCTCGGCACTCCCGGTGCTGATAGCCTGCCTCATTCTCGTGTTGGTGTACGTTACCGTGAGCTACAGCAGGTACATGGCGATGTACGAGAGTGAGGGCCGCGCCGTCTCCGAGGCTTACGCATCCTCCGTGGATTACACCATCTCCACGCTCGCGCAGCAGTTCGCCGTCATCGACCAGAACGCGGACGTCGTCAACGAGGCGATCCCGATGGAGCAGCGCAAGACGATCCTCAAGGAAGCCGCCTCCACAAGCCTGTTCAAGGACTTCGCGATCGCGTACAGCTCGGGCAAGACCTACAACGACACCGACATTTCCTCCCGCGAATACTTCCAGCAGGCGATGTCAACCAAGGGCGCCTACATTTCGAGCCCCGTGCTCCGCATGACCGATAACTCCATCACGATCATGATGGGCAAATACTTCACCGCAAACGGCAACGCCTACGTGGTTTACGGCGGTCTCGGCGCCGACACCTTCTCTGACCTTATCAAAAACGTGCACTATGAGGAGAACGGCATCGCGTTCATCATGGACAAGACCGGCATCGTTGTGGGCACCAGCTCGCAGCTTGTTCCGCAGCTGACGGAGCTCGCCGGGGACCACAATCTCGGCGATTCGGTCACGAAGGCGGTCGGAACGATGCTCAAGGGCACGCAGGGCAATGTCACGTTCAAGCTCTCCGGCACGGAGTACACCGCCGCATACGCGCAGATCAGCAGCGTCGAGGGCTGGTACGTCGTCTCGGCGACGCCCACCAAGCCCATCAAATCAAGCATTTTCAGCGCCTCGATGATGATCGTCGTCGTCGCCATTCTCGCGACGATCACCGCCGTCATCGTCACGGGCTCGCGCATCAAGAACATCGCAGGCCCCGTCGCGGCGACCGCGAAACGCATGCAGGACATGGCGGCGGGCGATATCTCCTCGCCCGCGCAGGTGTTCCGCACCAACGACGAGATCGAAACCATGTCCGAGGCGGCAGATACGCTGGTCACGAACATGAAGGCGATCATCAACGACCTCGCCGCCGTGCTCGACGCCGTCTCGCGCGGCGACCTCACCGCGAGGACCAGCGTTACGTATCCGGGCGACTTCAAGCGCATTGAGGACTCCATCGGTCGCATTCTCGGCTCTCTCAACCAGATCATGTCCGGCGTGAGCGTGAGCAGCACGGACGTTCTCACGGGCTCCGTCCAGATTGCCGAGGGCTCGCAGTCCCTCGCCGAGGGCACCACGCGCCAGGCTTCCGCCATCGAGGAGATTTCCGCCACGATCCAGGACGTCTCCACGCAGATCGCCACCACCGCGGACAACGCCTCTCAGGCGGGCGAGCTCTCCGAGCGGACGCAGGACAAGGTCAACTATCAGGACAACGAGATCCAGAACATGGTCAACGCCATGAACGAAATCAACGACACCTCCAAGGAGATCGAGAAGATCATCAAGACGATCGAGGACATCGCGTTCCAGACCAACATCCTCGCGCTCAACGCGGCGGTCGAGGCGGCGCGTGCGGGCGCGGCGGGCAAGGGCTTCGCCGTTGTCGCGGACGAGGTGCGCAACCTCGCCAACAAGTCGCAGGAGGCGGCGAAGAGCACGTCCAACCTGATTAACGCGTCGATCACAGCCGTCAAGAAGGGCTCGGAGATTGCCGCTGCCACGGCGGACTCCATGAAAGAGGTCAAGGACATGTCCGCGCAGACGGCGAAGCTCATCGTCGACATTGCCGAAGCCAGTCAGGAGCAGAGCGAGTCCATCAAGCAGATCACCGCGGGCGTCGAGCAGATCTCTCAGGTCATCCAGACCAACGCCGCCACGGCGGAAGAGACCTCCGCGCTGTGCTCCTCGCTCAACGGCCAGTCCAGACAGCTCCAGGATCAGGTCGCGCACTTCAGAACCAACCAGTAAATCCATCCCGATTCAAAGAAATCACCCGTCTCAGGCTGAGGCGGGTGATTTCTTAACGGACGGACGGTCCGAACCCCTGTGAATAGAGTTGTTTTTTGCCGAATCTCTGATATACTCAAAATGATACATGGGAAGGGCGGTGGCGCTATGCGAAAACGCATCTATGAGATCATAGAGGTCTCGAAGGGGGACCGGGCGAGCGCGGTCTACGACGTGTCGATGATGCTCGTCATCTTTGTCAGCCTGCTTCCGCTGGCATTCAAGGAGACGACCCCGGCGCTTTCGACGATCGACAAGTGCGCCGCGCTCATCTTCGGCGTCGACTATCTGCTCCGTCTGGCGACGGCGGACCTGAAGCTGGATCTGGGCGAGGCGTCGTTTGCCGTGTATCCCTTCACGCCGATGGCGATCATCGACCTGCTGTGCATCCTGCCGTCGCTGGCTTCGGTTTCCGAGGGGCTTCAGGCGCTGGCAGTGCTGCGCCTTTTGCGGATGCTGCGTATCCTCCGCGCCTTTAAGGCGGTGCGGTATTCCCGGAGCCTTTCGATCATCGTGACAGTGATCCGGGAGCAGCGGGAGCCTCTGCTCGCCGTCGGGACGCTGGCGGTCGCCTATGTGCTGATTTCCGCGCTTGTCATCTTCAACGTAGAGCCGGACAGCTTTGACCGCTTCTTTGACGCTGTATACTGGGCGACCGTCAGTCTGACGACGGTCGGTTACGGAGACATCTACCCGGTTTCGGACGCGGGGCGGGTCATCACGATGCTGTCCTCATTTTTCGGCATCGCCGTCGTGGCGCTCCCCGCAGGCATTATCACAGCGGGCTACATGGACAAGCTGCAAAACAAGAGTAAGGATGATAAAGAGGAATAGGCAGCCAAAACGGACGCCGCGCATAAGCGCGGCGTCCGCCCTTTTTTGCAGATATTCCTGCCCTGCCGTTCAGTTCTGCTGCGGCGAGACCGCCGCGGGGCAGAGCGGGACGTAGCTCGTCTTGTCCACCAGCATGAGCTTGTATTCCGTGCCGCTGCCGCCGAGCGTGACCGTGCCGGTCTTGTCGGCGGCGTTATTGAGGTTGACCGTCATGACGGCAGTCGATTTGCCGCTGTTGTACCGCGCGGCTACCAGCATAGCGTTCTCCGGCGCGTTCTCGGCCGTGTAGCCGACCTTTCCGTCACTGACGCCGGTGATCGTTACGCTCGGGTCTGTCCTTTTCCACTGCGCGTAGAGCGTCAGGTTGTCCTTCGTGACAGCCGGTTTTGCGCCGTATGCCGTGCCCTTGCCGTTCGCCTGGGTGTTCCAGCCGGCGATAACATAGCCCTTGCGGGTAAATATGTCGGCTGCGCTCCCGGTCTCGGCATGGCAGGCGGTCGTCAGCGTTTCCGTCTTTCCGGAGCCGTCGTTGGCGTTCAGCGTCAGCGTCAGCGGGATAAACTCCACTCTTTTATAGTCGCTCAGCTTCTGCCCCGGATCGGTGTTGACCGGGAGAGTCTTCCACGTGCCGGTGCCATCGGCTTTGTCGCAGGCCGCGCCCGCGTCGGCGTTTTTGACAGAGCCGTCGATCGAATAGTTGCCCGAGGCGGTCAAAACCGCGCCGCTCTCGACGGTCAAGCTGCCCTTCTTGCAGTTGACGCCATACCTGCCGCCCGCGGCGGTGAGATTCGCGCCGCTCTTGATGCTCACGCTGCCGCAGTTGCAGATGACGCCATCCGTGCCGCCCGCGGCGGTGAGCGCCGTGCCATCGCCGCTGACGGTCACGCCGTCGCCGCAGTAGACGCCGTAATTATCTTCCGTCGCATTGCCGCCCGTTGCGCGCAGGCTGCCGCCGCCGGTGAAAACTAGGCCGGCTGTTTCTGAATAGATGCCATAGCCCTCCCTTGCTTCGGTGGCAGTCTCGGTGACGGCGTTCTCTCCCGTGAGCTTGATGGTCAGAACCTCGCTGCCGAACCAGGCGATCGCGGCGCTGCGCGTGATCGGGTCGATCCCGGCGTTCGCCGCGCCGCTGTAGGTGAAGCCGTCCAGCGTGAGGGTGTTTTTCTCCGTGTCATAGCTCCAGCCGGTTCCGCTCGTGTTCTCCTCGCCGGCCTGCGTGCCGCCCACCCAGAGGTCATACTTTAACAGGAACTTGATATTTATGAACGGAAGCGACCTTCCCTGGTAGATCTGGACAGGGATCGGCGTCCATGTTTTTCCGTCATAGCTGCCCTTGCCCTCGACGGCGTTCGTGAGCTCTGCGAAGATCGCATACGTTCCGCCCGAGGCGGTCAATCCCGCGCCTTCGCCGACGGCCAGGTCTTCGGGAAAGCCTTCATGGTTTTCATCATGCCTATAAAAGCCGCATAAGATACCAACGCTGCAGTTGACATCGCTGGACGCCTCGCCGGACACCTTGCCCGCCGTGGCGCTCACTTTGCTTCCCTTATTGACACGCATATCGCCTCTGAGGCAAACGCCGCAGCTCTCGCCGTACTCGCCGTTCCGTTCACCGATCTCGAAGTACTCGACGGTCACGTCGCCGCTTGTGCCGCTGAGCGTCGCGCCGCCGCTGACGGTGAGCGAGCAGGCCTCGTTGCCGGGGTACTTTTCACCGCAGCTGACGCCGTAGCTGCAACCGAAATTGCCGATTACATTGCCGCCCTCGCCGCTGAGCGCTGCGCCGTCGCTGACGGTCACGCTGCTGGCCGCGCTCTGAGAGTTTTGGCACCAGACGCCGCAGCTGGTGGCGTATTCTCCTTCTACATCGCCGCCGGTCGCGGTCAGTGAGCTGCCCTTTCCGCTGACGGTCACGCTGCCATCGTTGATGTAGACGCCGCAGCTGGTGCTTTCTCCCGCGGTCACCTCACCGGCGGCGCCGCTGAGCGTCGCGCCGTTCTCGACGGTTACGTTGCCGTTGTAGCAGCGGACGCCGGAGGTGGCGGTTTTTGCATCGCCGCCGATTGCGGTCAGCGAGCTGCCCTTTCCGCTGACGGTCACGCTGCCTTTTACGCTTATGATGCCCCAGCTGATGCCGCCTTCCCCGGTCGCCTCGCCGGCGGCGCCGCTGAGCGTCGCGCCATCGCTGACTATTATGTCGCCGACGCAGCTGACGCCGGAGCTTGTGATGCCCGCCTTGCCCGCTGTGGCGGTCAGCGAGCTGCCCTCGCCGCTGACGGTCACGCTGCCGTTGACGTTGCGGATGCCGTAGCACTCGCTGGATGCGCCAGTCACGTCACCGGCGGTGCATGTGAGCGTCGCGCCGCCGCTGACGGTCACGTTACCGCTGCTGTAGATGCTGTAGTTGTAGGCGTTTTCCTCTGTTTTACCGCCGCTGGTCACATCCAGACTGCCAGTACCGGTGAAGTTCAGGTCGGCGTTTGAAAAAATACCGTTGACTGTCGTTCCCCCGGAGACGGTCTCCGCAACGCTGTTCATGCCGTTGAGCTCGATGGTCAGCGGGTCCTCGCCGAACCAGGCTATCGCGGCTTTCCAGCCATCAGCGCTTGCCTCGCCGCTGAAGTGGCAGCCGTTCAGCGTGAGGGTGTTGTTTGCCGCGTCATAGGACGCCGTGGGCGTATCCGCGCCAGTGATGTTGTCGGCGTTGCCGGTTGTGACCTGCGTCCCGCCGACCCAGAGCCCGTAGCTTTGGTCCGCCCGCGCGGGCAGAATGCTCCACGGGAGCAGCCCGAGGAGCATCAACAGCGTGAGCAGAAGGCCCAGCGTCCTGTTGTTTGTATGCCTCATGTTCCTTGAACCTCCAGTTCTGTTTTGCCTAAATGCACACATTATATACACCCGCACGCGGAATGGCAACAGCTATTGCGCAAAAAACAGGGAAACCTGCATAGCTTAAAAAAAAAGAAATCCGAACGCTTTAACGTTCGGATTGAACCCACGACCTTACGGATGCGAACCGTACGCTCTCCCGAGTTGACACTTAACATCGCGGGAAAATGCAACTATCTGTAGTTGCATTTCTGCGATTATGTGTTATACTATCAATAAGGGGGCGAGTATGATTTGGGGCAGAAAGAAAAGCTGATCGAAAAGCTGAAGTCGAATCCGAAGACGTTCACCTTTGACGATGCGCAAACGCTTCTCGGCTATTTCGACTATAAACTCGACAACAAAGGCCGAACCAGCGGCTCGCGCGTCATGTTCACGAGCAAGGCGCACCCGGCGAAGATCGTGCTTCACAAACCGCACCCACGCAAGGAGTTGTTGGAGTATCAGGTCAAGCAGTTGGTCGAACAGCTAAGGCAGGAGGGATTGATTTGAATAACACGATGGAATACAAGGGCTACGTCGGCAGCGTGGAATTCTCCGAGAACGACGGCGTTTTCTTCGGCAAGGTGCAGGGCGTCCGCTCGCTGATCTCCTACGAGGGGACAAACGCTGCCGAGCTTGTTGCGGACTTTCATGGCGCGGTGGACGATTATCTCGCGCTGTGCGAGCGCGAGGGCGAGGCGCCCGAGGTTGCCTACAAGGGCAGCCTCAACGTGCGGCTCGGCGGCGATCTCCACAAGCGTGCCGCCGTATATGCCATGACACATCAGCAAAGCCTCAACAGCTTTATTGAAGACGCCGTCCGCGACAAACTGACAGGAGCGGGCGCTTAACGGCAGACAGGCAAATCGGACGCCGAGCATTGGCACGGCGTCCGGTTTTTTCACACCTCCCGCTGCTTATTGAGCGCGTGGTCGAAGCTGATCTGGCCGTTGGTCTCCTTGACCTCGCGCGCCGCAAACGCGCGCAGCTCGCAGCGTTCGATCTCGCTCGCCCCAAAGTGCGCGGCAATCGTGTGGCAGGCCACGTTCAGCTCGACGCACCACTTGAGCAGCAGCGAGCGCATCCGATTGTTGTTGTTTTCGAGGATGCCCTTGATCAGGGTGGACAGCACCTCGCAGAGATACGTCGAGGCGTCACGGGTTTCGAGGTAGCCGATATAGAATACCAGCGCCTTCTCCACAAACTCGCTGCGGCTCCGGCAGTTGTTGAGCGGCATCCAGAAGTCCACCCTTTGGATCGTCTCCGGCTTGAGCCACATGGTCGCGCCCTTCTTGTTTTTGTCGTTCATTTTGTTCTCCTTTCGCTTTCGCACCGCTTTTGAGCCGCTCAAACGCCCAAACAGCGGTTTTTTTCTTCTCTGCGGTTCGGTTTCGATGTGGAAATTCTGCGTTTTTGCAAATTCCGGTTCGGAATTTGGACAGAAAAAAGCCCCGCATTGCGGGGCTTTGCAGACTGTAGACAAAATAAGGCATTATGCGCCGAAAAGGGTGCATAGTGCCTTAATTTGTGGTATAATGAGAGTGGAAAGGCGGGGATGCAGGGTGATGACTAGGGAAACAGCGAAAAGCAGAGAGCAGGTACAGCTATTG
>SVKP01000145.1 GCA_015068395.1 Oscillospiraceae bacterium
GGCGGGCACCTCGCTCTCCGGCTCGATCATGTGCGTGTAGACCGAGTTGGGGTAGGCGGAGGAGATCACGTAGTCTGCGTGGATCTCGTCGCCCCGCGCGGTGCGCACGCCGTACGCCCTGCCGTCCTTGACGAGGATCTTGTCGACGTGCTGGCGGTATTCGATCTGCACGCCCATCGCCTCGGCGCGCTCCGCCATCTTGAGCGACATCTCATGGGAGAACTTGTGGGGGATGTACGAGCCGTAGCCGACGTAGTCCGCCATCAGGACGGAGTAGATCGTGAACGGCAGCTCCCTGAAACCGGTGCCGACGTAGATCCAATAGGGCGAGAGCAGGTCGAGCGCCTGCTGCGGCAGGCCGAAGGTGTCCAGCACCTCCTGCGTGGAGTAGCCCGCGGTTTTGACAAACGCCTCGTGCTTCATCAGCATCTGCGGCTTGGACGTCGGGTGGATGCTCAGTTCGTTCACGCTGTCGAACACCGTGTGGCAGAGGTTCAGCACGCCGAGCACCTTGTCGTACGTGCCGGGGACGGCGGCGTCCACCTCGCGGGCAAAGGTCTCCAGACCCGGATGCAGCGTGACCTCAAGGCCGGGAATGCTCGCGTGGTAGCACTCGGGGACTTTGAGCCAGTCGATGTCCACGCCCATGTCGTCGAAGAACTTGCCGACCTTGAGCCGGTGGTCCTTCGAGCCGATGGACATCATCTCGTGCAGCGCCGCCTCGATCTCGATTCCGCCGCGCACAAAGCTGGTGGCGATGCCGCCGGGCAGGTTGTGCCGCTCGAGCACGAGGACGTCCTTGCCCTTGTCGGCGAGCATCAGCGCGGCGGAGAGCCCCGCCAGCGCGCCGCCGATGACGATGACGTCATAGTGGTCCTTGTAAAACTTCATACTGTCCCTTCCCTTCGAGAAGCGCTCAGAAGAAGCGCTCCACCAGCTCGCGGCTGTACTCGGCGGTCTCGTCCATGTCGCCGAAGCTCATGATCTCGCCTGCATAGAAGGTGTCGTACTTGCCCTGCATTGCCTCGACCTTGTCATACCAGCCGGCGGCGTAGTCCGCAGAGAAGACGTGGGGGAAGTAGTAGACGCTCCACTCGTTGACGACGTTGGAAGCGGGGTTGCGCATGATCTTGAGGTCGTCGAGCACCATCTTCTTGCACGCCTCGTAGGGGACCTCCTTCGTGTTCTTGTGCTTGCGCAGGGCGTAGGTCGTGATGACCTGGTTGACCTCGTCCCGCCAGCGGCGATAGTAGACCATCAGGTGGCCGAGCTTGGCGGGCACCATATTGTCGAAGACATAGTAGCTGATCTCGGGGTGGTCCTCGGGCCTGGTCTCCACAGCGAGCACGTCGTAGCGCTCATAGTCGATCTTGGAGAACAGCTCCTTTTCGTCGTCGCGCACGTCGAAATACTCGTCCATGCCCTTCTGCCCGTCGGTGCGGGTGCCGGGGATGTGCAGCGGCGCGGTGACGATGATCTTGTCGTACTCCTCCTCCGTGCCGTTAACCGTGACGTAGACCTTGCCGTCCCTGCGCTCGACCTTTTCAATGGCGCTGTTGAGGCGCGCCTTGTTCTTCAGGTGCTCGTTGAGCTGCTCCCAGATATACTGCGTGCCGTTTTTCCACGTCCAGAGGTTGATCTTGACGAAGTTCATCGTGGTCTGGAAGTCGAGGTACTTGAGCACATAGCCTGCGGGGATCTCGTCAAAGTAGCCGTAGCCGAACGAGGTGAACGGCCCAATCCAGATGTCCTGCACCAGCTCGACGCCGTTTTTCTTGCAGAACTCGCTGAACGGCAGGGCGAGGTCCTTGAGGTTGGGGTTCGTGCCGCTGACCGGCTCGCGGCCCGGCGTGACGGCGAAGCCCTCATAGCGCCCCTCGGCAACGCCGCGGTGGCCATTGATGTCGTAGCCCTTGTACTTGGTTTCCAGCAGCTCGCCGAAGACCTTGAGCTGCTTTTTCATTTGAAGCAGGCGGGGGATCTTGAGGATGTTCTTCTTGGGCTCAAACGGCTCGATGACCTTGCCCGCGGCGTTCTTGTAGTTGCGGTTGAGCTGCGGCCCGTCGTGCGTAATGCCGCAGAATTCCTCCACGTCGTGCACGGCGTAGTAGCTCGGCACGCCCATGATGGCGCCCATCTCATAGCGGCGTCCGTTGTAGGTCGGCGACCAGCACTTGCCGCCCACACGGTCCTGACGCTCAAGAATGGTGTAGTTCTCATAGCCCTTCTGCTCAAGGTACATGCCGGCGGAAAGACCGGCGGGGCCGCCGCCGATGATGCAGATACGAACGTTTTTGTCCATGCTTGTAATCCTCCCTGTCGTATAATTTTAAAAGCGTGAATTTACGTGGCACATATTATACTATATATCTGGGAAAAATGCACGACCTTTTGTGCCGGATTCCGAAAAAAATCTTTTCAGGCGCGCGAAATTATGATATAGTATATTTTGTAGGAATTTAACAATTGCGGTAATGTAACGTGAGGTGGTTGGATTGCGCTTTTCAAGCTTTGCGGAAATGCTTGCTCACTTTGCCGCCCAGACGCCGGACGCTCCCGCGCTGCGCTTTGAACGCGACGGCGCGCTGTGCACCACGACCTATGCGGAGCTGGAGACGGAGGTGAAGCGCCGCGCCGGACTGCTCCGGGCAGGCGGCAAGACCTGCCTGGGCGTGCTGGCGGACGGAAGCAAGGCGTGCATCGTGGAGATCTTTGCCGCCGTGTGCGCGGGGATGCAGGTCGTGCTGCTCGACGAGAGCGTGCCGACGCCGCTGCTGCGCGGACTTTTGCCCTACACCGACGTGGACATGCTCTGGGGAGACCCGGAGCTGTGCGATGAGCTGCGCACAAGCCTCGCCCACGGCGTCCAGAAGGGCGAGGGGAAGCTGCTGTTTTTCACCTCCGGCACCACGCAGCGCTCCAAGGCGGTCGTGTTGACGGAGAAGAGCCTGTGCGCCAGCGCCTACAACGGGAGCACGCTCCTGCCGCTCTATGGGGGCGACACGCTGTTGTGCATGCTGCCGATCGCGCACGTGTTCGGCTTTGTCTGCGGCGTGCTCTGGGGCCTTTCCTGCGGCGCCTGCGTGGCACTCGGCCGCGGCGCGAGACACTATATGGACGACTGCGCGTTCTTCCGGCCCACGGCGCTGTCCCTCGTGCCGCTGCTGCTGGACTTTCTGCTCAAGCGGAATCTGCTCAACGACGATCTGCGCCTGCTGCTTGTCGGCGCGGGGGAGTGCCCGGAGGCGCTGCTGAACGCCGCGAAGGCGAGCGGCGTCCGGGTCTGCTTCGGCTACGGGCTGACCGAGACCAGCTCCGGCGTGGCGCTCTCCGTCGGGGACGAGCCCTATGCGATGACGGTCTGCCCCGACGACGTGATTACCATCGCGGAGGATGGGGAGATTTTAATCAAGGTGAACTCCTGCACGATGCGGGGGTATTACAAGTGCCCGGAGGACACGAGCGTGACGCTCGCCGGAGGCGTGCTGCACACGGGAGATCTCGGCAGCTTTGACGACAAGGGCAGGCTCCGCGTGACGGGGCGGAAGAAGGACATGCTCGTGCTGCCCGACGGCACGAAGATCTTCCTGCCCGAGGCGGAGGCGGAGATCGGCAGGCTGCTCGGCGGCGGGGACTTCGCGCTGACGCTGCTGAACGACCGCGTGACGCTGGTCCTCCACGGCGAGGAGCGGGATGACGACGCGCTGCTCAAGGCGCTTGCGCCGTATCAGAGCGCGAGGCCGGTGGGGCAGCGGGTCGCCGCCGTTGCGCGCAGGGACGAGCCCCTGCCGCGCACCGCGACGGGGAAGATAAAGCGCTGGGAGCTGAACGCCGCCCTTGCCGGGAGCGCCGCGGACACACAATAACGGCCGCGCCGGGGAGCGCGGAGGAAGGAGACGCACATGACCAGACAGGAGATATTGGACAGGACCATAAAGATCGTCCGGGACTGCGTGCCAGAGCTCGAGGGCGTCGAGCTGAGGGAGGACACGGTGGTCAACACCGACATGGGCATGGACTCCATGAACTTCATCCTTGTGATCTGCAAGCTCGAGGCGGAGTTTGACGCGCGTATCCCCAACCGGCTCTGGAGCAAGCTCTCCACGCTGGGCGAGGTCGTGGACGCGATCGAGAAGTACAGAAAATGAGCGCGGTCTACGAACGCGAGCTGCTGCTCGGCAGCGCCCATGTGGACTGCTTTCGCCGCCTGCGGACGTCGGTGCTGTTCGACCTTTTGCAGGAGGCGTCGATCCGGCACACGGAGGCGCTGGGCTTTGGGCGCGAAAAGACGCTGGACCGCGGGCTTGCCTGGGTGGTCACGCGCCAGCATGTGCTTGTGGAGCGCATGCCGGTGTTTGACGAGCGCATCGTGGTGCGCTCCTGGCCGGGCGAGACCATGCACCTGCTGTTCCCGCGCTACTATGAGCTGCTGGACGCACACGGCGAAACGCTCCTGCGCGGCAGCGCGCTCTGGTCACTGATGGATCAGACGACGCGCTCGGCGGTCTTCCCGGACGAATACGGGATCGAGATCAAGGGCGTGCAGACCGGGCGCGAGACGCCCTATCTTGTCAGGCTGCGGACGCTTGAGACGCCGAACGAGTCCCCGTTCCGCGTGCCGTATAGTTATGTCGACCTCAATGGGCACATGAACAACACACGCTATTTTGATTTGACGGACGATCTTCTCCCAGCGGTACATCGCGGAGAAATGCTGTGCGAAGCGAATGTTGAGTACTGTGCGGAGGCGAAGCTGGGCGAGGAGCTGCATATTGCGTGGGGCGAGGAAGCGGGGGTATATTATGTTAACGGCTCGAAGGAGCATGCCTGCTTCCGCATGAATCTGCATTACGCGGAGGGACGAGGCGATGCATGAGCTGGGGCTGATGGACGCGATGCTGCGCACGGTGCGCCGGGTCTGCGCGGAGGAACAGCTGACGCATGTCGAGCGGATCGTGCTCGAGGTCGGCGAGCTGTCCGGCATCGAGCTGCCGTATCTCTACGACGGGTTTGAAGCTGTGGTTCACGGGACGGACTTCGCCGGGACCGAGCTGGTGGTCGAGACCGTGCCGGGCGTGCTGCACTGCAACGACTGCGATGTGGATTTTCCGCTGAAGGACCAGGAGCTTTTCTGCCCGGAGTGCTTCGGCAAAAACCTCTCCATTCGGGCGGGGCGGGACCTGACGCTGAAATCCATTGAGGGGAATTGAACGAAAAGAGGCGATACCAATGAAAAAAACGGCAAAGAAGGCGGCGCTGACCACCGCGATCGCGCTGCTGACCGCGGCGAGCGTCGTGACGGGCAGCCTGTTCGAGTCGCCCGCGGCGCTGCTGCCGGACGACGGCGCGCCGTCCGTGGTCTACAACGTGACCACGGGGCTGGACGGCGCGGACGATGACGACGCGGGCATGCAGGACGACGAGAGCGAGGAGACGCGCCGCCGCGGCGGCGTGCGCGCCGCGTTGCGCCAGCGCATCTTGCAGCTGCCGCTTATCGTGCGGCTGCTCGTCGTGCTGCCGCTCTGGGCGCTGGGCAGCGTCCTGCTGGCGGCGGGCGGCGCGGCGTGGACCCTCGCGCAGCCGGTGCTCGGGAAAATCGCGGGCTTTGCGCTGATGCTGGCGCTGCTGGCGGGCTGCTTCCTCATCGGCGCGAAGGCGGCGTTCCCCGACCTGCCGGTGAAAAAGCTGCTGAACCGCCGCAGCCTGGTGGCGCTGCTGCTCGGCGCGTCCGGGCTGAGCGTGCTGGACGCGGTGCTCGTCGCGGTCTGGGGCGAGTATGAGGCGGCGAAGGCGATCGTGCTCTCGGCGGGGTTCTTTGTGGCGCTGTGCAGCGCGTCGATACCCTTTGCGCTGCACGAGCAGAAGCGCCGCCTCGCCTCGGCGCGGGAGGCGGCGGAGCGGCAGAAAAAGCCGGAAAAGCTGACCTTTACCGACGCGGCGGGCACCTTTACCGTGACGATCCCGAACCCGGGCGCGTGAGAACCGAGGAAATACGAAAAAACAGAACAAAATGCAAAAAACCGCAAGATAGACCTTGCGGTTTTTTTACGTGTGTTCTATAATATTATGAAAACCGCAGGGAAAAGGGGGCGACGCGCATGACGACTCAAAACATCGGAACGCCGGAGACGGCTGTGATCCCGGAGGGACGCTACTGGGGCGAGCGGACCGAGCGCCTGCGCGCGCAGTGCGGTGCGGACGCGGCGCTTGCGCCCGAGGTGCTTCTCAGCGCGTTCGGGCTTCTGAAAAAGGCGTCCGCCCGGGCGAACTTTACCCTTTTGCCGGAGCGCATGGGCGAGGAGCGCTGCGCCGCGATCTTCGCGGCGGCGGACGAGCTGATCCGCGGCAGGCGGGGTGAGGATTTCCCGCTGGACATGCGCCGTCCGGACGCGGAGGCGGAGCTCAACGAGAACGTCAACGAGGTGATCGCCAACCGCGGAAGCGAGATGGCGGACCAGCCCGAGCTGGTGCGTCCGGCGGATCTGGACCTCTCCTGTGTGCCGGAGCGCGCATTTCCCACCGCCGCGCGCGTGGGCGTCGTGCTTGCCGCGGGGGAGGCGCTGCGTGCCGTGGGGACGCTGACGGAGTCCCTGCGCGCGAACGGCGACATGCGCGCGCCGGAGCTTGCGCGGGGCTGCGAGGCGCTGGAACGCGCGCTTCCGCCGCTGTTTACGCTTCCCTCCGTCGCGGCGGAGAGCGCGCCGGAGGGCTATGACGAGATGGTCGCGCAGGAGCTTGCGCGGCAGACCGACATTCCCTTCCGCATGGAGAGCGGCGGGGAGGAGCGAGGCGGCGTGACAGAGGTGTCCCGCGCGCTGGAACCGCTTGCCGGGGCGCTGGGACTGCAAATGCCAGGCGAACAGGACGGCGCATTCGCGGCGGACGTCTGCGCGCTTTTGACGGAGGCGAAGCGGCTTCGCGACGAGGCGATCCATGCCGCGGAGGTCGCCGGGGAGGCGGAACATGGCTAGACGCATCGAAGCGGCGCTTCTGACGCTGCTGCTGTGCCTTGCAATCGCGGCGGAGCCTGCCCGCGCGGTGTTCCTGCCGGAGGATTATCTTGATATCGACCCGGACGCGTGGTACGCGCCGGGCGTGTGCTACTGCATGGAACACGACCTGATGCAGGGGTACGGCAAGAATCAGCGGTACTTTGAGCCGGACCGGGAGATGACGCGCGCGCAGCTCGCCGTGACGCTGTGGCGGATGTCGAACGAGCCGGTGGTGGGGCTTGCCCTGCAATGCCGCGACGTGCCGGACGGCTGCTGGTACGCAAACGCGGTGCGCTGGGTGCTGGCGGAAGGGCTGATGGTCGGCCGGTCTGCCACGGTGTTTGCGCCGGACGAGCCCATCCGGCGGGAGGAGCTTGCTTTCGCGCTCTGGGGCTATGCGCGCTACCTCAACGGCTTTGTCCCGGAGCTGGACCGGCGTTCATTTGAGCAATACCGGGACTACGACAAGGTCAGCGAGTACGCGAGCGAGGCGATGTGCTGGGCAAGCTGTCTGGGGCTCATCAACGGCGTGAAGGACACGGACGGTACCGAGGTGCTGGTTCCGTGGGCGACCGCGAGCCGCGCCGTTACGGCGACGATTTTGATGCGATTCTGTCTCGACATGGCAATCTACGTCTGATATCGGTCTCCTCGCCAAAAGCGCAAGTCTCTCTTTTCCAATTTTGGATATGCGGAGCAGATAAAAACGACTTTGAATAAGGAGGCGCACAATGGGTACTGACAAAACGAGCACAGGTATCGATCTTGCGGAGGCAAGGCTGGACGAGTTTGCAGCCAGAGCCTACCAGGCCAAGGCAAACGCCTTCGGGTATCCGGTTAACCACAAGAGCCGGTTGATCGGGTTCTACAAGTGGCTCATGGGCAGCGGCGTCAACTTGACGATGGTGAACAACGCCGGCGACCCCTTTGCGAGCGACGACGCCCTGATCAACACGCTTGAATTTGAGCGTGAGGTGATCGAATACTTCGGGCCGCTCTTCGGCTTTGATAAGGACGACCTCTGGGGCATCGTCACCTTCAGCGGCACGGACGGAAACAACCACGGGCTTTACTTCGGCTCGAAATACCTTGAGAAGAAGACCGGCAAAAAGCCCATCGTGTACGTCTCCGACGCCGCGCATTATTCCAGCAGGCGACTGGCGGATATGCAGAATCTCGACCTCGCGCTGATCCCCTCCGACGTCCACGGCTGTATGATCCCAGAGGAGCTGGACAAGGCCCTTGTGGACGACCGCCCGGCGCTGGTCGTCTACGCGATCGGAACCACGTTCAAGGGCGGCGTCGACGATCAGGACGCGCTCAACGCCGTGCTCGCCAGGCACCCGTCCATTGTGGTATACCGCCATCTGGACGCCGCCCTCTTCGGCGGGTACATCCCCTATACACAGTACCGGGATATCCTTGACCGCAAGGTTCATCCCTTTGATTCCGTCGCGTTCAGCGGCCACAAGATGCTGGGCATGGACGAACCCGCGGGCGTCTTCCTGACGACAATGGAGATCAAGGACAACCAGAACCCGTACGCGGTCTCCTACCTCAACGCACACATGCCGATGGTCAACTGCTCGCGCTCCGCTCTGTCGCCGCTGAAGATCTGGTGGATCATCAATCACACGACAAAGGAGGACTTTGCGGAGCAGACCGCCCAGATGTTGGAAAACGCCGCCTGGCTCAAGGCGGAGCTGGACAAGCTCGGCTGGCCGGCGTGGCTGGAGCCGATGTCGAACACCGTGTATTTTAAGCGCCCACCCGCGGAGATCGCCGGGAAATATGGGCTTGCCCCGGACCACGACGACAGGCTCGGCGGGGACCTCTCCCACATCGTCGTTATGCAGCATGTGACAAAGGACCGCCTTCAGGTCTTCCTCGACGAGCTGAAGACGGCAATGTGACCGGGGCGCGCCGCAAAACTGCACACTGAAAAGAAAACGAGGCCGGGAGCCCAAAAGGGTTTCCCGACCTCGCCTTTTGTGTAAAGATCGCGACAAACAACGCTCGCAGCTCGGCAGTGCAGAGCGATTCCGTTCTGCGACGTCAATAGGTCAGAGGAAGGATTCGAGGACGTACAGCGTTTCGGCGTCCTTGTTCCAGAACACGAGCAGCTCGCTGTTGTCCGCGTGCGTCTGATAGAGGAAAAGACAGTCCTCGCAGCGGGGGCGCCACTGCTCCGCGACGTCCATCTGACCGAGCCAGTCGTCCGCCGCGGCGCGCATGCTGTCGTGAAAGACGGTCGCGCGGTCCTCCGCCAGCCAGCCGTACATCGAGCTGAGATGTGTGTTCCGGCAGGCATAGACGTGATAGCGCAGCCCGTCGCCGTGACTGCCGTAGCCGAGGTACGCCTGATAGGCTTCGTCACAGCTTCCCCTGAGCGGAAGCTGGAAGCCCCAGTTCATCCGCAGCACCGCGCCGTAGCCGCCGTCGCCGCGATGTGCGCCGAACAGCGCGGCGGCGGCAAGCAGGCAGAGCGACGCGGCGATGACCGCGACCCACTTCTTCATCCCGGATACCTCCTTCGTCAATACAGACACAGCAGCGAGAGCGTGACCGCGCCGAAGTACATCCAGACGCGGAACGTTTTCGCATTTTTCATCAGCGACCACATGGCGCAGAGGCAGCCGAAGGCGAGCACGCACACCAGCCACGTCGATTGCAGCCGCCGCGGCGTGAAGCCGAAGCAGTCGATGTAGAGCGCAAGCTTGGAGAAGGCGACGACCGCGAGCAGCAGGCTCTCGGCGAGCAGCACGAGGCAGAAGAGGCGCAGCGCGGGGCGCTTTCCGTCCCGCGCGGAGCGGAGCGCGAGCCAGAGCAGCGCGAAATTCACCGCCATCACCTTGCACAGCTCGAAAAAGCCCTGCCGTGCGTACTCCGCCACCACGAAGCCCTCGGGCAGCGTGCGCGTGAACGCGCCGAAGAGATAGCGCCCCTGTACGGCGAAGAACAGGGCGTAGAGCACGCAGAACAGGCCGAGCAGCACGAACCAGACGCGCTCCGGCACGCCGCGCAGCATCTCCAGCGTCTCGTCCGTCCCCGCGACGCGGCGGCGCAGGCCGTCCCGATCGATGCGGCGCGTGCCGCCCAGCAGCCCGTACAGGTAGGCGCCGACGGGCAGGGAAAACAGGAGCCGGAGCAGGAAGTCCAGCAGGAACTGCGGATCCCAGTCGAAGCGGAACAGGTCCACGAAGCCGTCCAGCAGGTGAGCAAACCCGTCGTCCGCGGCGATCAGCAGGCTTGCGGCGAGCGCCAGCAGTCCCAGCGCAGCCGCACTGATGAGCAGCGTCCAGCCCAGAGACCCCGGTTCGCCCTCCGCATCCTCCTTCTTTTCCCGTTCCCCGCGCAGGCGGGAGAGGGCGAAGCCTGCCGTTTGCAGACGGAGCAGGAGATGGGAAAACGGAAACGTGACGAAGCCGTTCAGCGCGTCCAGCGGCAGCAGACGCCCGCTTTCGCCCTCCAGCAGCGTCCCGGAGCGGCTCAGCGCCCACCAGACCGCAAAGATGTGCAGGAACAGAAATGGCAGACCCTCGTCCCAGGCGTTCCCGCGGTCAAAAAGGATCGAGCCGAGGATCAGCGCCGCGCAGCCCAGCCAGACCCAGCTCTCCCGCGCGCGGGGGCTGTCCCGGTGCAGGACCTCGCCCAAGGCGAAGTAGCCGAGAGTGAACGCGGCGAGCAGCGCCTTTGCGAGGATGGAGACGGCGTCCGCGAGCAGGAGGCCGTACATCCTGATATAAAGATACGCGACGGCGTAGCTCGCAAACGCGGCGTAAATCTCGCGCGCAGATGCGGTGAACGGCTCGCGAACGCTCTGCAGGGGGATGTTTTTGGGCGCAGTAAACCCGCCCGAGGCCGCCCGGACCTCCGGTTGATTGGCTTCCATATTCATTTCTCCTTTTCTATTCCCTGAATTCCAGTATGTCTCCGGGCTGGCATTCCAGCTCGTGACACAGCGCCATCAGCGTGGAAAAACGGATCGCCTTTGCCTTCCCGGTCTTGAGGATCGAAAGGTTCGCGGGTGTGATGCCGATTTTTTCCGCCAGCTCGCCGCTTGAGATTTTCCGCTTCGCCATCATCACGTCGAGGTTGACCAGAATCTCCATCGCGCGCCTCCCTAGACCGTCAGGTCCAGCTCGTCCTTCATCGCGATCGCCTGTTCAAAGGCGTTTTTCACGATTCGGACGACCAGCGCCATGAAGCCCGCCGCCACCGTGATGAACAAAAACGGAAAGCAGTACAGCGCGCTGACGGCGCAGACCGCCGCGCCGCCGACGCAGCACCAGCTGACGATGCGCATGCAGCGGACGTTGGCGGGGACGAACAGCTCGCCGCGGCGGATGTTGCCCAGCAGCCGCCAGAGCTGATACAGGCAGACCCAGGCGAACACGCTGCCGCAGTAGATCGACGCCGTCAGCAGCGTGCCGAACTGCCGATGCGCGAGGCGAATCTGCACATACCACGCCGAAATCCGATACGCGCCCACGTCCAGCGCCAGCAGACACAGCGCGAACACCGCCACGCAGGCTTGAGAGAGCATGATGCTCTTATCCCGCGTCCAATTCATCGCCCTCCCCTCCCTTCAGCCACAGAATACCATGGAGATTATTGTTTGTCAAGAGAAATATATCGAAAAACAATAAATAATTACCGAATAAAAACGAGGCGTTTGCCTCGAAGACAAGTTTACATAATATAATACCCGCTCCGTTTGGAGCGGGTATTATATTAATGAGGCATAATAAGCTCAGGTCAGCGCGCGGTAGAGGACGGTGACAGCCTGGGCGCGGGTGAGGGGGGAGGTGGGGTACAGGTGGCCGTAATCGCCGTTGAAGACGCCCATGCGCACGAGCGCCGCCATGGCGTCCACCGCCTCGGGGGAGATGCTGCCGCTGTCGCGGAAGGCGGCGAGGTCGTCGGCGCTGCCGGAGAGGACGCCGTTGTCCGCCCAGACGAGCGCGCGGTAAAGGTAGAGCGCGGCGTCCTCGCGGGTGATGGCGCCCTGCGGGTCAAAGGCGGTGCGCTTTTCGTACAGCGGCTGCGTTGCGGGCGCTCCGCCCTCTGCTTCGGATGCCGGGGCGGGGATCTCCACAAGGTAGGCCTCGCCGGTGACGATGCCCAGCTCCTTTGCCTTGGCGATCGCGTCGGCGTAGTAGCTGGTGGCGGGTACGTCGTCAAAGCTCTTGCTCGTCCAGACCTCGGGGAAGCCGAACAGGCGGTCGAGCAGGAGAATGAAGTCGCCGCGCCGCATCTCCGCGTTCGGTCCGAAGCCGGTGCGGGAGTTGCCGAGGACGATGCCGTAGAATCGGAAGAAGTCGACCGCGGGCACCGCCCAGCCGTGGTTTGCCATGTCGGAGAAATAACTGGAGATAACGGGCTGCGTGACCACGAGCTCGATGTTGCCGCCGTAGCTGTTGCCCGCGGCGTCACGTACGCTGTAGCTGATGCGCTCGGTGCCGTTGAAGTCCGCGTGCGGCAGGAAGTAGATGCGGTTCACGTCGCCGATCGGGTACGTCTGCCCCGGATTTGAAGGGGTGTAGCTCGAAAGGGAGACAAAGTCGAGGCAGAGGCGTCCCGCCTCGGGGTTCGGCGCGGTCAGCATGATCGTGGTGGGCGTGCCGGGCAGCGTGCTGCCGACGGCGTCCAGAATGCTGCTCAGGCTCAGCGGGACGGCGGTGCCGTTGCTCTTGACGGTGATGCTCTTCGCCGTGCCGCCGATGGTCGGGCGGGTATCCACCACCGTGGTGGAGGTGATCGTGATGCGCCCGTTGTAGGCGCGCCCGTTCGTGTGGCTGTAGTTATAGGCGTACGCGGTGAAGGAGAAGGAGATGTCCCCGGTGAACCCGGAATTGGCGAGGAAGCTCAGGTTGTCGAGCTGGTCCTTGTAATACTCGTCGCTGGCTCTGGTCGTGACGGGCGTGTTGCCGTTGAAGTAGAGCGTGCCCGAGGAGAGCGGCGGCAGCGTGTTGAAGTGGACGCGGTAGACGTCCTGCCCGAGAGCGGCGTAGCAGGCGTCGGAGAAGTCCGAGCCGATCAGGCTGACGCGGCGCTCCGGCTCCACGTAGTAGTGGAACTGCTCGCCTCCGCCGCCGGAGATGACGAAGCGGAGCATGCTGTCATAGTGGCTGCCGTTCGTGGCGGTGACCACGATCGGCACGGACACCACGCCGGAATAGCCGCCGGCGGCGACAAAGCGGATGCTCTCGGGGGCGTAGTAGTCCACGCCAACGGCGGCATAGTGCGAGGCGCCGTTATTATAACCATAGTAGTAATCGTCGGCGCTGTCGTTATAGAGGACGCCGCTTTCCGCCGGGGGCAGCGCGGCAAGGCTGAAGCACAGGAAGCTGGCGCCCAGCTCCTCCGAGGTCGCGTTCACAAAGTCCGTGCGCTCCAGATTGACCGGGCGGCCCGCCGCGACCTTGTAGACAAAGGGACCCTCGGCGCTGGGCTGCGAGTGCCCGGGTCCGTGCGCCGTGACCTTAATCAGGATCTCGCCGCGGATCTCGGCGTCCGCGCTGTCCACGCCGTTGAACTCGATGATGACGTTGCCCTCATAGTCCTTGGCGGGGATGAAGTACACCTTGTCCACCGTGGGCGAGGTGGTGGGGTAGTAGCGCGAGCCCGCGGCGACGGCGTAGTCATAGATACTGTTGTCGATGTAGTTGTAGTACAGCGTGCCCTGCGTGACGCTGGGCAGGCGGAAGGTGATGTACTTGAACGTGCGCCCGGTGACGGCGAGCGAGTAGGCGCGGAAGTCCGCCGCCGCGAAGCGGGCGGGCTCGCCGTCCGTGGTGTAGGCGATGCCCGGCTCCTGCTTGTCCACGGTGATGTAGAGGCGTCCGGAGTAGGACCCGTTCTTGACGATCTCCTTGCCGAACTCGTCCGTGTCGGTGTAGTGGTAATAGCCGTTGTAGGAGATCAGCGCCTGCCCGTTGAAGCTGGACTTGGGCACGAAGCGGATGTCGGAGATGTGGTAATTCGAGGCGTCGGTATCGCTGTAGTAGTACTTCCGCACGCCCGCGACGCCCTCGCCGGTGTCGCCCTCGGTGTTGTAGCCGTTGTAGATCGTGCCCTGGTCGGCGCTGAGGTTGAGCGTGGAGATGTAGTCCAGCCCCACGCCGGTGAGCGTCTCCTGAAAGCGCCGCTTGCACGCCTCCGCCAGCGCCTCCTTGACGGAGGTGGGGTCGACGGAGATCAGCTTCTTGTCCGAGCCGCGGAAGGCGAGGGTCTCCACCTCGCTCGCCGTGCCGAAGGTGACATGGCCGTCGACACGGCTGGGCTTGATGACGATATCCTCCACGCTCGCGGTGTACGCGTTTTCGTCGTTCTCCGCCGCGCGGACGGGGAGAACGGGCGAGAGAAGCAGGACCAGCGCAAGCAGAAGGGAAACCCCTCTTGCAAATGTGTTGTGTTTCATGTGCTCGCCTCCCGTGGATCAGTTGTCCTTGACGGTGACGTAGAAGTAGCCGAACGCGCCGCCGCCGTCCGCCGCGGTGACGGTGACCATGGTCTCGCCGTTCTTGTTCGACGCGCCGCGCGTGACCTGGAGCTGATACACCGTGTCGCTCTGCTTGGTCTTGGTGATGGAGATCAGGTTGGCGTCGCCCGCCAGGAAGTTGATCTCCTTGTTGGCGGCGTCCGCCGGGCCGACCGTGACGGTGATGAACTGCATCGCCGCCTTGCCGGGGGAGAACTCGATCTGGGACGCGCTGAGCGTGATGGTCTTGACGAGAATGGGCGTGACCGTGATCACGTGCGTGTCCTCCGCGATTGCGGTGCCGGTCTTTTTGTCGATCAGCACCGCCGTGACCGTCACCTGCGTGTTCTTCGTCACATCCAGCGCCGTGACGTCGGCGGTCGTGCCATTGCCGAGGACCTTGAGTACGCCGGTGTTCGAGGAACGCCAGGTGATGTCGCCGACCGAGCCGGCGGGGAAGAGCGTCGCGGTGAGCGTGGCAGTCTGCTTGGACTCAAGGCTCGTCGGGCCGTCGGTGATGGTGATGGTCTTGGCGTTGGGGGCGATCACGTCCGTGGCGATGGCGGTGTTGGTGCCCTCCTTCAGCCAGAGCTTTTCGCTGGACACCTGCACGATGACCTTGCCCTGCGTGGTGTCGAAGTGCAGCGTGATGGACAGCGGCTGGGATTCGCGCGCGGGGCTGTACTCGCCGGCGAGCAGCGGGTTGACGTTGATGACCGTGTCGTTCGGGAAGGTGTCCGCCGGCAGCGTCAGCTGGACGGTGGAGACGGCGGTCGCGTTGCTGCTGGCAATGCCCTGGATCTGGATGCGCGAGTCGTTCTGACCGGGGGAGAAGAAGCTCTCGACGTTTGCCTTCGTTATCGGCGTACGGGTGTCGGTCGCCTCCTCATAGAGGTAGAGCGGACGGTCAAAGGTCAGCGTGACGGTGCCGCCCATGAGGAAGCCGTCCACCGTCTTTTCCGCGCCCTCCGCCTGATAGTTGACCGTCATCTTCTGACCGACGGTGGTGATCATCGGCAGCGCGTCGTCGCGCACGTGGATCGGATAGGCGGCGGCGAGGCCGAGAGAGTGGCCGCTGGCGTTGTCGTCGCCCGCGGTGGCGCGCGCCACGACCAGAATGCAGTACTGCTGGCGGGCTTCCAGCTTGTAGCTCAGCTCCTTGCCGTCCCTTCGGGTCAGCTTGAGGTTGCGGCTGCCGTTAATGCGGTCGCTGCTGCCCTCGGCGCGGATGAGCTGCGCGATCTGGTTGATGTAGTCCTCGGAGGCGTAGACGTCGAACATCGAGCCGCGCCCGCCCTTCATGTCGCGCTGGCGCAGCGCCTCAAGCACGGTGTACTGGTTGTAGCGGTTGCCGCTCTCGTCAACCATGCTGTTCGGGTAGTCCTTGAGGAACTTTGCCTTGGACTCGTCGTCCAGCGTGTCGATGAAGTTTGCCTTAAAGAGGTCGAGGTTCTTGATCGTGTCGAGCAGGAAGAGGCCGGCATCCGCCGTGGCGTTCATGTTCGTGCTCGTGACGGTGGCGGAGTTGGTGCTGTTCGTCATGGTCAGGTAGGGGCGGCTGATCTCTGAGGTGCGCGTCTGGAACAGCTGCGCGCGCTTGGAGTAGACCTGCCCGGTGCCCTGCGTGACGTAGTAGACCAGATAGATGGTCTCCGGCTCCAGATTCTCGACCACGATGGTTTCAGCGCCGGTGCCCATGACCTTGCGGCCGGACTGGATGCGGTCGCTGCCGTAGTTGGGCGCGTAGACCTGGTCGTTCGACGGCGCGGAGAGCTCGAAGGGGATCTTCACGCCCTCCGTGATATCGCTGCCGTTGAGCGGGACCAGACGGTTCTGCGTGCCGCCCTCCGTGCCGGTGCTGATCGAGGCGAAGTAGCGCTGGTAGAGCGGATCGGTCTTGTCCGAGACCGTCTCGTCGTATTTGACCTTGACGCTGCTGCTCTCGCTGACGTAAGCGTTGGTGTCGATGGTGGGCGTGTAGTTGGTGGTCGACGAGCCGTCGCTCTGGCGGACCTTGGTGCTCGCGGGCGCGACGACCCAGTAGAGCGTGCCGGGACGGTCGAGCATGACGGTCATCGTCAGCGTGGTGTCGGTCAGCTGGAACTGCGGCCACTCGGCGGCGAAGTTCGGCGCATCGGTGTTGGCGAACTGCGCGCGCAGGAAGAACGGGCGCGGCGCGTGGATCTGCGTGACGCCGAGGTCGGTTTCCGCCTCCGCCAGCTTCGCCTTTGTGACCGAGCGAGAGAGAGTCAGCAGGTTGCTGCTCGCGCCGGTGACGACCGCCATGCGGAAGTTGATCGTCGCATCCCAGATGTTGTCGCGGCCCGACGCCTCGTCGACGTCCTTGATGGCGGTGAAGTGGATGCCGTAGTACTTGGGTTTCTTTGCCACCATGATGCCGCTGGACTTGAGCGAGTCGTTGGTGCTGCTGATGACGTGGCCCTCGCCGGTGACGCTGGGGAAGAAGGACAGCTTGTAGAAGTCGCGGAACAGGCTGCGGCCCTCATAGCCCTCGTAGTCGTCGAGCTTGGTGTTCTGGTTGATCGTGGAGTTGTTGTTGACGATCTCCACGCTGGTGGGGCCGACGACCGCGCCGTCCACCACGGCGATCTCGCCGTCCGTGACGCGCCGGACCGGCGTGCCCGTGCCGCTGTCCTTGTCCAGCTCGTACACCTCAAAGGTGACGGAATAGTCGGACCAGAAGAGCAGGTCCCAGTCCACGTCGCTTTCGACGTTGGTGGACTGCGGCGTCATGGAGAACGCCATGTCGATGGGCACATCCACCGTGGTGTTGGCGTCCTTTTGCCACTTGATGCTGGTGACGTTGATGGCGTCAAGCTGCACCTTCGCGGAAACCGTGGTGAAGTTGGGCAGCTTGGTGCGCGGCATGCGGTTCAGGGAGCTGGAGGTGTCCGAAACGTCGTCGATGACGAAATAGTAGGTCGAGCCGCTGGAGAGCTTGAGCGCGGACTTGCTCTGGTCGGAGTCCGTGTGCAGGATCAGCATCACCTCGCCGGTGTCGCTGTCGCGGTCCACGGTGATGTTGCGGTAGTCGATGACCCAGCGGTCGTTGTCCGGCTCCACGGCGCGGTCGATTACCGGTTCCGTGGCGGACGCAGCATTGTAGAGCTTCACGGTCGAGGACAGCGCGTCGTAGAGCGTCTGCTTCGCCTGCTTCCGCGCCTCCGCGCTCAGATCCGTGTTGACGGAGTCCTTGTAGAGGCTGTAGAAGCTCTCGAACAGCTCCTGCGTCCGGGAGCGGTTGGTCGAATACTGCATGACGTCCTCGCTGAACACCAGATGGATGTCGGTGTCGGCAAGGGGGCGGGTGCTGTCGCCGTCGTCATAGCGGGTGAAGACCTGGCTCACCGTGGGCGCGGCGTTGTCGAGCGTGTTGGCGTGGATGTAGTAGACGTAGGGCGCCTTGTTGTGAAGGACGTCCAGCTCGGGACGGTCCGGATCGCCGTAGCTGTGGTCCTCGCGGAAGAACTCGGAGTAGTTGCCCGCCTTGTCCTTGATGACAAAGTAGATGTAGTAGCCCGTCGCCGCCGTGAGGCCGGTGATGTTGATCGTCGCGTCCGTATTGGCGCGCACGCTGACGCTGCCGCTGCGGGCGACGAGAGGACCGCTGCCGCTCTCGATTTGCAGGCAGGCGTGCCTCCACCACTCTTCCTCGGTCCAGCCGCTGGTGTTCTTGTCGCCCTTGTTGTCCTTGATGAACTCCTCGGACGTGCTGGCGACCCAGTAGACGCGCGCCTCCTCGTTGACGTTGACCTTGACGCTCAGCGAGGTGAGGGCTTCCTTCGTCACCGCGGGGGTGTCGTACTGGAAGCGCGGCGGCTTGCCGTCCACCGTGGTGAAGGTCAGCTTCTGGACGGCGGAGCTGCGCGAGCCATCCGTGTCGATCAGGACCAGATAGATGTCGTAGGTCGTGAGCTCCTCAAGATTTTCAAGCTCGATGAAGCTGGTGCGGTTCTTGGTGGCGTCCTCCACGCCGCTGCGGATGGGCTTGCCCAGCGCGCCGACGCGGAACTGCTGCGCCGTGGGCGCGGTGCTGCCGGTCTCATACAGCGCATAGTAGAGCTGGCAGTTCTTGTTGGGCATCGCCGCAATCTGCACGCGGTAGTTGCACTCGGGGAAGCCGCTCTCGTCGCGCTGCGTGACGCCCTTCTTCACGATCGGCTCGCAGTAGTTGCGCATCACGTTCGGATAGCCCTTGGCAAAGGCGGGCACGGTGTCGTCCGGCGTCGCGAACGAGATGACCTTGACGGGGCTGTGGCGTCCGCGCGCGTCCACCATCACCGTGGAGAGATAGTAGTTGGAATCCGGCGTCAGCTTTTCAAACGCCGAGGTGTATTCGTCGTTGGAGGTTTCGAGGGTGGTGGTGCCGTTGAGCAGGATATGAGCGTTGTCGCGCGTCGGCTCGATCAGCTCCTCCTCGCCGATGGAGCCGTCGGTCGTGGTGCTGACCGCCCAGTAGACCGTGCCGCGCTTGTTGCCCGCGTAAACGCCGGTGGCGGACTTGGCGGCGACGTTCTTTACCTTGGGATAGCCGGAGAGCAGGCGCGGGTCGGAGGACGACTCCTGCGCGTCCTTGGCGTCCATCGTCTCGCCCGCGATATCCGCCGTCAGGCCAGGGCGGATCGTGATCGTGTCGGGCAGCATCTCCACGTCGGAGCCCGCTGCGCTGACGTTCAGGCTGGCGATGTCGCCCACGCCCGTGACGGTCGTGCCGGTGTCGAGCTCAAGCTGCGTGACGGTGCTGTTGATATCGAGGTTGAGCGTGGAGCGCTTCGCCTCCTCGTCGACCACGAGCTTGTCCACCGTGCCCATGGCGATCTTGAGCGTGGAGTAGGGCGTCTTGTTCACGACGGTTTCCAGATTGCCGGAGAGCGTGAAGCTCGCGGCGGGGTCCAGAGACTCCAGCTCGATGGTCAAAAAGCCGTCGCCGGGGCGCGTGCGGTCCTGCACATAGGCGTCGGAGCGCAGCGACACCTCGCCGATGACCGTGTTGCCCTCCGCCGCGAGGGAGACATACTGGTCGGCGATGCTGTCGACCTTGAGCATGTCCGCCTCCACGTTGCGCAGGAGGATGCTCTCGCCGCTGTTGCTCTCGCCGCCGCCGGCGACGATGATGTCGCCGAGCACGCGCACGTTCTCCAGCGTCACGTCGCCGAGGTCCAGGCCGCCGGTGATGTAGAGGTCGCCCGCGATCGTCGAATCCTTGAGCGTGGTGTTCGGCGAGCTGATCGTTACGTTGCCGTAGTTGTCGGAGAGCGTGTGGACGCCGGGCTGGTTAATCAGCGTGCCCAGCGCGCGTGTGAGCATGACTGCCATTTCGCCGCGGCTGATGTTGTTCTGGGGGCGGAACGAGCCGTCGTCATAGCCGGAGATCAGCCCGGCGTCCGCCGCCGCGCGGACGCTGCCGCGGCTCCACTCGGAGAAGTCGCGCCCATCCGAGAACTCCATGACCTCGCCGGAGACCGTGTCGAGGCGCATGTTGCGCGCCAGCATCACGACCGCTTGCTCGCGGGTGAGCAGACTGTTCGGCTCGCACATGTGCGGGGAGACGCCGCCGAAGTATTTGGCGTTGTAGGCAATGGCGACGTCGTCATGGTACCAGGCGCTCTCCGGCAGGTCGTAGAACGGCGTGGGGCCGGTCTCCGTGTAGCCGTAGGCGCGGTTGACCATGGCGACGAACTCCGCGCGCGTCAGCTCGCGCTCGGGGTGCAGCTTGCCGTCGGGGTAGCCGTTGATGATCCCCCAGCCGTAGAGCTTTTCCATCGCGGAGTCGCTGTAGTCGGCGCGCGCCTCGCCGGCGAAGCCCGGAAGCAGCGATAGGCACAGGCTCAGCGTCAGAAGCAGCGACAGGAGCCTGTGCGAAAGATGATTCTTTGTGTTGTACATCGTTGGGACCCTCACTTTTTTCCTTTTCCTTGCTTTTTCCGTGTGCTTTGCTACGCGCCCTTGGCACGGGCGCCGACCTGAATGGCGAAGACCGCCTCGCGGAGCAGGGTTTCCTGGTCGTCGATCAGGTCGATGAACTTGCAGGCGTAGAGGTTGCCGTCGGGGTCGAGGTGGATGCGCAGCGCTTCCGCCCAAAGCAGGAGCGGCCCCTCCGACGTGAGCGGGATGACGAGCTCGAAGTGCTCGCCCACCGAGATGGCGAGCGGGGAGCGGAACGCGATGCCGCCGCAGCTGAGGTCGATCGAATGCAGCGCCGCCCTGCCGCCGCTTTGCGGATAGACGAAGCTTTCAAAACGGACGGGGACGCGGAAGTTCTTCCGCATCGCGGAGCCGGAGTCGCGCATCAGCTCCAGAGCGACGATCCGCTCGCGCGAGCCGATAAAGCGCACCATCAGGGACGGCTGATCCTTGTCCTGCGGCACCGCCTGGAAAATGCCGATGTGCGAGAGCAGGGCGGGGTCCCCGTCCGTGAGGGAGAGAAAGAGCGTTTTCCCGTCCGGCGCCTCCTTGCGCAAGCCTCTGGCACGGAAGCGGGAATTGCTGTCCAGCAGGGTGTAATAGTCCTTTCCGCTTGCTTTTTCCGATTTCTTGAAGATTCCCATGGCGTTCCCTCCTTACTGCGCCCCGGCCTGCGGCTCCGCGCTCTCGCGGCGGGCGGGGTCAAAGTTGAGAAAATATACATAGATATCCACGATCGCCTGATACAGCTCCGCGGGGATCTCCTGCCCGAGCTGGAGCTGGGTGAGCACCGTGGCGAGCGAGTCGTCCTCGTAGACCGGCACTCCGTTTGCCTGCGCCACGTCGACGATCTTCTCGGCGAGGTAGCCCATGCCGGAGGCGACGACGACGGGGGCGGTGTCGTCCGCGCCGTAATGCAGCGCGACGGCGCGCTTCTTGCGTGGGAATTCAGACCTTGACATTCACGCCACTCATCCTTTCAAAAAGCTTGGGGAAGACCTGCGAAACGGTCAGCGGGCGGTGCTGCTCGGCGACCTGCACCTGCTCGACCTTCAGTCCGTTGCGCGCGAGGATGTTGCGCAGCGACTGCGTGACCTGCGGCGTGTGCTCCGCCACGGTCTTGGGACAGGTGACGAGCATCGAAACGCCCTCGCCGCTGCGGTTCTGGATCAGCACGTCGAACGAGCCGAGGGAGCGGATGTCCATCTTGAGCAGGATGCGCTGCACCGGCCCCTCGTCCTTGTCCTTGCCGCCGCGGCCCTTGCTGTCGCGCTCGGCGTCCGGGTCGATCCACAGCTCCGAGAACATCAGCTCGCCGTTCCAGTTCAGCGGGAGCATGATGTGCTGGAGCGGCATGTAGACGCTCTCGTTAATCAGCAGGGCGTTCATAATATTGTGGAACGCGTCCTGCATGTCCACGCTGCCCTCGCCCTGAAGCGCCTTGTGCGTGACCCGCGCCATGCTGTCGGCGAAGCCGTTGCTGCTCGCCGCTTTGCTGAACTCCGTCTCCTTCAGCATGCGCAGCAGCTCGTTGTCCGGCAGCTCCGCGAGCTCCTTGGGCAGCACCTCGCTTGAGGCGAGGTGCCGGAACGCCTCCAAAAGCCCCTCCTGCGAGCCGTTTTCATAGCGCGCGACGTCCAGCGTCATCGCGGAGAGCAGGTTGCGCGCCAGCCCGTGGTCGTGCGTCAGCGAGACGTATTTCGACACCAGCGGGAACACCTGCTCGCGCAGCAGCTTGAGGTTGCCCTGCCGGTCGCCCGCGTCGACGCCGTTTTCCAGCTTCGCGAGCACCTGCGTCAGCTCGGCGGACCACTTGCCGGGCAGCGCCTCGGTCATCTCGTCGGTCGTGCGCAGAATGTTGTCCTCGATGTGCGCGGTGGAGGAGTAATCCCCGAAGCGGCGGACAAATTGGAGGATGTCGTTTTTCGTCAGCTCCGAGGTCGTGCCGTTGTAGGCGGCGCGTAGCATGTTGAACAGCGCGCCGGAAAAACGGGAGCCGCTTTGGATCTGCGTTTTCAGAAAGCTGAGCATCTGCCCCTCGTCCATGTGCAGATATTCCAGAAACTGCGCCATCTCCTGCGCGAAGCCGCTGCGGATGCCGGAGCTGACCTCCACCTGCTGGCCCTGGATCACGGTCAGGAACGTCTCCGGCAGCTCCTGCGCGCCGCGCAGACGCTGCACGAAGGTCATGAAGTTCGAGTCGAAGCGCGTGTCGAACGAATTGGTGGCGTCGCCCGAGCCCTGCTGACCCTCCTGGCCGTCCGGGCGGGTGACGTGGTCGAGGTCGACAACGTTATGTATGTTGGTGTCGGTTCCCGGGGTTGGGGGCGTTATTTTGACGGATGGGGAGTCGTAAGACGGCACCGGATTGGTTGCGCCGAGAAGATCCGGCATATATATTTCGCTCCTTTCGGAAAAAGACTTGCAAAAATCGAAAAAAAACCGTAGAATAGATATTAAGTTTTGGGGCTATTTGCCGATATTAATTCTAAGAGACCGTGAGCAGGCTGTTTTCAGTCTGACACAACAAAAAAAATAGGGGTGAAAGTATTATGGGTATGGGCAACGACATGATGGAAGCGTATCTGTTCGAGATGCATTCCATGCTGGAGCAGTTGGACGACCTGATCCTTTCCAGCGAGCAGGCGAAGACCTTCTCGCAGGATGCGGTGAACGAGATCTTCCGTATCATGCACACGATCAAGGGATCGTCGGCCATGATGGAATTCAACTCGCTGATGACCATCGCACACCGCATTGAGGACATGTTCTTCGTCATCCGCGAAAAGACGATGGACGCGATCCCGGACGAGTTGAAACCGGACCTGTTCGACCTGATTTTCGAGTCGATCGACTTCTTCCGCGCGGAGATCGACAAGATCGAGAACGAACAGCCGCTTTCCAATGATATCGACACATTCCTTAATAAAATTAATACCTTTGCCAATAAAATTTCCGGCGAAGCCGAGGCGGAAGCCCCGGCGGCCGAGGCGGGTGCTGCCGCGTCTGGCGGCGCCGCGACCAGCGGCGATCTGATGGCATATGGCAGCCCGACCTTCCCCTATGGCCTGCAGGTGTTCTTCGACGAGGGCGCCGGCATGGAGAATCTGCGCGCGATGATGCTTGCGAACGCCGTCAAGGAGGTCGTCGACGAGAACCAGTTCGACTTCCTGCCGCCCGACGTGCAGCTCAACCCCGATACGGCGGGCTTCATTGTCGACAACGGCTTCTTCCTCCGCTTTAAGACCGAGGGCGACCGCAGCGCCGCCGAGAGCGCGGTGCGCGAGACGGGTTCGGTGCGTGAGTTCCTGCCCTTTGACTTTGCGCCCGGTGTGGAGACGCAGGCACAGGAGGAGGCGGCACCCGCAGCCACTACACAGGCTGCGGCCGCTCCCGCTGCGAACGCGGCCGCAGCGGCGCCGCAGCAGAGCGCGGCGGCACAGACCGCGGCGAAGCAGCAGCACGCGAAGGAGAGCCTCATCAGCGTCGGCCTCTCCAAGCTCGACACGCTCATGGCGGTCGTCAGCGAGATCGTCATCACCGAGGCGCAGGTCACGGCGAGCCCCGACCTCAAGGGCCTCAAGCTTGACAACTTCACCAAGGCGGCGCGCCAGCTGCGCTCCCTGACCGACCAGCTGCAGGACGTGGCGATGAGCCTGCGCATGGTCCCCGTTTCCGGCACGTTCCAGAAGATGAAGCGCATCGTGCGCGACATGAGCAAGAAGCTCAACCGCGAGGCGAACCTCATCCTTGAGGGCGAGGACACCGAGGTCGACAAGACCATCGTCGACTCCATCTCCGACCCGATCATGCACATTGTGCGTAACTCCATGGACCATGGCATCGAGGAGCACAAGGAAGACCGCATCGCCGCCGGCAAGGACCCGGTTGGCACGATCATCCTCGCCGCGCGCCAGACCGGCAGCGAGGTCATCATCGAGATCATCGACGACGGCCGCGGCGTCAACGAGGATGCGGTGCTCAACAAGGCGATCCGCCAGGGCCTCGCACAGCCGGGCGTCGACTACAGCCACAAGGATATCCTCAACTTCCTGCTCATGCCGGGCTTCTCCACCAATACCGAGGTCACGGAGTACTCCGGGCGCGGCGTCGGCATGGACGTCGTCAGAGCAATGTCGAGCACCGCGGCGGTACCGTTTCCATTTCGAGCGAGCTGGGCAAGGGCATGACCACGACGCTGAAGATTCCCCTGACCATGGCGATCATGGACGGCATGGAGGTCTCCGTCGGCGAGAGCATCTTTA